>DASUIM010000133.1:0-29783 GCA_036279775.1 Fluviicoccus sp. | reverse complement strand
GATTGTTGACGGCGTGCCGCCGGGGCTGGCGCTGACGGAGGCCGATCTGCAAATCGATCTCGACCGCCGCAAGCCGGGCACCTCGCAGTTCTCCACCCAGCGCCGTGAGGACGATGTGGTGAAGATCCTGTCCGGGGTGTTTGAGGGCAAGACGACGGGGACGCCCATCGGTCTGCTGATCGAGAACACCGACCAGAAATCCAAGGATTACGGCAACATTGCCAGCACCTTCCGTCCGGGGCATGCCGACTATACCTATACCCAGAAGTACGGGTTCCGCGACTACCGCGGCGGCGGCCGTTCCTCGGCGCGGGAAACCGCGATGCGGGTGGCGGCGGGGGCCATTGCCAAGAAGTACCTGCTGGAAAAGTTCGGCGTGCGCGTGCGCGGTTATGTCGAGCAGATAGGCGATGTAAAGGCGACGGCGCTGGACTGGGATTACGTCAACCAGAACCCGTTTTTCTGCGGCGACCGTGACGCGGTACTGAAGTTCGAGGAGCTGATCACCAACCTGCGCCGCGAAGGCACCAGCGTCGGCGCGAAGCTGACGGTGATTGCCGACAACGTACCGGTGGGCTGGGGCGAGCCGGTGTTTGACCGTCTGGATGCCGAAATCGCTCACGCCATGATGAGCATCAACGCCGTGAAAGCCGTGGCGATTGGTGACGGTTTCGACGTGGTCAGCCAGAAGGGCCATGAGGCCCGTGATGAGATGACGCCGCAAGGTTTTACCGCCAACCATTCCGGTGGCGTGCTGGGCGGCATTTCCAGCGGCCAGCCGATTGTGGTGACCATTGCGCTGAAGCCGACCTCCAGCATTACCAATCCAGGGCAAAGCATTGATCTGGCAGGGAATCCGCTGGAGGTAGTGACCAAGGGCCGTCACGATCCCTGCGTCGGCGTTCGTGCCACGCCCATCGCCGAGGCGATGCTGGCCATCGTGCTGATGGACCACTTCATGCGTCATCGCGCCCAGAATGCGGATGTGGTGCCGCCGTTGACGCCGATTGCGCCCTGAACGGAAACCTCGATAAAAAAGCCCTGCCATGCAGGGCTTTTTTATGTCCAGACCGGCCTTACTGAATCAGCTTGGCCTTGCCCGCCGAGATCAGATCGATGACATACAATCCGCCCGGATAGACAGCGTTGTCATGGCTGCCGGTGGCCAGGTCCTTGGCCCAGGCGGCCGACAGGTTGCGCAGGGCCTGGGTATTGGCGGCCTTGGGCGGCAGGCTCAGGCAGGCGCCGTAACCGATCAGATCCGTGTTGTCGCCTTCCGAATCCACATGGGTGGAACTGCTGGTCAATTGCACGCCGACATAGCCGCTTTTCCCGGCGCTGACCGCGAACTGCTGGATCTGGCGCAAGGCGCCGTAGGCATTATTGAACGAATTGCAGATATTGCTGTTGGCGGTAACCGCCAGCACCGGGCGCGAGCCGCTCATGGAAATGGCCATCAGGTTGTTGGTGAAGCCGCTCGCCGCGACCGGATCGAACAGAATCGCGCCTTTGAGGGTGGGATAACCCAGTTCCACCAACCGCCGCCCCAGTTCGGTGGCGAAATGCCCGCCCGCCGAATGCCCGCCGACAATGACGCCGACCGGCACCTGCCGTCCCTCCGGTGCGCTCAGGTTGCGCGAGGCGATCAGCTCCGCGAACTGTCCGGCCAGCGTCGGGTTGCCGCCCGACATCGAGGCGTTCACGCACAGCACCATGATGTTCTTGCGCATGATGTTCAGCGCGCTGTTGCGATGGTTGCCGCACCCCCGGCTGAAACCGTGCTGGTAGGCCATCAGGGCAGTGGGGGTGGCGGCGGGCAGATACCAGTCGACGCTGTAGGATGTGCCGCCAATCGCCAGTTGGGCATTGATCACCTTGCCGTCGGCGGCGTTGTAGACCACGGTGTCGGCATTGGCGAGGGGCGAGAGGACCATCATCAGGCCCAGGCAGGTTTTTTTCATTCTGTTCTCCTTGGGTGGATATGGCTCGGTCGAGCAGGCCCGCACCTGAAGTGCCGTGTTGCGCCGTCATATCCGCAGCTTTGTGCACATTGTTGTTTTCACACCGCGCATTCCGAAGCAGGCGGTGTGGGTGCTTTTTAGCCCACTTGGGATGATGTGGATATGTGATAAAAGGACAAAACGATCAATGATTAAGCATCAGATGTAGTTTGATGGCTTAATGATACCGTTAGTCGGGCGTTGGCTACTCGTCTTCGTCCGAGGCATTTTCCGGTTTCAGTTGCAGGTCGGGCGTGGCCGGCTGATGTCCGGGAGTCAGGCGGATGCGCAGTGACAAATCGGTTTTGGAGTCGGCATTTTCAATGGCCTGCTCCAGCGTGATTTCACCCCGGATATACAACTCATAAAGCGATTGGTCGAAGGTATGCATGGTGTTCAGCGAGCCTTTGGTCATCAGATCCTTGATCTGGTCCACCTGGCCTTTCTGGATCAGTTCCGAAATATAGGAGGACAGCAGCAGTACCTCGGTGGCGGGCACCAGCCTGTCGCCAACCCCCCGGATCAGACGTTGCGCAATCACCGCCTTCAGGTTCAGCGACAGATCCATCAGGATCTGGCGACGGCTTTCTTCCGGGAAAAAATTGATGATGCGTTCTATGGTCTGGTTGGCGTTGTTGGCGTGCAGGGTCGACAGGCACAGGTGCCCCGTTTCGGCATAGGACACGGCATGCTGCATGGTCATCCGGTCGCGGATTTCGCCGATCATGATCACGTCCGGCGCTTCCCGCATGGCATGGCGCAGGGCGGCTTCGAAGGAATGCGTATCCAGCCCCACTTCCCGCTGGTCGATCAGCGAATGCTTGTGTTGATGAAGAAACTCGATCGGGTCTTCAATGGTCAGGATATGGCCGCTGGCGTGTTCATTGCGGTGTTCCAGCATGGCGGCCAGCGTACTCGATTTGCCGGAACCGGCGGCGCCCACCACCAGGATCAGCCCTCGTTTCAACAGGGCCAGCTCTTTCAGCACCGGGGGCAGTTTCAGGGATTCAATGGTCGGAATTCTGGATTTGATCAGCCGGGCGACCAGGGCGACTTCACCGCGCTGCATGAAAATATTGAAGCGGAAACGGCCCATGCCCTCCATCGAGACCGCCAGATCGCATTCGAGATTGGCTTCAAACTCCCTTGTTTGCATGTCGTTCATGATCGAGTAGGCCAGTCTCTTGACGTCGTCGGGGGTCAACGGCGGCAGGTTGATCGGGCGCACCACGCCCTGGATCTTGATGTTCGGGGGAGCGCCGACCGTCAGGAAGAGGTCGGAAGCGTCAACATCGGCCATCAGCTTCAGGAATGCGCCGAGGTCATGTGTTTCCGCGATCTGACTCATGCTGGAATCCCGGGCCCGACGGGCGTGTTGAAAATGATGATGTCCCGGCAGAATGCCCCGGGTATTTTTTCCGACCTTAACCTATATTAGCATCAGCGGCTATCCTGTTGATTCCGGTAGGATGCCGGGTGTGCGCAACCCCGTTGCGCGGATTTTTCTCAAGGGTTTTCCCGGCTTAATGACTGTCCATCGCGTTCCCTACTGGCGCTTGTCGCTGTTCTATTTTTTCTATTTCGCCGTGCTGGGCGGCTTCATGCCTTACTGGAGCCTGTATCTGGACGACCTGCGTTTCAGCGCCGCCCAGATCGGCCAGTTGATGGCCGTGGGCATGCTGACCCGGATCATTGCGCCGAATTTCTGGGGCTGGCTGGCGGACAGCACCGGCAGGCGCATCGAGCTGGTGCGTTTTGGCGCGGTGATGGTCAGTGTCTTTTGGGCGGGAATTTTCTGGGTCGGCGATGCCTTCTGGCTGATGGCGGCGGTGCTGTTCGCCTACAGCTTTTTCCAGAACGCCATTCTGGCGCAGTTCGAGGCGGTGACGATCGCGCATCTGGGCAGTGAGCGCTCGCGTTACGGGAATATCCGGTTGTGGGGGTCGTTGGGGTTTATTGCGGCCGTGGCCGGGCTGGGTTTTGTCTTCGACCATCTGTCTGTCAGGTATCTGCCCGGATTGTTGCTCGGCTGCGCTGTCGTCGCCGCTGCTTTCAGCCTGACGGTGCCACCGCCGCCGGCCCTGCCCGGACGCCGCTCGCGCGAGCCGTTCTGGCGGACAGTCTGCAAGCGTCCGGTTGCGGGATTTCTGGCGGCGCATTTCCTGCTGCAGCTGTCTCATGCGCCGTACTACAGTTTTTTCAGCCTGTTCCTGGAAGAACATGGCTATAGTCGCACCGCCATTGGCTTGCTGTGGTCGCTGGGGGTGCTGGCAGAAGTGCTGGCCTTCACCCGGACGCACTGGCTGTTGCAGCGGTTCAGCGAAACCGGACTGGTGCTGGCCTGCCTGCTGCTGGCCGGATTGCGCTGGCTGGTAATCGGCTGGGGCGTGGATTATCCGGCGCTGGTCTGGACTGTTCAGGTGCTGCATGCTTTCAGTTTCGCCATTTTTCATGCGGCGGCCATGCAGTTGATTTTCCGGGAATTCAGTGTCGGCCAGCAGGGTCAGGGGCAGGCGGTCTACAGCGCGCTGTGGGGGCTGGGCGTGGCGATGGGCTCCTGGATGGCGGGGGCGGTGTGGTTATCACTGGGGGCCGCGTGGGTGTACACGGCTGCGGCCGTGATCTGCGGGATTGCCGCCTGGGTGCTGATCAAGACCGGCGAGCGTCCGGCCACCGTCGGTCAATCGGCAAAATAGCGGCGACAAATTAGTCCTGCGACATGGAGCAAGCGGCGCTTTCTTGCCTATAATCGGCTGTTTTCGGGAAGGCGAGAATCTTGACGTTGCCTGCCCGGTCCTTTTTGCCCTGTGGGCGCATGGGTGCTGTACGATGATCAAAATAAAACGCGGATTGGACATCCCGATCTCGGGAGTTCCTTCCGGGCAGGTCAGTGTCATTTCCTCGATTCGTTCGGTGGCGCTGATTGGCGCTGACTATCACGGGATGATGCCGACCATGAAAGTGGCCGAAGGCGATCGGGTTATTCAGGGCCAGCCCCTGTTTGCCGACAAAAAGCATCCCCGCGTGATTTTCACCGCCCCGGTGACCGGTTATGTCCGCGCCATCAATCGGGGTGAACGTCGCAAATTCCAGTCCGTGGTGATCGACATTGAACCCGGTGCGGACGAGACGACCGAGTTCCGCAGCTATAACCGCGCCCAGATCCAGAACATGGACCGCGAGTCCGCCATCGAGCAGTTGCTGGCCTCCGGGCTCTGGACCGCCATCCGGTCGCGCCCGTTCAACAGGATTGCCGATCCGGAGGCCGTCCCGGCCGCCATTTTTGTCAATGCCATGGATACCAATCCATTGGCGGCCGATCCCGCGCCAATCATCTGCGCCGAGCAGCAGGCCTTCGACGATGGTCTTTCCCTGGTGTCTCGTCTCGCGCCCAAGTTGTATGTGTGCAAGGATGCCCGCGCCGATTTCAATTGCGGTTCCTTCAACCCGCACGAATTTTCCGGACCTCATCCCGCCGGGCTGGTCGGCACCCATATCCACTTTCTGGAGCCGGTTTCCGCCGTCAAGCAGGTCTGGCATGTCGGTTATCAGGATGTCATCGCCATCGGCAAATTGTTTTCCACGGGCCGCCTCGACAGCAGCCGCGTCATTGCGCTGGCGGGACCGGCCGTGAAGCAGCCGCGACTGCTGCGCATCCTGCAAGGCGCTTCACTGCTGGATGTGACCACCGGCGAACTGACCGGCAGCAACAACCGCATCATTTCCGGGTCGGTGCTGTCCGGCCGCACCGCCAAGGGGGTTGAAGCCTGGCTGGGCCGTTACCACCTGCAGGTTTCAGTCCTGCCCGAGGCGACCACCCGCGAGTTCATCCATTACCTGAAGCCCGGAACAGGCCGCTTCTCGCAGCTGGGCATCTATGTCGGCAAGTGGCTTAAATCTTCTTTTGCAATGACCACCAGCACCAACGGCAGTCCGCGCGCCATGGTGCCGGTCGGCGTCTATGAAGAAATCATGCCGCTGGACATCCTGCCCACCCAGTTGCTGCGTTACCTGCTGGTGGGCGACACCGATATGGCCCAGTCGCTGGGCTGTCTGGAACTGGATGAGGAAGACCTGGGGCTGTGCACTTTCGTCTGCCCGGGCAAATACGAATATGGCCCCATCCTGCGCGACATGCTTGACCGCATCGAAAAAGAAGGCTGACCCGACATGAAATGGATGCGACAACAACTCGATAAAATGGCGCCGCATTTCGAAAAGGGCGGCCGGTACCAAAACTGGTATCCCCTGTTCGAGGCGGTGGACACGTTTCTCTACAGTCCGCCTTCCGTGACCCATGCCGCCGCGCATGTCCGCGATTCGGTCGACCTGAAGCGGATCATGATCCTGGTCTGGATGGCGACATTCCCGGCCATGTTCTTCGGCATGTGGAACGTCGGCAACCAGGCGCTGGGCGCGCTGGCTTTCGCCGCGCAGCACGGTGTCGGGACGGAGCTGGCGGTTGAGGGCTGGCGTCATGCCCTGATCGCCGCCATTGCCGGATTCGATGCCGGAAATATCTGGGATTGCATGGTTTACGGCGCTACCTTCTTTGTGCCGGTCTATCTGGTTACCTTCCTGGTCGGTGGTTTCTGGGAAGTGCTGTTCGCGATCAAGCGCGGCCATGAGGTCAATGAAGGGTTTTTTGTCACCTCCGTGCTGTTCGCGCTGACGCTTCCGCCCACCATCCCGCTGTGGCAGGTGGCTCTTGGCATCAGCTTCGGTGTTGTCATCGGCAAGGAAGTCTTCGGCGGCACCGGCAAGAATTTCATTAATCCGGCGCTGGCGGGACGCGCGTTCCTGTTCTTCGCCTATCCGGCACAAATGTCCGGCGACACGGTCTGGACCGCCGTTCAGACCCAGCTCTGGAAGCAGGGTGTGGATGGTTATTCCGGCGCCACCGCGCTGGCGCAGGCCAAGGCCGGCGGTTTTGAGCACATGAGCCACCTGACCGCCACGGGCATGCAGCCGATCACCTGGTGGGACGCTTTCATTGGCACGGTGCCGGGTTCCATGGGCGAAGTCTCCACGGTGGCCATTCTGGCGGGCGGCGTCATCCTGCTGCTGTCGCGCATCGCTTCGTGGCGCATCATGGCGGGGGTCATGATCGGCATGGCGTCGATGTCCTTCGTCTTCAACCAGATCGGTTCCGCCACCAACCCCATGTTCGCCATGCCCTGGCACTGGCATCTGGTGCTGGGCGGCTTCGCCTTCGGCATGGTGTTCATGGCCACCGATCCGGTATCCGCCGCCATGACCAACACCGGCCGCCTGCTCTTCGGCATGCTGATCGGGGTGATGGTGGTGCTGATCCGCGTGGTCAATCCCGCCTATCCCGAAGGCATGATGCTGGCCATCCTGTTCGCCAATCTCTGCGCGCCGCTGATCGATTACTTCGTGATGCAGGCCAACATCAAGCGGAGGGCCCTGCGCAATGTCTAAGGAATCCACCGGCAAGACCCTTCTGGTCGCCACCGTGCTGTCCGTGGTCTGCTCGATCGCGCTGGCCGCCGCCGTGACCCTGCTGAAGCCGATTCAGGACAGCAACAAGGCGCTGGAGAAGCAACGCAAGATTCTGGCCGCCGCGCAAATTCTGGAAGAGGGGCAGGGCAGTCCCGCCGAAGTCAACAAGCAGTTCGAGCGCTTCCAGCGCTATCTGGTCAATCTCGATACCGGCGAATTCCGCCAGATCAAGGCGGCCGACCCCTATGACCAGCGCAAGGCCACCAAGGATCCCAAACGTTCCATCGCGTTGACCCCCGAGCAGGACATCGCCGGACTGAAGCGCCGCGCGAACGAGGCTGACATCTATGTGATGCGCGATGCCAACGGCAAGGCCGAAAGTCTGGTGCTGCCTGTTTCCGGCTATGGCCTCTGGTCCACGCTGTACGGTTATCTGGTGGTCAAGAGCGATGCCAATACCGTGACCGGCATTACCTTCACTGAACATGCCGAAACGCCCGGTCTGGGCGGCGAGGTCGACAATCCCAAGTGGAAGGCCTTCTGGCCCGGCAAGCAGATTTATGATGCGCAGGGTATGCCGGTGCTGGGGCTGATCAAGGGTACGGTCGATCCTGCCAAGCCGGAGGCCGTGCATCAGGTGGACGGCTTGTCCGGCGCCACCCTGACCAGCAACGGCGTCACGCATCTGGTGAAGTTCTGGATGGGGGATCTCGGTTTCCGCAAGTTCCTGAACAAAGTCCGGCAAGAGGGCATCTGATCATGGCCGAAGAACAACAATCCGTGAAGGAAATCCTGTTTGGCCCGGTATTCAACACCAACCCGGTCATTTTTCAGGTGCTGGGTATCTGTTCGGCGCTGGCGGTAACCAGCAGCCTCAAGACGGCGCTGGCCATGTCGGTCGGCCTGACGCTGGTGACGGCTTTTTCCAACTTTTTCATCAGCCTGATCCGCAACCTCATCCCAAACTCAATCCGCATTATCGTGCAGATGGTGGTGGTGGCGACGCTGGTGATCGTGGTTGACCAGTTCCTGCAAGCCTTTGCCCCGGCCATTTCCAAGCAGATGTCCGTCTTTGTCGGGCTTATCATCACCAACTGCATCGTCATGGGTCGCCTGGAAGCCTTCGCGATGAAGAATCCGCCGGTAATCAGCTTTATTGACGGCATCGGCAACGGTTTGGGGTATTCGGCGTTGCTGATCATCCTGGCTGTTTTCCGTGAAATTCTCGGTTCCGGAACCCTGATGGGATACACCCTTATCCCCACCGTCAGCAACGGCGGCTGGTATGTCCCGAACGGGCTGCTGCTGTTGCCGCCGTCGGCCTTTTTCCTGATCGGCCTGATCATCTGGGCGCTGCGCACCTGGAAGACCGACCAGCAGGAAACCACTGAATTCAAGATTGCGCCGCAGTCCAAGGCCCCGACGTCCGGTCATTGAGGAAAGCACCATGGAACATTATCTGAGCCTGTTTGTTCGCTCCGTCTTCGTGGAAAACATGGCGCTTTCCTTCTTTCTGGGCATGTGTACCTTTTTGGCCATTTCCAAGAAGATCGAGACCGCCATTTCGTTGGGTGTCGCCGTGGTTTTCGTGCAGACGCTGACCGTGCCGGTCAATGCCGTGCTGTGGCAATACATGCTCAAAGAAGGCGGCTTGTCGTGGACCGGCATCGAGGGCATCAATACGGTCGACCTGTCCTTTCTCAGCTTGATGATCTACATCTGCACCATTGCGGCGCTGGTGCAGGTCATCGAAATGGCCTGCGACAAGTATTTTCCGGCCCTCTACAACGCTTTGGGCATTTACCTGCCGCTGATTACCGTCAACTGCGCCGTGCTGGCTGGCGCCCTGTTCATGCAACAGCGCGACTACAACATTCCGGAAAGCGTGGTCTTCGGTTTTGGCTCCGGCCTCAGCTGGGCGCTGGCGATCGTGCTGCTGGCGGCTGTCCGCGAAAAAATGAAGTACAGCGACGTTCCTCCCGGCCTGCAGGGCCTGGGTATCACCTTTATTTCCGCCGGACTGATGGCCTTGGGCTTCATGTCATTCTCCGGCGTGCAACTGTAAGCGAGACGAGCCATGTCACAAGAAGCCGTCATTATCCTCAGTATGGTGATGTTCGCAGGCACGGTGCTCGCGCTGGTGGCCTTTATCCTCGCGGCGCGTTCCCGGCTGGTCTCGGTGGGCAGCGTTACGATCGACATCAACGATGACCCATCCCACCGCATGGAAGTTTCCACCGGCGGCAAACTGTTGCAGACGCTGGCGGACGAGAAGATTTTCCTGTCATCGGCCTGCGGCGGCGGCGGCACCTGCGGTCAGTGCCGTGTCAAGGTGAAGTCGGGGGGCGGCGACATCCTGCCCACCGAGGAACCGCACTTCACCAAGCGCGAGATCCGTGAGGGCTGGCGGCTGGGTTGCCAGTTGGCCGTGAAGCAGCCCCTGAGCCTGGAGTTGCCGGAAGAGTTCTTCGGCATCAAGCGCTGGGAGTGCGAGGTGCTTTCGAACGATAACGTCGCCACGTTCATCAAGGAACTGACCCTGAAGCTGCCCGAGGGTGAGGATGTGCATTTCCGCGCCGGCGGCTACATGCAGCTGGAAGCTCCGCCCCATGCGGTTGACTACAAGGATTTCGACATCGAGGAACAGTACCGGGGTGACTGGGAGAAATTCAAACTCTTCGACCTGCGCTCCCAGACGACGGATACCACCATCCGCGCCTATTCCATGGCCAATTATCCGGAAGAAAAGGGTCTGCTGAAGTTCAATATCCGTATCGCCACGCCGCCGCTGCGGCAACTGCACGAGATTGCGCCCGGCAAGATGTCTTCCTGGGTTTTCAATCTCAAGAAGGGTGACAAGGTAACGGTTTTTGGTCCGTTTGGTGAATTCTTCGCCCGTGAAACCGACGCGGAAATGATCTTCATCGGTGGCGGCGCGGGCATGGCGCCGATGCGTTCGCATATATTCGACCAGCTGAAGCGTTTGAAGTCGACCCGCAAGATTTCCTTCTGGTACGGTGCCCGCTCGTTGCGGGAGACGTTCTATGCCGAGGAATACGATCAACTGGCCAAGGATAATCCCAACTTCGAGTGGCATCTGGCCTTGTCGGAACCGCAGCCCGAGGACAACTGGACCGGCCTGACCGGCTTCATCCACAACGTGCTCTACGAGAATTATCTGAAGAACCATCCCGCACCCGAGGATTGTGAGTTCTACATGTGCGGCCCCCCCATGATGAATGCGGCCGTGATCAAGATGCTGCTGGATCTGGGAGTCGACCGCGAAAATATCCTGCTGGATGACTTCGGCGGTTGATCCCGGGGGCCGGCATGAAAGTGAAGATGCTGCTGGCGGCATGGCAACCGCTGTTTATCGCGTTGTGCCTGGGTGCGTGTCAGCCGCCCCCTCCCGCGCCGGTGACCCTGTCCGGGTTGGCCTTCTTCAGCATGCCCTGGCAGGTCAAGATTGCCCGGCTGCCTTCCGGCGCCGATCCTGATGCCTTGCGGCGGCGGTTGCAGGGCAGACTGGATACCGTCAACGGCGTCCTGTCGACCTATCAGCCGGATACGGCTGTGATGCGTTTCAACCGCACCCCGGTCGGTCAGCCTTTTCTGGCCGATCCGTTGCTGTGGCAAGCGGTCATGACCGCGCGTCAGGTCAGCCAGGCCACCAACGGGGTCTACGACATTACGGTCGGCCCGCTGGTCAACCTCTGGGGTTTCGGGCCGGAGGCGGTCCCGGAGCGCGTTCCCGCCCAAGCCGAGATTGATCGCGCCCGGCAGAACGTCGGCTGGCGGCTGATTCAAGCGGATGAAGCGCGCACCACGCTGACCCGCGGGCGGGATATCCGTCTCGATCTGTCATCGTTGGGAGAGGGGGTTGGCGTCGATGCGCTGGCGGCGGAACTGGAAAAGTCAGGCGTCACGGATTACATGATCTCGGTCGCCGGCACCTTGCGTATCTGCGGCCGCAAGCCCGATGGCTCCGCCTGGCAAATCGCGATTGAAAAACCGGATGCCAGCGGATTGCCGCAACAATTGCTGAAACTGGAAGGGTGCACGGCGGTATCCACCTCAGGCGCCTACCGCAATTACCATGAAATTGATGGCGTGCGCTATTCGCATACCATTGATCCGCGCACCGGCCGCCCGATCACGCACAAGGGTGTTTCGGTTTCCGTGGTCATGCGTCAGGACTCGGCAGCACTGGCCGATGCCTGGGCCACCGCCCTGAACGCCCTCGGCCCCGAGGAAGGTTATGCGGTAGCGGTCAAGGCCGGGATTCCGGCCTATTATCTTGAGAAGTCCGGCAACGGATTCCGTGAAAAACTGACGCCATCGTTCCGGCCGTTTCTGGGAGCTTCCGCACCATGATGCTGTTCCTGATTTCCTTTGCGGTCATCATGCTGATGATTGCGTTGATGGCGGTAGGCGTGTGGCTGGGCAAGCGCGCGCCGCTCAAGGGGACTTGCGGCGGGCTGAACCGCTTTACCGGTGACAAGGAATGCCCCGTTTGCGGTGGTGATGCCGCCAAATGTGATACGGCAACCACCCCGGAGACAGCCGTCAGGCCCGTAGCCGATGTGGATATCTGGAAACCCTGATCGCGTCAGCGCAGAGTACGCAAAGCCAGTTGCGGGAAGTCGGTGATGATGCTGTCCACGCCCATGTCCCGCAAGACCCGCATGTCGTCAGGCTCATTCACGGTCCAGGTGGATACTGTCAAACCGGCGGCGTGGGCTTGGGCAACCAGTTCGCGGCTGCACAAGGAAAAATGCGGGCCAATGGAAACGCAGCCGAGAGCCAGGGCCGTCTCAACCATGCCGCCGGTGCAGTCCTGTTCAAACAGCACACCCCGGGGAATTTCCGGGGCGGCCGCCCGGATACCTTCCAGATAGTCCAGGTTAAAGGAGGTCGTGACAGCCCGGGCCTTGAATTCGCGGCAGATTGCCGGCAACAGACGGATAACGGCTTTGCTGTCGGCCTCGGTGGCGGCTTTGACTTCCAGTTGCAGGTGATGGCTGGTCGGGAAAAGATTCAGGACATCCTGCAGGCGGGGGATCCCGTCGGAGTGAGGCCACCAATAGCGGTGATTGTCGGCATCAAAATAGCGGCGGTGATGGCAGGCATCCAGGGCGGAGAGTTGATGCGCCGTGAAAGAGGAAACAGGGCCGCTGGCGGACGTTGTGCGGTCCACGTTGCGGTCATGAATGATGACCAACTGCTGGTCGGCGGAAACCTGTATGTCAAACTCGACCGCCTGAATACCAAGACCGAGCAAATGCTGAAAGCCGCTCAAGGTGTTCTCGGGCGCCTCGCCGCGGGCGCCCCGATGGCCCAGTATATCCAAACTTATTTCACATCGACGCTGAGCGTGGCTTCGCCTTTGCCCGACGTGGAGGCGGGGGCGACGGGAACCGAGCCTGCGGCGGCCGCGCCCTGGTTCACGGTCATGCTGTGCACGACATGCTTGTATTCAAAAACCACCGTGAAATCCTTGTAGATCCAGCGGGTAATGGGCGGCTTGCCGACCGGGCCTGTCTTTTGGACCGGGGCGCCAAACTGCTTTTGAACGGCGGTCATGCTCATGCCTTGGGTAGGCAGGTCGGCGGCCATGACCGGGGCGGCCAGCAGCATTGCACTCAGGAACAGCCAGTTTTTCATGTCGCGCTCCGGCGAATATGTTATATTTTCAGTCATATTAGAGAGTTAGCCGCATTAATTCAAGAACCGTCAAGGTCTGTGTGCGTGCTGGCTTTTTTGGCGGGATTTCCCCGACTCCATTTCTTGCCGAATGCCGGAAAGTCATGTCCTCCAATACAGTTAGCCGGGCCGGAAAAGTCGCTTATCACGGCCGCAAGCCCGCCAGGGAAAGCAGCGAGCAACGACGGGTCGCCATATTGCAGGCGGCGTTGCGGGTCATGGTCCGGGATGGCGTCCGGGGCGTCCGGCATCGGGCTGTCGCCCAGGAGGCCGGAGTCCCGCTGTCGGCAACCACCTATTACTTCAAGGACATCCACGACCTGCTGGCCGATGCGCTGACGCTGTATGCCCGTGATGTCATGGAGAATGTCGTCAACCCGTTCTGGGTGCGCGTGCGCGAATGGCTGTTTGTGACCTTTCCGCTTTACTCCGGCACGGATATCCGCGCCCAACTGCCCATGATTGTCGATTTCGCCGTCAGCAACGCGGTGGACGATATTATCGACCGCCTCACGCATCACCGCGAGCGTCTGATGGTGGAGCAGTCCTTCTGGTATGCCATTCTGCAGGATGAACGCTTGCACGCCCTCGGACTGGATTACAGCCAGGCTGTGCTTCGCGATGCTACCCAGATGCTGGCTTTCATCGGCGTGGAACACCCCGCCAGCGCCGCCCGGCTGATCCTGATGACGATCAAACAGTTGGAGGTTGAGGGCCTGCTGCGGCCGCTCGAATCCCTGGACCGCGACGCCATGAAAGGGTTGCTGATCTATCAGGTCCGCGCCATCTGCAAGCTTTAACCCCTTTGCCTCATTGGCCGGGAGGAGACGCTGATGTCGTCCCGGCTTCCGGAATGGTAATTTCATGGATAAACCGAACCTTACTCCCGAACAGCAGGAAGCCTTGGCGCGCGTGCAACTGGTGGACGAATGGAAAGCCCCGCTGGCGGGTGCCTTTTTATCGCCCTATATGACGGTGTTGCGGCAGTTTTTGGCGGCCGAGCGCCAGGCGGGGAAAATCATCTACCCGCCGCCTGCCGAATATTTCAATGCCCTGAATACCACTCCGCTGTCGAAAGTCCGGGTGGTGATTCTGGGTCAGGATCCATACCACGGCGCCGGTCAGGCGCATGGCCTGTGTTTTTCCGTGCGCAAGGGAGTGCGGCCGCCACCATCCCTGCAGAATGTCTTCCGCGAGATCCAGATGGATCTGGGCGTGCCGCCTTCCCGGCACGGCGAGCTTACCCATTGGGCGGAGCAGGGGGTGTTGCTGCTCAACAGCGTGCTGACGGTCGAGGCTGGTAACGCCGCCTCACATCAGGGGCGCGGCTGGGAGCAGTTTACAGATGAGGTCGTGCGTGTCCTTAATGAGCAGGGGGATCATCTGGTTTTCCTGCTCTGGGGAAACTACGCCCAGCGCAAGGGCCAGATGATTGATACCGATCGCCATTTGGTGCTGAAAGCCGCGCATCCCTCGCCGATGGCGGCGAACCGTGGCGGCTTCTTCGGGTGCCGTCATTTCTCCCAGGCTAACGCCTGGTTGGTCAAACACGGGCAATCGCCCATTGATTGGTCGTTGCCCGCATGACAGATGAACCCTGTGTCCGCTTCGAGCGCCTGTCCGGTCCCTCGGGAAAGTCGGTCGGAGTCGCCTGTCTGAACAGTGAAAAATCGCTGCACTCCCTGAACATTGCCATGATCCGCCTGCTGTATCCGCAATTGCGGGCCTGGGCGCTGGACGACAGCGTTGCCGCGGTTTTCCTGCATGCAACAGGCGAGAAGGCTTTTTGCGCGGGCGGCGACGTCAAGTCGATCTGCATCGCCGTGCGCGCCAACGGCGTGGAAGACCCCACCGCCTTTGACCTGTTTTCAGCGGAATACCGTCTGGATTTCCTGATTCATGATTTCCCCAAGCCGATCATTGTCTGGGGGACGGGCATTGTCATGGGCGGCGGCATCGGCCTGATGTGCGGCGCATCCCACCGCGTGGTCACGGAAACCTCCCGCCTGGCGATGCCGGAAATCAGCATCGGTCTTTATCCGGACGTTGGCGGCTCCTGGTTTCTGGGCAGATTGGGCAAGATCGGGTTATTCCTGGGGCTGACCGGCGCATCCTTTAACGCCGCCGATGCCCTGCATACCGGTTTTGCTACGCATGCGGTTCCGTCGGGGCGCCGACTGGAATTCCTGCAGGTCCTGTCATCCCTGGCGTGGTCAGCCGAGTCCGTGCAACACCACCGGCAAGTTTCAGAGTTACTGCAGTCCCTGTCGCTTACGGACATGGCTGAAGGTCAGATAACGCCAGTCGCGGCCGCTATTGACGAAAGGATGGCGCATGAAAAACTATCGGATCTTCATCAGGCGTTGATCAACCCGCATGAGAACCCCTGGCTGGACAAGGCGGCGCGCAATCTTCGCAGCGGCTCGCCCACCAGCGCCGCGCTGATTTATCGTCAGTGGCATAACGGCCGCACGCAATCGCTGGCGGATACCTTCCGGCAGGAGCTGGTGCTGTCCGTGCAATGCGCCCGGCATCCCGACTTTATTGAAGGCGTGCGCGCCTTGCTGGTCGACAAGGATCAACAGCCCCGCTGGTCACCGGCCACGCTGGAAGAAGTCACCGAAGATTGGCTGGATCAGCATTACATTGCGCCTTGGCAGGGCGAACACCCTTTATCCCAGCTTGAAAACTGGCGGAGTTGAGTCATGTCCTTTTACGCCGATCATATCTTTCCCCATGTTCTGGATATCGCCACGCGTCCGTTCTGGCCGCAGCGCAAGGAAGTGATTGGTGCGGCTCACGGCCGTGTCCTGGAGATCGGCATCGGCACCGGCGCCAATCTGCCGTATTACGGAACACAGGTAACCGAGATTGTCGGTATCGAGCCGGATGCCGCCATGCTGGACCGCGCCCGGCGTCAGGCGGCATTGCTGGGTCTGAAAACACCGTTGACCCTCGCGGTCGGTGATGCGCAGGCACTGGATTTTGCGGATGAAAGTTTTGACACGGTATTGATGTGCCTGGTGTTGTGCACCATCCCCGATCCCTTGAAGGCCTTGCAGGAAGCTCGCCGGGTACTGAAGCCGGATGGTCAGGTCATTTTCCTGGAGCATGTCCGTTCCGCAGACGCGGTCATTGCCCGGTGGCAGGACCGGCTGACACCGGCGTGGAAAGTGCTGGGTTGCGGCTGTCACCTGAATCGCGATACGGCCGCCACCTTCAAGGAGGCCGGGTTGCGCTTCCTGCGGATCCGTCGATACGAACACCCGAAGATGATGCGGCTGGGCAGCGCCATCATTCAGGGAACTGCCGTCAAATAGGGGTTATTCCCGAGCCTCCACGGAGTAGGGCAGGTCGAGCAGGGTTAAAGGCCGGCCCGCCAGAAACAGTCCTTCCAGACGGTCATGCCGTGCAATGGCCAGCATTTCCACTTGGGTTTCCCCGGCTTTCGCGGCCAGCACCACGTGCCCGGCCGTATGCCCCTCGGCATTCAGCAGCGGCGTATTGGGTTCGGGTGCGGTTTCAGCTGACACCGCAAACCGATGTGCCCATTGCTTCAGCTTGCCGCGGAAGTAAAGCCGCGCGACGATTTCCTGGCCGGTATAGCAGCCCTTGTTGTAACTGACGCCGTTCAGGGTGGGGTAGTTCAGTTCCTGCGGCTGGAATTGCTCGCTGCCGGTGGCCAGCACCTGCGGTTCGCCCGCCCGCACCTGTGCCAGACGCCAGTCCTCCAGACCGCCGACGGCCGCCGATGCTGACAACTGTTTCCAGACATCCGGTAACGCCGTTTCCTCAACCAAAAGCAGAAATCGTCCCTGTCCGGGCAGGCGCGTGATCAGCACCGCGCCGGTGTCGAGCACGGCATCCCCGCTTTCCGGGCAGTTGCCGAATTGTTCACGGATAAAGTCTTCGGCGCGCTCACCCAGCACGCCAAGCACGGCGGTAGCCGGAGTGGCTAACTGGGCTTTCGAAAAAACAATATATTTCTGCAATGTCGTCTTGGCGGTCGACAGCAGTCCGGCGTCGACAACCAGCTGTACACTGTCCCGCCACAGCATGGCCCGGAAGCTAAGCACCGCCCGGCCTTTCAGGTTGCAGTAACAACCCAGCCGGGAAGTGGTTGCGGTGATTTCCCGGAAATCGGTGGTGGTTTGACCTTGCAGGAACTTGGCGCTGTCAGGACCGGTGACGGTCAGTACCGCATCCGACAGCAGCGGAACCAGCATCACGGCGGCGCCGCTAGCGGCGGTGGCGTTGACAGACAGGGCAGACCACGGCGTGGACATAGCGCAGACCTCGGAAACGTGAAAAATCCCGGTTTACATGGGGGACAGGCGGGAAATTGCAAGCAATCAGGGTAGAATAATCAATCGTTTGATGGATGTGAATGAAGATGCGAGAGTTGACCACTGAAGAGCGCAAGTTGTTCTGGCACGCCCGCCGGGGCCTTAAGGAACTGGATGTCTTCTTTGAACCGTTCATGCGTGATCATTACCTGCAATTGCCGGACAATGAACAGCGCATGGTCTTCAAGCTGATGGCGTGCGAGGACCCGGATCTGCTGTCGTGGGTCATGGGCTATGACGTCCCGTCCGATCCGGAAATCAGCCATATCATCCGGGTGATTCATGAGCGTGTGGGACCTCAATAGCGGTATCCGCCGCTCCGGTCTGCTGGCCGCTATACAAGCCGTGTTTTATCTGGCCGGAGTGGCGGCAATTGCGTTGGCCGAGTTGCCGGTTGCGATCAAGGCGGGCGGGCTGGTTCTGCTGGCCTTAAGTGCATTGTTGGCCTGGCGCCGCTGGCGGGCGCCGGGCGGTCAGTCCGTGCGTGAACTCACCTGGATTGGCGACCAGGTGACGCTGGTGCTGGTGAATGGCCAGCGGCTGCGTGGCCACTGGACACATGTCGCTGTCTGGCGCTGGCTGGTGGTGCTCAAGTTCAAGGCCACCGATGTCGATTGGCGGGATGAACTGGTGTTGTTGCCGGACTCCCTTTCCGCACAGGACTTCCGGCGTTTGAAAGTGCGCTTGCTGGCGGGCGGCTGATTAACCGATTTCCGGCCGGGAGACGGTAAAATCCGGCGGCAACAGCAGGGTATCCCGAACCACGGGTGACATTTCGGGATAGTCCAGCGTGTAGTGCAGGCCGCGGGACTCATGGCGGGCCAGCGCCGAGCGGATGATCAACTCACCGACCAGCACCAGATTCCGCAATTCCAGCAAGTTGGCCGAAATGCGGTAATTGCTGTAATACTCCTGGATTTCCCGCTGCAGCAGTTCCACGCGGTGCAGCGCGCGTTCCAGTCGCTTGTTGGTGCGGACAATTCCCACGTAATCCCACATGAACCGGCGCAGTTCTTCCCAGTTGTGCAGAATCACCACGTCTTCATCCGGGTTCCTGACCATCGATTCATCCCAGGCCTGACAGGCTGGCGATGGCGGCGTGGTCGCGGCTTTCGATTCGATATCCTGCGCGGCTGACATGGCGAACACGAAACATTCCAGCAGTGAATTACTGGCCATGCGGTTGGCGCCATGCAGGCCGGTAAACGAGGTCTCACCAATCGCGTAGAGGTTGGCGACATCGGTCTGCCCTTGCAGGTTCACCACTACGCCGCCGCAAGTGTAGTGCGCGGCGGGAACCACCGGGATCAGGTCGGTGGTAATGTCGATGCCGAATTCCTTCAGACGTTCATACAGCGTCGGGAAGTGATGAATAACAAAGTCAGCCGGTTTGTGCGTGATATCCAGATAGACACAGCGCAGACCCAGTCGCTTCATTTCATAGTCGATGGCACGCGCTACGATATCCCGGGGCGCCAGCTCCGCCCGTTCATCAAAACGCGGCATGAACCGTTCACCGTCGGGTAAACGAAGATAAGCGCCTTCACCGCGCATGGCTTCGGTGATCAGAAACGAACGGGCTTCAGGGTGATAGAGGCAGGTCGGATGGAACTGGTTGAACTCCATGTTGCCAACCCGGCAACCGGCGCGCCAGGCCATGGCGATGCCGTCGCCGGTGGCAATGTCGGGATTGCTGGTGTATAGATAAGCCTTGCTGGCGCCGCCGCAGGCCAGAACCACGAAACGGGCGCGGAAGGTTTCAACCCGGCCGCTGGTTTTGTTCAGTACATAGGCGCCAATGACCCGGTTGGGGCCGTCCGCGCCCAGCTTGGCGGTGGTGATCACATCCACCGCCACCCGGTTTTCCAGCAGGGTCACGTGGCGCGACTCCTTGACGCGGCTGACCAGCGTGGTTGAAATGGCATAGCCGGTGGCGTCCGCCGCGTGAATGATGCGGCGGTGCGAGTGGCCGCCTTCGCGGGTCAGGTGCAATTGGTCGGTTTCATCGAGCGTGAAGCGAACGCCCTGATTGACCAGCCAGCGGATGGCGTCCGGCCCGTTTTCCACGGTAAATGCGACCGCATCTTCGTGACATAGGCCCGCGCCGGCGATCAGGGTGTCCTGAACGTGACTGTCCGTTGAGTCGGTTTCATCCAGCACAGCGGCCACGCCGCCCTGGGCATAGTAGGTACTGGCTTCCGTGAGTTCAGCCTTGGAAAGCACCGCCACTTTCAGTGTGTCCGGCAGCTTCAGGGCCAGGGTCAGACCGGCAGCGCCGCTGCCGACAATCAGTACGTCGTAATCGTATTGGCTCATGGACTTGTCAGTGTCTTGTCATGCAATTGACTCGCGCAGAGTATAGGACAAGCAGATGCTTGGTAATAGCACAAAGCAGGCCAATGTCTGCGTAATCACCGTGACCACCGGGAGACGGGCAATGCTGGAAGAGTCGGCAAGAGTGGTGTCGGTAGCGCCTGACGGCCAGGTCTGGGTGGAAACCGTCCGCCAGAGTGCGTGTGGCAACTGCCAGTCCGAGACGACTTGCGGAGGCGGATTGCCGCCGTCATCGCGACAGCAATCGCAAGCCCTGCAAGTGGATGCCAATGGCGTTGTCCTGTCCAAGGGTGATACCGTTGTGCTGGGTATCGACCGCAGCACGGTGTGGCAGGGATTGTTTCTTTTATATGTCATGCCTTTGGGCCTGCTGGCGGGCGGAGGAGCAGCCGGGCAGTGGCTGGCGGGCGAGCCGGCGGCGGCGGCGGGCGCGGTTGCCGGGTTGCTGGCGGGGCTGTGGGTGGCACGACGATTGACCGCTCAACAACAGCCTCACAAATATTTACCGATTGTTATCAAAAGAGTCAGCCCTTAACAAAAGCCTCATGGCATGCAACGGCTTGACTGAATACCGTTGTCTTGTCCATTCATACATATCTGACCGGCGGCCATCTGACGGCTTGCCTGGTCGCCTTTCATCCGGAGAAAAACGAGCATGCAATCCATGCAATTTACCGCGCGCCGCTGGCTGGTTGGAGTGGTCTGCGCTGTTGGCGTTCAGGCGGCTTGGGCCGCCACGGCGGTGGTTGACTTTTCCGACCTCGTAGAGCAGAACGCCAAGGCTGTCGTTAATATCAGCGCTTCCGCCAAGGGCAACAAACTGAAGGGGCAGAACGCCCAGCAACAGCAAGTGCCTGACATCCTCAAGAAATTTTTCGGGGATGACTTCGGCATGCCGCAGCAGCGTGACCGCCAGTCCTTCGGTTCCGGCTTCATCATTTCCAAGGATGGGTATGTCCTGACCAACAATCATGTCGTGGCGGATGCCGATAAAGTGGTGATCCGTCTCAATGATCGCCGCGAGCTGGAGGCGGAAGTGGTCGGTACCGACGAGCGGACGGATGTCGCGCTGCTCAAGATCAAGGGGGATGACCTGCCGATGGTGAGGATCGGCAATCCGGACAAGCTCAAGGTCGGCCAGCCGGTGCTGGCGATCGGGTCTCCGTTCGGCTTCGATTATTCAGCGACCGCCGGCATTGTCAGTGCCAAATCGCGCGCCCTGCCGAATGAGTCCTATGTCCCCTTCATCCAGACCGATGTTGCCATCAATCCCGGTAACTCCGGTGGTCCCTTGTTCAATGCCGACGGTGAGGTGATCGGCATCAACTCGCAGATTTACAGCCGCTCGGGCGGGTACATGGGGCTGGCCTTCGCCATTCCGATTGACGTGGCCATGGAAGTGGCTGATCAGCTGAAGGCCGGCGGCAAGGTATCCCGCGGTTATCTGGGCGTGGTGGTGCAGGACATTGACCGTGACCTGGCCGAGGCATACGGTTTGGCCAAACCGGCCGGCGCCCTGGTGGCCAAGGTCATTGCCGATACCCCCGCGGAAAAAGCAGGGCTGAAGGAAGGGGATGTGATCACCGCTTTTGACGGACATGACATCGGACTCTCTTCCGAACTGCCGCAAATGATCGGGCGGTCCAAGGTAGGCAAGAAGACACCGTTGACCGTATTGCGCGATGGCAAGACCCAGACCTTGACCTTTGAGGTTGCCAGCCTGCCGACCGATGATGACAGCGCCAGCGCCGCCACCGAGCCGGATATCGCCAGCCTGCAGATCAATATTCGCAGCCTGAATGATCAGGAAAAGGCTCAGCTGAAGGTTGAGGGCGGTGTGGTGGTGCTGCAGGTCGCCGATGGCGCGGCGGCGGATGCCGGCGTGCGTCAGGGGGATGTCATCCTCAAGCTGAACGGCCAGTCCATCAAGGATACCAAGGAGTTCGTGGCGGCAGCCCGCAAACTGCCGGTTGACAAGGCTGTCCCGGTCCTTGTGCTGCGTCAGGGCCAGCCAAAGATCCTGGCGCTGCGCGTGGAAGGAAAGGACCCCAAGAAACGTTGATCGGTTTAGGGGTGATGTGCGCGAAATGGCGTTCGTCACCCCGAAATAACCGCCCGGCTCGTGACGGGAGGCGGTTTTTCGCAAGTCAGGCTGGCCATTTTCTATAAAAATTGATAGCATTATCAACGCTGAACAAGCACTCTCGCCAACGCAGGCACCGCTATTTCCCTGAAAAATAGCCCACATTTACCGCTTTATTTCCCTGTCTTTTTTGCTTAGTCTCTTCCAATGCTGGTAGCAGACAGAACACGATGGCGTGTTCAATGGCTGCATGGCGGCCGTTTGCCTTCACCCAGGTCAACCGGTCCCTCCTAAAAACAGTCAGTTTGCCGCAATACACTGGCGGTGACGATGGTTGCAGGCGCTTACCCAGTACCTGCGTGTCATTCATAGGTCGCTTCCGAATGGAAAGCGAGGAATTGAAACCATGCAAAATGGAAACATGCTGCAGCAGTGGGGGCTATCCCAGCTCTCGGCTGAAAATGCAGCCTATGTAGAAGATTTATACGAGCAGTATTTGCTCTCTCCTCAGTCTGTCCCCGATGACTGGCGCAGTTATTTCGACAAGTTACCCCGCATCAACGGCCTTGAGCAGGACATGCCGCACAAGAATGTGCGGGAACAATTCCTGTTGCTGGGGCGGAACAGCTCCCGCGTCCAGCCGATGCAGGTCAGCAGCGTCAGTACCGAACATGAACGCCGGCAGGTCGGTGTCCTGCAACTGATTGCGGCCTACCGCAATCGCGGTCACCAGAAAGCCCGCCTGGACCCGCTGGGCCTGATGCAGCGCGAAGCGGTTCCCGACCTTGAACTGTCCGCCCACGGGCTGTCCCGTTCCGACTTCAATACCGTTTTCCAGACCGGCAACCTGGCCATTAACAAGTCAGAGGCCACGCTTGGGGAAATGGTCGACGCCATGGAAGCTGCCTACTGCGGCTCCATCGGCGCCGAGTACATGCATATTGTGGATACCGCCGAGAAGCGCTGGATCCAGCAGCGACTGGAAAGCGTTCGCGGCAAGCCGAATTTCACTCCCGAAACCCGCAAGCATATCCTGGAGCGCCTGACGGCGGCTGAGGGCCTGGAAAAGTATCTGGGCAACAAATATGTCGGCGCCAAGCGTTTCGGTCTGGAAGGCGGTGAAAGCTTCATTCCTTTGGTCGATGAAATCATCCAGCGTTCCGGCGGCCTGGGCACCAAGGAAATCGTGATCGGCATGGCCCACCGCGGCCGTCTCAACCTGCTGGTCAACATCCTGGGCAAAAATCCGGCGGACCTGTTTGACGAATTTGAAGGCAAGACCTTCAACAAGCAGGGTTCCGGCGACGTCAAATACCACCAGGGTTTTTCATCCAATGTAATGACGCAGGGCGGTGAACTGCACCTGGCGCTGGCTTTCAACCCCTCGCACCTGGAAATCGTTTCGCCGGTGGTGGAAGGTTCGGTGCGCGCGCGCCAGATGCGCCGCAAGGATATGGATGGCCGTCTGGTCCTGCCCGTCATCGTGCATGGCGATGCCGCCTTCGCCGGCCAGGGCGTGGTGATGGAAACCTTCCAGATGTCGCAGACGCGCGGTTACAAGACCGGCGGCACCATGCACATCATCATCAACAACCAGGTTGGTTTCACGACCAGTTTCCGCGATGACGCCCGTTCCACGGAATACTGCACCGACATCGCCAAGATGGTTCAGGCTCCCATTTTCCACGTGAATGGCGATGACCCGGAAGCGGTTTTCTTCATTACGCAGGTGGCGCTGGACTACCGGATGCAGTTCCAGAAGGACGTGGTCATTGACCTGATCTGCTACCGCCGTCGCGGCCATAATGAAGCCGACGAACCGTCCGGCACCCAGCCGCTGATGTATCAGGTCATTGGCAAACTGCCGACCACGCGCTCGCTGTATTCCGATCAGCTGGTTTCGTCAGGTGTCATGACCCGCGCCGAAGCCGACGAAATGGTCGAGGACTACCGCACCGCCCTGGAGGAAGGGCGCCATGTCGCCCGGGCGCTGGTGCGCCAGCCCAACACCGAGTTGTTTGTCGACTGGCGGCCCTATCTGGGGCATCAGGTGATCGATGACTGGGAAACAGGGGTGCCCCTGTCCCGACTCACCGAGTTGGGCATGAAGCAGTTGAATATCCCCGAAGGTTTTGTGCTGCAGCGGCAGGTGCAAAAAGTCATGGATGATCGCGCCCAGATGTTCAAGGGTGAAATTGACCTGAACTGGGGTGCGGCTGAAGTCCTGGCATATGCTTCATTGCTGGAAGACGATTTTGTGGTCCGCCTGACCGGTCAGGATGTCGGTCGCGGCACGTTCTCGCACCGCCACGCCATCCTGCATAACCAGAAGGATGACAGCACGTATGCCCCGTTGCAGCACCTGTCTCCGACCCAGCAGCGTTTTGCCATTTTTGATTCGTTGCTGTCGGAAGAGGCGGTGCTGGCTTTTGAATACGGCTACGCCACGACCATTCCCCAATCCCTGGTGATCTGGGAAGCGCAGTTCGGCGATTTTGCCAACGGCGCCCAGGTCGTCATTGACCAGTTCATCTGTTCGGGTGAAACCAAGTGGGAGCGTATCTGCGGTCTGACCATGCTGCTGCCGCACGGTTTTGAAGGGCAGGGTCCGGAGCATTCGTCCGCGCGTCTGGAGCGTTTCCTGCAACTGTGCGCCGAGCACAACATGCAGGTCTGCACACCGACAACGCCGGCGCAAATCTTCCATCTCTTGCGCCGTCAGGCGGTCCGCCCGCTGCGCAAGCCCCTGATCGTGATGACGCCGAAGAGCCTGTTGCGCCACAAACTGGCTGTTTCCAGCCTGGCGGAACTGACTGCCGGCGGCTTCCAGACCGTGATTCCGGAAATCGAGGCTATCGATCCTGCGGCGGTGACCCGCGTGGTGCTGTGCGGCGGCAAGGTGTATTACGACCTGCTGGAAAAGCGTCGCGAGCTCGGACGTCATGACGTGGCCATTATCCGCATCGAACAACTGTATCCGTTCCCGGAAGAGCGGTTGATCGAGGTGCTGAAGCCCTACGTCAATGTGGAACATATTGTCTGGTGTCAGGAAGAACCGATGAACCAGGGGGCGTGGTACAGCACCCGTCACCGCTTCCAGCGTGTGACGGCGGCCTGGAATCCCGCGCGGGAAATCCGCTACGTGGGTCGTCCGGCTTCGGCCGCGCCCGCCTGCGGTTCCGCCTACCTGCATGCCGCGCAACAGACTGCGCTGCTGCATGACGCCCTTAACCTGAACACCCACCTTTAAGAAGAAGGAATAACGAACATGGCTATCGAAATCAAAGCGCCCGTTTTCCCGGAATCCGTAGCGGACGGCACGGTTGCTACCTGGCACAAGAAAGTGGGTGAACCGGTAACCCGCGACGAAGTGCTGGCGGACATCGAGACCGACAAGGTTGTGCTCGAAGTCGTCGCGCCGGCCGATGGCGTGCTGACCAGTATCGCCAAGGCGGAAGGCGAAACGGTCCTCAGTCAGGAAGTCCTGGCGATTTTCGACACCAGCGCCGGCAGCGCCGCCGCGTCCACGCCGCCCAGTGTCGCCGCTCCCAAAGAGTCCGTGGCTTCGTCGGCGGCCGTAGCCGCTGCCGCGCCGTCCGATCTGGCTCCCGCCGTGCGCAAGGCGGTTGCCGAGAATCAGGTTGATCCGGCCCAGGTCAGCGGTTCCGGTCGTGGCGGCCGCATCACCAAGGAAGATGTGCTGGCGCACCTGTCCGCCGCCGCTTCGACACCGGTGCCGGCTCCGGCTGCCGCGCCGTCGATCGCCATCAGCACCGCCGTTGGCGAGCGCATCGAAAAGCGCGTGCCGATGACCCGTTTGCGCGCCAAGGTCGCCGAGCGCCTGCTGCAGGCCAGCCAGCAAACCGCCATGCTGACCACGTTCAACGAAGTCAACATGAAGCCGATCATGGAAATGCGCAAGGGCTACGGTGAGCGTTTCGAGAAGCGCCACGGTATCCGCTTGGGCTTCATGTCCTTCTTCGTGAAGGCGGCCGTGGAAGCCCTGAAGCGCTTCCCGGCGGTAAACGCTTCGATTGACGGTGGTGATATTGTCTATCACGGCTATCATGACATTGGGGTAGCGGTGTCGTCCGACCGCGGTCTGGTGGTTCCCGTGGTTCGTGACG
This sequence comes from Fluviicoccus sp., assembly GCA_036279775.1. Lineage (GTDB taxonomy): Bacteria > Pseudomonadota > Gammaproteobacteria > Pseudomonadales > Moraxellaceae > Fluviicoccus. The sequence continues at coordinate 3,727 of DASUIM010000133.1, read as the reverse complement.
CCGAGCGCATGAACCTGGCCGAGATCGAGAAGAACATCATCGACTACGGCAAGAAGGCGAAAGACGGCAAGCTGGGTCTGGAAGACATCACCGGCGGCACCTTCACCATCTCCAATGGCGGCGTTTTTGGTTCGCTGCTGTCGACGCCGCTGCTGAACCCGCCGCAAACCGCCATTCTCGGCATGCACAAGATCCAGGAGCGCCCGATGGCCGTCAACGGTCAGGTCGTGATCCTGCCGATGATGTATCTCGCGCTGTCCTATGACCACCGCCTGATCGACGGTAAGGAGGCGGTCAGCTTCCTGGTGACGATCAAGGAACTGGTGGAAGATCCCGCGCTGCTGCTGCTGGATCTGTAATCGCTGCACAACCCTTCCTCCTGGTGGAGGAAGGGGAATCAGACAGGAAAAGAACACATGTCACGCGAATATGATGTAGTCGTTATCGGCGGCGGACCCGGCGGATATGAATCCGCGATTCGCGCCGCGCAACTCGGCCTGAAAGTGGCCTGTATCGAAAAGCGCATTCATAACGGCAAGCCGTCGCTGGGCGGCACCTGCCTCAACGTCGGCTGCATTCCCTCCAAGGCGTTGCTGGACTCCTCACACCGTTACCATGACACCAAGCACAGCCTGGCCGTGCACGGCATAAGCACCGGTGATGTCAGCATCGACATCGGAACCATGCAGGCGCGCAAGGACCAGGTGGTCAACCAGCTGACCGGTGGCGTCGCGCAACTGCTGAAGGGCAACGGCATTGACTGGCTGCAAGGCACCGGCAAGCTGTTGCCCGGCAAGCAGGTCGAGTTTGTCGGCCATGACGGCGCCACCGAAGTCGTGCAGGCCACCAAGGCTGTGATCCTGGCGGCTGGCTCCGAGCCGATCAACATTCCGGTTGCTCCGCTGGTGGACGATGTGGTGGTTGATTCGACCGGCGCGCTGGCCTTCAATGCCGTGCCGAAACGCCTGGGCGTGATTGGCGCGGGCGTCATCGGTCTGGAGCTGGGCTCGGTGTGGGGGCGTCTGGGCGCGGAAGTGACCGTGCTTGAAGCGCTGGACACCTTCCTGCCTATGCTGGACAAGATCAGCAGCAAGGAAGCCTTCAAGATCCTGACCAAGCAGGGCCTGAACATCCAGTTGGGCGCGAAAGTCACCGGCTCCGTGGTGAATAACGGCCTCGTCACCGTTTCGTACACGGATAAGGACGGTGAAAAGACCGCCGAGTTCGACAAGCTTATTGTTGCTGTTGGCCGTCGTCCGGTCAGCCGCAACCTGCTGGCGGATGGAACCGGTGTCGAGGTTGACCCGCGCGGCTTCGTGGTGGTGGACAACCAATGTCGCACCTCGGTGGAAGGCATCTGGGCGATTGGCGACCTCGTGCGCGGCCCCATGCTGGCGCACAAGGCGATGGAAGAGGGCATGATGGTGGCGGAACTGATCGCCGGTCATTACGCCCAGGTCAACTACGACACCATCATCGGCGTCATCTACACTCATCCGGAAATCGCCTGGGTCGGCAAGTCGGAAGACGCCGCCAAGGCTGAAAATATTGACGTCAAGACCGGCATGTTCCCCTTCCAGGTGAACGGCCGCGCCCTGGCTGCCAATGACACCCAGGGGCTGGTCAAGTTTGTTGCCGACAACAAGACCGACCGCCTGCTGGGCATGACCGTGATCGGCCCCAACGCCGGGGATATCGTGCATCAGGGCATGATTGCGCTGGAGTTCGCCTCCAGTGTTGAAGACCTGCAGCTGATGACATTCGCCCACCCGACATTGTCGGAAGTGGTGCATGAAGCCGCGTTGTCGGTGGACGGGCGCGCCATTCACGCCATCCAGCGCAAACGCAAGTAAATGACGAAGCGCGGTGAACCCGCGCTTTTTGTTGGTGACACGAGCGTACCGGCTCGAAACACTTCTTCAGAAGGTGAAAAATGAATCTACACGAGTATCAGGGGAAGCAGCTGTTTGCTGAATACGGACTCCCCGTATCCCGCGGTTTCGCCGCATCGACTCCCGAAGAGGCCCGTCAGGCCGCTGCCCAGATCGGCGGCGACATCTGGGTCGTCAAGGCGCAGGTGCATGCCGGTGGTCGCGGCAAGGCCGGCGGCGTCAAGCTGGTCAAGACTCTGGATGAAGTGGAACAGTTCGCCCGTGACAAGCTGGGCACCCGTCTGGTGACGTACCAGACGGACAGCCGCGGTCAGCCCGTCACCAAGATTCTGGTGGAAACCTGCACCGATATCGCCAAGGAACTGTATCTGGGCGCAGTGGTTGACCGCGCCAGCCGCAGCATCGTGTTCATGGCCTCCACCGAAGGCGGCGTGGAAATTGAAACCGTTGCCCATGAAACACCCGAGAAGATCTTCAAGGTCACCATTGACCCGCTGATTGGCGCGCAAGCCTACCAAGGCCGTGAAGTGGCCGGGAAGCTGGGCCTGAACGCCACCCAGACCAAGCAATTCGTCAAGATCTATCTGGGTCTGGCCCAGATGTTCGTGGATTGCGACCTGGCGATGATCGAAGTCAACCCGCTGGTCATCACCAAGGAAGGCAATCTGCATTGTCTGGACGCCAAGATCGTGGTCGACTCCAACGCCCTGTTCCGTCAGCCCAAGCTGAAGGCCATGGACGATCCCACCCAGATTGACGATCGCGAACGCCGCGCCGTTGAATGGGACCTGAACTATGTCGCCCTCGAAGGCAACATCGGCTGCATGGTGAACGGCGCCGGTCTGGCGATGGCCACCATGGACATCATCAAGTTGAAGGGCGGCCAGCCGGCCAACTTCCTGGATGTCGGCGGCGGCGCTACCAAGGAGCGCGTCACCGAAGCCTTCAAGATCATCCTGTCCGACTCCGCCGTGCAGGCCGTGCTGGTCAACATCTTCGGCGGCATCGTGCGTTGCGACATGATTGCCGAAGGCATCATCGGCGCGGTGCAGGAAGTGGGCGTCAAGGTGCCGGTGGTGGTCCGTCTGGAAGGCAACAACGCCGAGCTGGGCGCGCAGAAGCTGCGTGACAGCGGTCTGAACATCATTCCCGCCGCCTCGCTGAACGAAGCGGGCGAGCTGGTCGTCAAACAGGTTTAAGGGGCGAGTCATGAGCGTATTGATCGACAAAAACACCAAGGTGATCTGCCAAGGCATCACCGGCTCGCAAGGCACCCTCCACACCGAACAGGCGATTGCCTATGGTACGCAAATGGTCGGCGGTGTAACGCCGGGTAAGGGCGGCACCACCCACCTCGGCCTGCCGGTGTTCGACACCGTACAGGAAGCCGTGGCCAAGACCGGCGCGACCGCGACCGTGATCTATGTTCCGGCCTCGCTGTGCAAGGACGCCATTCTCGAAGCCGTGGATGCCGGCATCACCCTGGTGGTCTGCATCACCGAGGGCGTGCCGACCATCGACATGCTGTTCGTGAAGGAATACATCGTCCGCAAGGGCGGGGTGCGCATGGTTGGTCCGAACTGCCCCGGCGTGATCACACCCGGCCAGTGCAAGATCGGCATCATGCCCGGTCATATCCACTTGCCCGGCAAGGTGGGTATTGTCTCCCGTTCCGGCACGCTGACCTATGAAGCCGTCAAGCAGACCACCGACCTCGGCTTCGGCCAGTCGACCTGTATCGGTATTGGCGGCGACCCGATCCCCGGTATGACCTTCATTGACGCGCTGGCGCTGTTCCAGAACGATCCGCAGACCGAAGCCATCATCATGGTCGG
>DASUIM010000132.1:0-4817 GCA_036279775.1 Fluviicoccus sp. | reverse complement strand
CCGCTCCGGCGCCATCACCGCCACATGAAAGGCAATCGCCCCGCCCATGGAATGGCCCATCAGGTTCACCGGCTGCTCCAGCTTCATCGCCGCCATGATCGCCATCACCCGCTTCGCCTGCTCCGGCACCGTGTACGACCGGTCCGGCAGGATGGTGCTTTCACCGTGCGCGGGCAGGTCGATGGCGATGACGTGATAGCGCGACGTCAATTCGCGCGCCAGCCGTACCCAGATGTCCTTGTTGGACTGGAAACCGTGGATCAGGAACACCGTGTCGCCCTGCCCGCCTTCCAGATAGGCAATGTTGAAGCCGTCCACGCTCAGCTGCTTGTGCTCCAGATGGGCGCGGGCACGTTCGCTGCCGATCGCCCAGGCGCTGAACTTGTCTTCCAGATCGGGGCTGCAGCCGGTCAGCGCCAGGCTCAGGGTCAGGCCGGCGGCGAGGATCATCTTGCGCATGTCGGTTTCCGTGGGGAGGGGGAAGGATGGGGGCAGCTTAGCGGATTGGGGGCGGGGTTATTGCGGAATGGCGACACAACGAGAAATAGGCAGAAATAGGGGTCAGAGCGAAATATCCCGAATCGCAAACTGTGCTGCTAAATCCCTTCAACCAGCGACATGACCGGACCACGCGACTCATAGACAAACCGTCCATCGTCCCCTAGCATCCAAAAGCTGCGCGCGAATCGAATAAAGGCCTCCCCCAATGCGTAGATCCTTGAAATACCATCCGGATCACCGTCCATGACCACCCTCGGTCACGTCCTCCGCCTCCAGACCGGCGAAGCCCTGCCCTTCGCCCGCGAACAAACCAGCGCCATCAACAAGTCCAGCGTCGACAGCGCAACGGTCACGACCGACGGCCTCATCGGAGACGAACAGGCCGACCCGTTTTTTCACGGCGGCCCGCTGCAGGCCGTCCACCAGATGCCGCTCCAGGCGTACGCCCTGATCCGTCAGGCCTTTCCCGACGTGGTGGTCTACGAAGGCAGTCTGGGGGAAAACCTGATCGTCTCCGACATGACGGAGTCCGGGGTCTGCATCGGCGATATCTACCGGATCGGCACCGTCCACCTGCAAGTCACCCGACCGCGCCGTCCCTGCTGGAAAATCGACGCCCAGCTCAACCGGCGCGGCGTGGCCAAATTCCTGCAGGACAACGGCTGTGTCGGCTGGTATTACCGTGTCCTGCAGCCCGGCGACCTGCGGGTGGGGGATTCCTGCGAATTGCTGGAGCGTCCGCATGCCTTCGCAACCCTGGCACGGCTCTGGCAGATCTATAATGACAAGGGTTTCCGTGATCCGGAGGAAATCGGCCGCTGGCTGGCGATCGAGGCGCTGGAGCGCAGTTTCAAGGTGAAACTGGGGGAGCGGGTCGGAAATGGGGTCACCGCAAAATAACCAGTAGTAAGGGCGAAGGATGACGTCAGCCAAGCGGAATGGCGACATCCCTATAACCCTACACTTGTAATGGTTATCCCAACCCGGCATGATCAAGGCACATCCCCCTTCCGGCCGCCCCAATCACCCCGAGATCAATGTCATGACCAAACCGGCTCGAACCCTCCTCGCTATTATGATCCTGGGCCTTGCGGGCTGCGCCACCACCGGCAGCAAGGACACCCCCGACGACCTCCTCTCCGACGCCATCTGGAGCAAGGACCCGGCCAAGGTGGAGAAATGCCTGAAGAAGGGAAATCCCAACGGCAAGTCACGCTCCGGCGACACCCTGCTGGCATGGGCATACAAAATGAAAAACGACAAAGCCGTGCAGATGTTGCTCGACCACGGCGCCAACGCCAACAACAGCGTTGAGACATTCCATATTGCCGTGGTCCGTGACAATGTCGAGCACGTCAAGCTGCTGGTCAGCCGGGGGGCGGATGTCAATGCGCTCAGCCAGCCCTACCAACGTTCCGCCATCCACTTGGCGCACAGCAAGGCGATGCTGGAATACCTGCTGTCGCAGGGTGCGGACATCCATGCGCGCGACCGGGACGGTCAGCCGGTCGGCTACGACTGGGCCGCCAAGGAGCCTGAATTATGGGCCGTTTTTGTCGCGCATGGCGCAGATGCCGTACCTCGGAACGCCCAGGGTCAAACCTGGCAAGAGCACGAGTATCAACAGGGCATGCAGCGCAACGAGCAGATCCGTCAGGACAACGCCTGGATCCAGCAGGCCAATGAAAACATGCGCCGCCAGGCTGAGTCAGTGGCGGCAGAGCAGCGGCGGCGTCAGGAAGCCAACGCTCCGGCGCAAGACACCTCCTGCGGCTGGGCCTGCCAGAACGCCAAGGCCGCCCAGGAAGAACTGCAGCGCATGCGGCACGACAATGCCTACAAGGGATGCATTGCGGCGGGGGGATTGAACTGCCAGTAGTGGCGCACGCCGTGTGCCCCCGGGGATCATCGCGGGACAGCCCGATGACTCCCCTCCACCCCCGCGCTCTCCAGCACCGCCCGCCGCAACCACTCATGCGCCGGATCGCGATCCAGCCGTCGCGGCCAGATCATCGACACCACCGACCCGCACAGGTCCAGCGGCACCTCCCCCAGCGACAGCGGCAACTGCCGCGCGGCGGCGCGCGCCACCGGGCCGGGCAGAGTGGCCAGCAAGGGACTGTTGGCGGTGATGAATACCGCAGCGGCAAAATCGGGCACTGTCACCTGCACCCGCCGCATCGGCCCGCCCTGTTTCCGTAAGGCTTCATCAATCTGGTTGCCGAAGGCGCGCTCCAGATGCACGGCCACATGCGCCATCTGCAGGTATTCCGCCACCGAGCCCGGCAAGGCCTCCCCCTGCCGCCGCACGCACAGCCATTCATCCTCAATGAACGGGGCGCTGGCGCACCAGGGCGGGCACAAGGCCTGTGGACCGAACATCAGGTCGGCCTCGCCGCCGGCCAGCAGGTGCTCGGGGTTTCCCGTCACCGGCAGCAGCGACAGCGATACGCCCGGCGCGTGATCGTGCATCCAGCTGACGATGCGGCCCATCAGCGCCACGGCGGCGTAGTCGGAACTGACCAGGCGGAAATGGGCCGTATCCCGAGCCGGGTCGAAGGCGCGCGGCGGCGTCAGCAACTGCTGGACTTCGCTCAGGCTCAGCTTCAGCGGCCCGCGCAGGGCCAGCGCGCGCGGCGTCGGGGCCAGTCCGCGACCGTGCGGCACGAACAGCGGGTCGTCAAAACAGTCGCGCAGGCGGCCCAGCATGCGGCTGACCGCCGGTTGCGAACGGTGCAGCCGCTCGGCGGCGGCGCTGACCGAACCGGTATCCAGCAGCGCATCCAGCGCCACCAGCAGATCCAGGTCCAGCCCGGACAGTTTCATTGTGTGCATGGGTTCATTCCAATTATGCATTAGACGCATTCATGGTAGACGGCGATGATGCACCCATCAAGCCCATCCCTGACGAGACTCACCGCCATGAAAACCTTCACCCTCGATCGCGGCATTCCCGCCGCCGACCAAAACCCGGTTTCCGCGCAGGACGCTGACATCGTCACGCTGACGGCTTCGGAACTGGCACGCCGCATCCAGGCACGGGAGCTGAGCTCGGTGCAGGTGGTGCAGGCTTTCATCCGCCAGATCGCGCAGCGCAACGGGGAACTCAACGCCATCGTGCTGCTGGACCATGACGCCGCCCTGCAGCGTGCCCGTGAAGCCGACGAAGCGCTGGCGCGCGGCGAGCTCTGGGGCCCCTTGCACGGCGTGCCGGTGACGGTGAAGGACACCTACGCCACGCGCGGGCTGCGCACCACGGCGGGCGCGGCCGAGCTGGCGGACTACATTCCCCCAAAGGACGCCGTGGCCGTCAGCCTGCTGCGCCGGGCCGGGGCCATCCTGCTGGCCAAGACCAACGCCGCCACGCTGGCCATGGACATGCAAACCACCAATGTCCTCTTCGGCACCACCAACAATCCTCATGATCTGACCCGCACCACCGGCGGCAGCAGCGGCGGCTGCGCGGCGGCGGTGGCGGCGCACCTGTCACCGTTGTCCTTCGGCTCTGACCTGGCGGGCTCCATCCGCCTGCCCGCCGCCTACACCGGCGTCTGGGGCCTGCGGCCCACGCATGGCGTGGTGTCGATGCAGGGCCATATTCCCCCCAAGCCCGACGAGACGGACGGCATCAAGTCCATGGCGGTGCTGGGGCCGCTGGCCAACAGCGTCGGCGATCTGGAACTGGCCCTGTCGGTGCTGGCGCAACGGTCGCCGGAGGATGCCACGGTCGCACCGCTGCGTCCCCGGTCGGCCGAAGCGGTGGCGGTCGCCGGGTTGAAGATTGCCTATGCGGACGAGCTGGGCGGCATGCCGGTCAGTGCGGAGATCAGGCAGGCCATTCAGCAGGTGGTGGAAGCGCTGCGGGCGGCCGGGGCGACGGTGGAACGGGCGGAACCGAAAGACTTTTCGACCCAGAAAACATGGGAAACCTGGGGCGCGCTGGTGGGCATGCAGGGTGGATACGAGCGCTCCAACCTGATGCGGCGCATCGGGCGCTTCTTTGCGGGGAAATCCGTGCGGGACATTCCGCACCAGCGCCGCATCCTCGACCCGATCACGGTGGAAGGCTACATGCAGGCGCTGACGGAAAAGGCGCGGCAAACGAATGCGCTGGAACGCTTTCTGGACGGCTATGACGCGTGGATCGTGCCGGTGTCGTCGGTGACCGCGTTCCCGCATCACCAGCACAGCCGCACCTTCGGCATCTTCAATGTCTATGACGAGCCGTTGTCCGTGGATGGCCGGCCCGTGCCCTATTACAACGCCACCCAGTCCTACACCAGCCTGTTCAGCGTCACCGAGGGGCCGGTGGTGGC
>DASUIM010000131.1:0-25266 GCA_036279775.1 Fluviicoccus sp. | reverse complement strand
TAACGACCCGTGTGATCGGAGTGATTACAGATATAACCGGGCTCATAGGCATCCAGGAAACCAAACGGTCCGTAGTCGAATGTCGCACCGGTAATGGAGAAGTTGTCGGTATTCATCACACCATGCGCGAATCCGGCCAGTTGCCAGTCGGCCATCAGGCAGGCGGTCCGGCGAACAACCGCTTGCAGGAAGGCTTCGACTGGCCTCGCGGCATCCTTGCATTCCGGGTAATGGCGGGCAATGACATAATCGACGAAACCGGGCAGTAAATCAGGCTGATTGTTGAACAGCCATTCGAAGTGACCGAAACGGATGTGGCTGTCAGCGACGCGCAGCAAGGTGGCACCGGGTTCCCGGGTTTCACGTTGTACCGGCTCACGCGAACCGACAATGCACAGCGCCCGCGTGGTTGGAATCCCCAAACCATGCATCGCTTCGCTGCAAAGGTATTCCCGGATGCTGGATCGCAGAACCGCCCGGCCATCGCCAAACCGGGAGTAGGGGGTGCGGCCGGCACCCTTCAAATGCAGGTCCCAGCGTTGGCCTTTCGCATTCAGAATCTCGCCAAGCAGCAAGCCCCGGCCGTCGCCCAACTGCGGATTGTACTGACCAAACTGATGACCACTGTAAGTCATGGCTAGCGGCTCGCTGCCCGGCAGCAAGGCATGGCCGCCGAAATAGCGCGCCAGTTCATCGGCACTGTGTTGCTGCAAGTCCAGATCGAGCAGTTCGGCAACCGCCGGATTGACATGGACCAGATAGGGCTCGCGCAAGGGTGTGGGGCTTAACCGGGTGTAAAGCTCGGGGAAGAGACGGGCAAAGCTGTTGTCAAAGGCAAGCTGTTCGAGCGAGGGCATGATGGGGCTGGCACAAGTGGTAAACAGGAATCATTATGAATTGATTCCCCGGAAAAGCCACTGGTCGAACCCATAAAAAAGAGCCGCCGAAGCGACCCTTTTCCAGACAAGAACGCCGCTTACACCGCGCTGGGGAAGCTCTTGCGCATCATCATTTCCAGACGACGGCTTTGTTCCTTCAGACGATCTTCCATTTCCTGGAAGCGGTTGGTGAAGCTGGTTTCTTCCCATTTCTGGGTCAGTTCCTGCTTCTTGTCCGCCAGCGCCTGCTTTTTCTCGGCGTACCATTCTTCCTTCAGCTTGCCCCAGTCATTAAGGGTGGCCATGAAGGTGTCGTATTCCTGTTGCATGCGCTGCTTCAGGGCTTCAACATCCACCGTGGGCAGGCGCATCGCGGAAGTTTCCAGTTGGCGCTGGGCGCGCTTGAACTGCATCTGCACCTGTGCCTTGCGGATGGTGAAATCCGGCACTCGCTTCAGGTTCTTGGTCAGGCCCACCCACGAACAGGCGGCGATCAGCCACTTGGTGGGGTCGTACTGCCACCACTTAACGCCGTTCCGGTAGTCGTACTGGAAGATGTGGTGATAGTTGTGGTAGCCCTCGCCGTAGGTGAAGAATGCCAGCACAAAGTTGTCGCGGGCAGTGTTTTCATCGGTGTAGGGCTGGCTGCCCCACATGTGCGCCAGCGAGTTGATGAAGAAGGTAGTGTGATGGCTCAGCACCAGACGCAACAGCCCCATCAGCAGCACCACGCCCCAGAAGTCGCCCACCAGCCAGCCGAACAGCATCGGCACGCCGAAGTTCATCAGCAGCACCAGCTTGATGTAGTGGTTGTGCTGGAACATGACGATCGGGTCTTTCAGCAGATCCTGGGCGTTGCTGAAGTCGGCATAGCCGGTCGGGTAATCCCGGATCATCCAGCCCATGTGCGAGAACCAGAAACCGCGCTTGGCGGAATACGGATCCTTGTCGATTTCATCCACATGACGATGGTGCACGCGGTGACCCGAGCCCCACATCAGGATGCTGTTCTGGATGGCGGCGGTGCCGAACAGCATCAGCGGGATCTTAACCAGCCAATGCGCCTCGAAGGCGCGGTGCGACCACAGGCGGTGATAGCCCATGGTGATGCCCAAGCCGTTGGCATACAGATAACCGACCATCAGCGCCCATGCCGCCAAGCTGAAGTCCGCATACATGGCGTACAGCGGGATGGCGATCAGCGCCGCAATCGGTGTTGAAAAGAGGATGATGAAGGCCGGCCAGTTGATAGGGGGCTTGACTTCGGCTTGGCTCATGAAGCACTCCGGAACATGTGTATATTAATTATAACGTTTATTGCAGCACGAAGCGATGACGTTCCGATGAAGACAAGCGCTTGCAGTTCAGACTGATGCCCGCCACCAGTTTGATCATGGCCGGCATGCCCGGACCGATCAGGCTTTTGCCGGAGGTCAGGATGCTGGCGGACAATGCCCGGTCCGGGTCCGCCCAACAGAATATCGAAATATAACCCAGATGGCCGAAGGCGTTCTTGCAATTGAGGCCGTAGAGACCGATCGGGCTGTCGCCCAGCATCGGCCCCATGGCGTAACGCATCGGCAGCAGCAGCATCTTGTCGATTTCCGGCCGGGAGACTTCGATGGTGGCGCGACGGATGGTCATCGGATCAAAAATCTGCCGGCCCTGATAGACTCCGCCATCCAGCAGCATCTGGAAGAAACGGCCGGCCTCTTCCGCCGTGGAGTAGATGTTGCCGGCCGGGCAGATCGTGTCCATGAAGCGGTCGTCATTGGTGTATTTTTCCACTTCCTCCATTGACGCACCCAAAATCTGCTTCAGATACCAGGCGGGCGCCAGCGTCGGTTTGATGCCGGTGCTGTAATTCAGGGCGACCTTGTCGCGCCATTCGGGCGCCAGTCCGTAATTGAAGGTTTCCATGCCCATCGGGTCGCAGACATTCTCCTGCAGGAACTGCCGTGGCGATTTGCCGGTCACGCGCTCAATGATTTCCCCCAGGATATAACCGCCGGTCAAGGCGTGATAGGCGGCGCGATGGCCGCTGGGCGCGATCGGTTTGGCGTTGAACAGCAGATCGGCGGCATCCTTGGGACGGAACAGGAATTCGGGATCGGTACCGGGCGGCAGGCTGGGAACACCGCCGCGATGCGCCAGCAGGTGATAGATGGTGGCGTCCTGCTTGCCGTTCTTGCCGTATTCCGGAATGTAATGGCTGATCGGGTCCAGCAGGTCGATTTCACCGCGCTCATCCAGCAGGTGCACCAGCATCGCGGTCACGACCTTGGACGCGGAAAACAGGCAGATGCGGGTGTCAGGCGTAGCGGGAACCTTTGGGGTATCGGGCGTGTCTTCCGGGCCGTTGCCGCGGGCGTGTCCAATGGCACGGTTTAAAATGATTTGGCCGTGTCGACGCAGGCAGATGGTAATGGCGGGGGAGAAGCCGGTCTTGTAAGCCTTTTCAACATCGCGCCAGATGCGCTCAACCTGCTTGCGCGTCATGCCGACCGATTCGGGATCAACCTCCTGCGAGGGATCATACGAGGTCACTTCCGCCAGATTGGCGGGAACCGAACAGCGGTTGAGCGACAGCAATTTCATACAACAGGGTCCTCGGACTTAGCGCCGTGACCCCGGTCCGGAAGGGGGAGGCCGGTCACGGTCGCGCACGGAAGCGGGTTTGAGAAAACGGGTCAACGGACGGGTGAAGACGGTGACTTCGCTGAGGGTGGACAACTTGTCCACGGATTCGCGCATCACGGCCACCTCATCCAGTTGGTCGGTAATCCTGAAGACTACTATTAACAGTTCCAGTACCACGCGACAACAGGAAACCCACGCCAAAAAGACAAAGGGGGCCAGAAAAACGGCGGCCAATCCGGTCGCGGTGCCGAAACCGAAGGCCAGCCACACCAGCCAGGCCAGTGCAGGCGGAGAAACAACCAGAACCAGCAGATACACCAGAGGGATGATCTGCAGGCTGATGTACCGGTCGAAGCGGATATCAAACAGCAGTGTTTGCAGGTAGATGCGCATGGCATGGAGTGAACTGACGACACGTTTCATGGCGCTTCCGCATAATCGGGCGATGGCACAGCATATCGTGGCGACGGGGTCGGGCAGAATAAAGCTGCCCGACAATCATCAGCGGCGGGCGTTGCCATTCAGACGGGCGACATCGGCCAGCACCTGCGCGGCATGCTGATCGGTGTTGACCGATTTGTACCGGGTGACGATTTCACCATCCGGATCAATCAGGAAGGTTTCCCGCTTGGCAAAGCTCATCGGCCCGAATCCGCCCAGTACTTCCAACTTGGCCGAGAGTTCCCTGTTGCTGTCCGAGAGCAGGGCAAACGGCAGCTTCAGTTCATCGGCAAAGCGTTTGTGCGACTCGACCGAATCCAGACTGACACCGAGGACAACAATCCCGGCTTTACGGAAGTCCGCGAATTGGTCTCGGAAACGGCGGGCTTCGACGGTACATCCGGGCGTGCCGTCCTTGGGGTAGAAATAGAGCACAACCCATTTGCCCTTGAACTCGCCCAATGTCCTGACCTTGCCGCTTTGATCGGGCAGCGCAAATGCCGGAGCCTTCATGCCGACCCAGTCCGCCATTACCACTGGACTGAAAACCAGCGGCAACAGCAAGAGGATACGTCTGGATAATTTCATGGCTTCACCATTTGATGTATTGGTCTTCAACAAAACCTGTGAGGCCATTCAAGCTGATTTCTTCGCCATCAACCAGCATACAACCTTGGAATTCACCGAAAATCTGCCGGAAATGGCTGGTCACCAGGCCCGCGCGGATGGCTTCACGGTGCATGCCCATCGGATGGAAGGTCAATCGCAGGGTTTCATTGTCGGCCAGCACCGTCCACGGCTCCAGCGGATTGGCGGGATCAAAATCAAAACGGGTGAAATGCAGCGGCACCAGACGGCCGTCGAGCCAGAAACAGTTCTCACTGTAGCCGGTTTCATTGACACCGGCGGAGACATTCAGCCCGACCCGTTGACCCTGACGCGCCCCTTCCCTGATTTCACCCGAAAAACAGGCCCAGTTCCACCAGGTTTCGCGACGCATGTAGCCGCAGGAATAATCATGGTGACCGTAGGCCCTGATAGAGCCCAGATCGTATTCGCGACCCTGCCAGTTGAGGAATCCGTACAGCGGCTGGCCGGCCACCTTGCAGGCATAGGTAAAGCCGCTGTAACCGGTCCGGGTGCAGATTGACATCGGCTGGAAATCACGCTCATCCAGCCTGGCCTCCAGATTAAGTTCCTTGCAGCGGATCAATAGTGTCTTTTCGCGGGGGTGGTCACGATACACCATGCGGATATCCACCAGCCCCGGCAAATGGAAGCGCGATTCGCCGTCACGGGGGTTATCCGCCAAGGTAAATCCCAGCCCCAGCGGGCTGCGCCAGGAGCGTGACCACAATTGGCGCGTCTTGACGTCATAGACATAGACAAACGCCACCGCCAGATAACGGAGGTGGGCGAGGGCGCAGCCAAAAATCAGGGTATCGCTCATGCCACCCAAATACTGAAAGTCCTTGTTGCCGATCCAGCGGCTGAGGCTATTGCGCGCTTCACCGAAGGCATTGCGCAATACAAAACCGTCACGTCCCAGATGCCGCAGGGCATCATCAAAATGGCCGTAGCGGGGCAGGCCGTCAACAATCAAGGGCTGGTTGGCATCCTGAAACTGGAACATGGAAAGGCTTCGCCGAAAAGAAGTGATCAACCGCAGAGTATAGACGGCTTTCCGGCGAGAATTGTCTTCATGCGCCATTCAGGAGGACAATCCCGTTCACACTGCCGTGGCTTGACAGCGAGGGCCATAACCATTGAAATATACGAATGAATATTCATTCAGCTTACGGTTATCCAATTCATGAACAGTAGCAGCAACGCACTGCCCGCCAAACAGCAGCAAAAGCAGGACGCCATCCTGCAAGCGGCGCTGACCCTGTTCGCGCAGAGGGGGTTTCATGGCGCTGCGGTGCCCGATGTCGCCAAACTGGCGGATGTTGGCACCGGAACCATTTACCGGTATTTCGAAAGCAAGGAAGAACTGGTGAATGCCGTTTTCCAGCGCGCCAAATCCTTGCTGCGCGATATCCTGATGCAGGACGGCTATGATTTTACCCGGCCCGCGCGGCAGTTGTTCCATGATTTCTGGCAGCGCTTAAGTGTATTTGCCGATCAATATCCGCTGGAGTTTCGTTTTCTGGAGTTGCAGGATCATGTGCCCTATCTGGACGATACCAGCCGCCAGATTGAATTGCAGGTGCTGTTGCCGATCTGGCAATTCTGTGTGGAAGCACGGAACAAGGGAACGGCGCGGGCCATGGAGCCGGGGGCGTTGATGGCTCTGATCTGGGGGGCGTTTGTCGGCTTGCGCAAGGCGGAATACAACGGTTACCTGGCGCTGGATGAAACGGTCAGGCAAAGGGCGGAGGAGGCTTGCTGGTCAATGTTTGCGGGTTAACCGCCAACCGGACAGATTGGCGGAGACGGACCGAGGCCGGCTACTTTCCGGCTTTCTGGACAGCATCTTCCAGAATATGCACGAAATCCACGGAAATCGGGTGTTCGCGGACCAGATCCAGCAAGCAGCGGCCGTTTTCATTGACAGCATTGACGTTACGTCCTTCGTCCAGGAAGAACGCCATGAAGCGCTCAAAATCATAAGCGCGCATGTGCTTGTAGGCCGTATTCAGCACATGAAAATCAGGATCGACACCGGTGGGCGCCTGACGGTTCAGGTAGCCGCGAACACGATCATCATTCCAGTCTTCGCCAAAACGGGCAGGTTGAGACAAGGCCATTGCTTTACATCCGGGTTGGGAGATCGGGATAAATTCTGCTTCAGATACTCGAAGCCCGTCAATCATGACGGGCTTCGATTCGCTCAGGACTTTGCCTGCGCCTTGGGTTCGTCCGGCAGGGTAATGTCCATTTCCAGAACCTCCATGCCGTCCTTCTTCTGTTGCTTGATGTCCACGGCGCTATCCGGCACCTGAACATACTTGCGAACCACGGCCAGAATCTCTTCCCGCAGCTTGGGCAGGTAAGAGGCTCCGCCTCCGTCACGGTCACCGCGCTGGGTGGCGACCACGACCATCAGGCGCTCCTTGGCTTTGGAGGCCGTGTTTTTCTTGTCGGTGCCAAAAAGGCTATCAAACCAGGCCATGACTTAACTCCCCAGCAACCAGGCGAGCAATCCCTTCTTCTCAACATTCATGAAACGGTGCGGGCGGTCCTCGCCCAGAAAACGCGCGACCAGATCATCATAAGCCTTGCCGGCATCACTTTCCTGATCGTTGATGACCGGTGAACCGTCATTGGAAGAGGTCAGTACTGCCGGAGATTCGGGTATGGCGCCCAGCAGATTGATCGACAGGATTTCCTGGACATCATCCACGGACATCATTTCGCCCTGCTCGACGCGCTTCGGGTTGTAGCGGGTCAGCACCAGATGTTCCTTCAAGCGTCCCTGGCCGGATTCAACTTTCTTGGTCTTGCTGGCCAGCAGTCCCAACACGCGGTCGGAGTCACGCACGGAGGAAACTTCGGGGTTGGTGACCACCAAGGCTTCATCGGCAAAGTACATGGCCAGATGCGCGCCTTTTTCGATACCGGCCGGGGAGTCGCAGATGATGTAGTCAAATTCGGACTTCAGTTCGTTAAGCACGCGCTCAACACCGTCCTGGGTCAAGGCGTCCTTGTCACGGGTCTGGGAGGCGGCCAGGACGTACAGGTTGTCCAGGTTCTTGTCCTTGATGAGGGCTTGCTGGATGCGCGCTTCGTTATGAATGACATTCACGAAATCGAAGACGACGCGGCGTTCGCAACCCATGATCAGGTCGAGGTTACGCAGGCCGACGTCGAAGTCGATGACAACGGTCTTGAAACCGCGACGGGCGAGTCCGGTGGCGAATGACGCGCTGGTTGTAGTCTTGCCTACGCCACCCTTACCCGAGGTAACTACGATGACTTTGGCTTTGGCTTTATCTTTGGCCACGGTTCCATTTCCCCCAACAAAAAAGGTGGTGTTAATAATCGAGCGATTCTATCTCTAAATGACTGTCTTCCGACAGCCGGCACTGCACACCCTTGCCGTGCAATTGTGTCGGAATTTGTTCCGACACCATGTAAACCCCGGCAATGGCCAGAAGTTCCGCTTCCATCTTCTTGCAAAAAATACGGGCCCCGGGATTTCCGGCCGCCCCGGCAATAGCGCGGCCGCGGAGGGTGTTATAAACATGAATGCAGCCATCTGCAATCAATTCAGCACCCGGACTGACCGGCGCCAGCACGATCAGGTCACTGCGCTCGGCATAGATCTGCTGGCCGGAACGAACCGGGTCGGTCAGGATGCGCGCAGGCAGTGAGACGGGAGCCGGGGTGTTGTTCTTGGGAGTCGACGCCGCGGGCTTTACCGTGCGCGGCTGGGTGTGGTCCGGCGGCAGGATGGGAAGTTCCAGGGCATTGGCCTGATCGGTCAGGATGCCGTCGGAGACGCCCAGCACCTGCAGGCCGGTCTTGCGCAGTATCTTGACCAGCCAAGCCAGATCAAGGTCGGTTTGGGATTCAATAATGACCGGCAGGCCTTGTTTCAGGTTCGGGTTTTCCACCGTCAGCTGCGTCAGGTCTTCGATGATGGCCTGTGTATCCGCGGATTGTACTCTCAGTCGGGAAAGGGTCAGGATACGACCCATCAAGCGCAAGGCCCGTTGTTCTTCCATAGGTATAGTCGTCTTGATAGAAGAGGCCCCAAGAGGCGGGGCAATCGAAAGCCGCACGATACTGCGTGCGGCCCGCCGTGACAAGCATTCCGCCACACCCTTTTACGAATTTGCGCTGTCCTCCTCACGCTTCCATTGCTGAACGGTGACTTGTGACTTGATCAAGTCAATCGCTTCCAGCGCAATCTGCTCCACGGCCTGTGTTACTTGCGGGTCAGGGCGGGTCATATTGTCGTAGAGCGCCTCGGAAACAATATCCAGCGCCCGGTTGCCGGGCTTGCCCAGATCACGGATCAGGCGCGACGCCATGCCGTTGACCAGACTGCCGGTCATGGTCTGGATTTCCAGTTCAAGCAGCCCCCCCACCAGTGGCAACCGGCCCTTCAACGCGCGCCATTCGGGGTTCTGCCGGATGGCCTCGGCAGCCACTTCCTCCAGATAAGCCGCCAGCGCCTGTTCGTGCGATTGATAACTGTGCGCCGCCACCTGGGTCAACTGGCCGGAGATCCAGCCAGTCAGCACTTCACGATGCGGGTCGAGGATACGCTCGCGGATCTGACCGGAGACCGGATTGCCGGAGCGGATTTCACGTTGCACGCCATCGAGCACGTTAACGACGATCCGGTCGGAAATTTCCTCCAGCACAATACCGTAGTATTTTTTGACAGTATCGATCAGCCCCGTGCCCACCAAGAGCAGGCCCATGCGGTTGAGTCGGTAGAATATCGAAATCAGCCGCAGCAGCCGCAAGGCCTGCAG
Source organism: Fluviicoccus sp. (assembly GCA_036279775.1). Taxonomy (GTDB): domain Bacteria; phylum Pseudomonadota; class Gammaproteobacteria; order Pseudomonadales; family Moraxellaceae; genus Fluviicoccus. The sequence continues at coordinate 15,878 of DASUIM010000131.1, read as the reverse complement.
TCCCGGCAGACAGCCCAGAACGTCATACCAGTGGATGAACGGATAAAAAAACCAGCGATGGTAAGCTTTACGGTAAGCCGCAACGACCCAGCGGATCAGCAGTTCCACAATCAGGAAGCCGGTCAGCAAGGTATCGTAAAGCAACGCATTCCGATGCCATTCAGCGCGATATGTCGGGACAATATCCGGTCGCAGCCAGTGGATGAGAATACCCGCGCCGGAGTTCAGCAACAGACTGTCAATCACCAGCCACAGCAAATTGAGTGTGATGAGCAGCAGGACAAAGAAATCGAGCACCAGCCAAGGGGCGTCCTGACGGTATTTGCCAAGAGCTTGCCAGCGAAAGGGCATTGCACTATCCGGTGAAGGTGGAATGCGACTCCGGCGGTAACCCGCCGGAGTCGGACTGTCTAGAAAAGATCCAGAAAGGCGTCGCTACCCAGCACCCGCTCGAAACGCTCCATGGCATAGGACTTGTCCATCGGCGGCAGGCAGGGGCAGACAATGGCGGCGCGCAGGGTTTTACGCACCAGTTTCTGCTTTTCCTCGGCCGTCTTCGGATAACGTTGCAGCTTGAACAGCGCCATTTGCCGGGAGACACGCAAATCCTGCTCTTCGGCCGGGCTGGGCAGGTCCAGCAAAATCTCCAGCAACAGGCAGTGCTGATTGAAGAGTGTCAGTTGCTGTCCGGGTTCCAATTCGCGGGTGCGCGGCAGGTGGGCCCAGCGTTTTTCCAGCTCTTCGGCAAAGCTGGCCGGGGCTCTCTCAGGCAACCACGGCGCCTGATACTTCTCCGCCGCTTCTTCCGCGAATACGGCCTCTTCCGCCGCTTGGCAGGCTTCCATCAGGCGGGGCAGTTTTTTGACGTCTTCGCGGAAGTCGGACTTGAGCGCCGATTGACGCTCGACTTCGATACGCGCGCGGATGGATGCCAAACGCTCACGCAGCGCAAGCTGCTGGTCGCGGGGGACATTCAGGCTGAGGGAGTCAAAGGCTTCAATCAGGGCAGAGGCGACTTCACCGCCATTGTCCGTCACCAGAACATCCTCAATCTGGTCCAGCAGCTTGGACGCCTGATCGACCATATCCTGTAGCTCGGTCTTTTGCTGGGTTTTGGCTTCCTCGCGACGGGCGAAGAGAGCGTCGCAATGATCGCGGAACTCCTCCCACAATTTCTGGTCGCGCGCATGCCCGCACGAACCGGTATCTTTCCAGGCTTGTTGCAACTGCTTGGCGGTTTCACACGCGGCGCGAATATCCTCTTGGTCGATCAAGGCGGCGGCCTGACTGATCAGCGCGGTCTTGCGTTTCTCCTGCTGCTGATATTCCGTTTGAAGTTTCTCTTCCAGGGCATTGATCACCTTGGAGAATTTCGCCTGGAGCGCCTTATGCACCTTGGCGCTGACCGGATGATGACGTTGCCACTCTTCACGGGCGGTGCGCAGGATGGCGACATGGCGCTGCCAGTTCACGTCGGAGGGCATGTTGTCCAGATATTCCTGAAGCTCCTGACACAAGGCCTCGCGGCGTTCGGCGTTGGCATCCTCGCGACCCTTTTGCTCGTCCAGATACCGCTGCACCGGCTCCCAGGCTTGCTGCCCCAACTCCTGGAACTGCTTCCAGAGCGCGCGTTCGGCCTCAGTATTCATCTTGCCCAGTTCAGACCACTCCGCCTGAATGGACTTGATCAGATCCTGTCGGGCGGCGGCGTCGGTGCACTCTTCGGAAACCAGAGCGGTCATGCGGGCAACCAAGGCCTCCTTTTTCGGGAGTATGGCGAATTTGGCCCAGTCCTTCAGCTTGTAGACTTCATCCCCCAGCTCTTGCAGGCGGGCGCTTTTGACTTTCAGACTCTTGGCCAGGTTACGGGCATCCTTCAGGATTTTTTCAGCCTCCTGCACGTGGCCTTCCTGAATCAGCGCCGCCAGGCGGTCCTGCAATTCGACCAGCTCGGCCGGCACCTCCTTGGGAGTCTTGGCGGCCTTTTCCGCACGGGCGGGAGCCTTCTTGCGAGGTGCATGCAACTGGGCCTGTTCAATCAGGGTCTGCGCTTGCCGCAGCAGTGACGGAACCCTTGACTGGCGGTTCAGGGACAGAGGTTTCAGCAGGTCGGCCAACCGGGCGAGAGCGGTGGCGTCATCCGGCTGGGCGGCAAGCGAGGCCAACAGCGCGGTAATCTCGGCCTGAGCGCTGTCGGCCTGTTCCAGCAACCGGTCCAGCTGGCGGGCCTCCTTGTGCAAGGCTTCATAACGATGACGCAGCCCGGATTCCGGGGCCGCCGCCGTCAACGCCTGGGCCCAGCGGCCTTCCAGCTGCTGCAGGGCGGACTGGAATACCGCATGGCCCACCCAGGCATCCGAACCTGAAAGGGCATCGAGACGCGCCTGCAGGGCGTCAATGACATCATGATGTTCCTGACGGGCCGCAACTTCGGCTTCGGAGGCGCGGGTTGATTCAGCCAGGGCAAAGCGGGCGGATTGCGTGGCGGCATCAAAACGGGCCTGCAACTCGGCCGTGACGCCGGAGTCAGGGGCGGTTGAGGCATCTTTCCACTGCTTTTCCAGACTGATCAGCTTCGCGGCAAACAGCGGCGTCACGGACATGCGTGCCTGCGACTCCATGTCATGGCAAATCTTTTCCAGACGGCGGAGCTTCTCTTCACGGGCCTTGCTCTCGGTATGCACGGAGTCCAGGCGATGACGGATTTGCTTGTACAGCCCCTTATCCTTGTGGCGGATGGCTTCACCGGCAAATGCCAGCAGCTTTTCATCCGAGATCTGTGCGGAAGCCAGTTGACGGATGCGGGAACTGGGATGCTCACTGACCAGCGAAGCCAGCACATTCTGTTCGGTAATGTACGTCAGGGCTTTTTCCCGGATCTCGGGCGTAGCGCCGAACAGGACAAAAGCCTGAAGCTGGTCAATATCCTGCTGACGGAAGAAATCGGGGTTCGCCGCGTCAACCACCAGCAGTTCACCGAGACGCTGCTCGATGGATTTGCGGGCGGCGGCGCCGCTCATGCGGTGCTTCTGGATCAATTGACCGACATTGGCCGTGGTCTGCAGGGCGTTTTGACGCTGCTGGGACTCCTTGCTTTTCGCAAGCTCCTTCAGGTCCTGGCGCGCCGGTGCTTTTGCGGGCGGCGCATTGCGGTTGACGGGCTTGGCGGGAGTCGGCTGCGGCTTGTTGTCGGAAAGGCCCAGCCAGCGCTTGAAAATATCTGCAATACCCATAGTAAAGCCTTGATTATTCAGTCGTTATTGTCAGTTTTGTTGATTCAGGTCCGTCATCAGCAAGTCTTTTTCCTGCCAGATGCGGGATATCCACCCCTGAAACGCCTCGCGGAAAACCGGATCGTTCTCGTAATCGCCCTGTGTGCAGGCGACGGGAATCGAACGGATCTTCGCAGATACAATAACCTGCCGGACACGTCCTGACCAGAAGTCGACAAAACTTGGGCGGCCCTCAGGGTAAAGAATGGTCACATCAAGCGGGCTTTTCATTTCCGGCCCCAGGGCGGCAAAGGGAAAAAAGCCACACCTGCGGATTTTGGTTTCAGCAAGTTCAGATAAGGCGAAGCCTGCCAGCCGTATTTATGGTCGGTGAAGCGCGTCCCTTCCGGAAAATTGAGAATGGCAAAGGGATGACGACTGATCCGGATGAGGATAAAGAATCGGCTGAGAGGGGTTTGCCGGTGCGGCAAAAGCAGTTTCAGCGGCCTAGCGAAGATAATGATGCCCGCATGGAGGCGAGCAGTATCCGCGTTACAAGCCCCAGCAGCGGCACAGGCAGGAATCCCAGCATGATGTCCCCGTTGCACTCCGGCGGTGCGAACCTTTAGCCCGGTAATGGCAGGAGGTTGCAGAGAGGGCTGCAACCTCCTTACTGTCATGGGAACGTAATAGTCACACTGTCTTCAGGCAATAATTCCGCGTTTTTTAAGGTCACCGATTTGCTCAGTAGAGTAACCCTGGCCTTGCAAGACGAGATCACTTTCCGCCCCCAGATGACCGCCGGTCAGGACGTACTGCACCGGAGTGGCGCTGAAAACGACCGGACAAGCGATTTGCCGCTGGGTTTCTCCATTAGCCATGGGAACATCAATCACCATACGGCGATCACGGATTTGCGGGTGTTCGCAAGCCTCGGCAAATGTCAGCACCGGTTCGACGCAGACGTCCATTTCGGCGAACAGCGCATTCCAGTCAGCCAGGGACTTCTGGGCAATGACACTGCTGATGGCAGTTTTGACCTGATGCACGGTTTCCGGGGCCTTGCTGATGCCCAGCGGGATCAACTCCGGCTTGCCAATGGCCATGCAGAAGCCTGAGAAGAATTGCGGCTCCAGACCGGCGATGCTGAGGAAGCGGTTATCGGCGGTGCGATAACAATCATAGAAGGAGCCGCCGTTCAGTCCGTCGGTTTCCGGCTTGGGCTGATCATTGCCGACCAGCGCGGGCGGAGCGGTCAGCGCTTGCAAGCTGAAGGCGGCGTCGGTCAGCGAGATGTCGACAAACTGGCCTTCGCCGGTTTTCAGGCGATGGATCACCGCTGCCAGGATACCGCTAACCGCATAAAGCCCGCCGGTAATGTCCGCGGCCTGGATGGGCAGGGGCAGTGGTCCGGCTTCCCGGCGGCCGGTGTAATCCATAATGCCGGCAATCGCCAGGTAATTCAGATCGTGACCGGCCCGGTTCTTGTAGACACCGTTCTGGCCGTAGCCGGTAATGGCGCAATAAATCAGCTTGGGATTGATCGCCTTGAGTTCTTCATAGCCGATACCCAAACGCGACATGACGCCAGGGCGGAATTGCTCGACGACAATGTCATATTCCTTGACCAGACTCCGCACGATCTCGATGCCTTCCGCCGTCTTCAGATCAATGGCGATGCCGCTCTTGTTGCGGTTCAGGCTGGCGTGGCAGGCCGACAGACCGTTACTGTCGAACGGAGGCATGATGCGCACCATGTCCGGGCGGGTCGGCGCTTCCACCCGCAATACCATCGCTCCCATGTCCGCCAGCACGCGGGTGCCGAACGGGCCGGGCAGCAAGCCAGTAAAATCAAGAACTTTCAATCCAGCCAGAGCAGTCATCGGGTAGCCTCGTCTTTTTTGCTGTACAAGCGTCCAAAATGTTGCGTAAAGATAAAAGACTTCGCTGGAAAAAGCTACCGCTTGCTTGGTGTTTTAATCGGAAAATTCCGGATCGGGGCGTGGCGAAGGTTTAGTTCGGCCAGAACAAAATCAACAGCAGGCCGCCGGCAGAGGCCATTCCAAAAGCCGTGAATACGCGCAGAAACAGGCCCCGGTCGCCAAGAATGGCGGTGGCTCCGGCCTTGAAGGCCAGGTTCGCGATTGCGGCGGTCAGTACCAGTCGCCAGCCGGTGGAGGCTTCAAGTTGCAACTGCCCGACCAAGCGGCCGGTCGAGAGGGTGATCGCATCCACATCCGTCAATCCGGAAAGCATGGCCACCAGATAGAGGCCGCCTTCACCCATCCAGTCGCGGGCGGCGGCGACGGCGACCAGGATGCCTGCATAAAGCGCACCGAAAAAAACAGCGCTGCCCAGCTCGGTCGGATTTTCCTGTTCCGGCATTTCGGTGGCTTCGCCGGTGCGGTGGAAATACATGACTGCGGAAATGGCCGACATGATCAGGAACATGATGATCAGCGGCGGCGTCAAGGCCAGCGCCTGAATCGGGGCAATCACGGAAAAGACAAGCGTAATCCGGAGAAAGGCGACGGTCGAGGCCAGCATGATGGCCAGCGCGGCCAGCGGCGAGGCTGCCGGAACCCCTCGGGTTCGCCGGGCATAGGATACGGTGGTCGCCGTGCTGGAAATCAAGCCGCCGATCAGACCGGCCAGCAGCGTTCCCGCCGTTTCGCGGAAAACCTTGTAGGCCGCGTATCCAAAAAGGCTGATGCCGACAATGATGACGACCATTCGCCAGATATCGAAGGGGTTCAGTACCTGATACGGTCCGAAATTGCGATCGGGAAGCAGCGGCAGTATTACCAGGGCAATCGCGGTAAACCGCATGATGGCATGGATATCGTGCTCACCCAGCTTGCGGACGGTTTCGTGCAGGTAGTCCTTGAGTTGAAGCAGAACGGCCACCAGCCCGCCCAGCATCACCGCCACCGCCAGACTGCCGATGCACAGATAGGCGCCAAGACAATACATGAACAGCGCGGCGACTTCCGTGGTGAGGCCGGGATCATACGTCCTGCGCTGCTTGATGATGCTGGCGCTGATGACCAGCGCGGTCATCGCCAGCAGGCCGGCCGCCAGCACCCATCCGCCGTAGTGCTGGGCCAGCAACCCGGTCAGGGAGCCGGAAAGGGTGATCAGGGGAAAGGTGCGGATTCCGGCGACTTCGGAAGCGGCGCGCTCACGCTGCAAGCCGACCAGCAAGCCCAGACCGAATGCCGCGACCAGAATCTGTAAGGTGTGAATATCCATGCCATCGCTTCGTCAGGCGTCGGCGGGAAGTTCCTGCCAGCGCTGGTACATGAAGGCCTCCAACGGGTGGAAGCGTGTTTTGTAGGCCATCTTCGGGCTTTCCTTGACCCAGTAGCCGAGATAGACATACGGCAGGCCCAGCCGGTCGGCTTCACCCAGCTGCCACAGCACGGCCAGCGTGCCGAGACTGCGCTTTTCCTCTTCGGGATCGTAGAAAGTGTACACCGCCGACAAGCCGTTGCGCAGCACATCGCAGACCGCTACGGCCAGCAGGCGGCCCTGATGACGAAACTCGACCAGCCGGGTGTTGCACCAATCGGAAAACAGGAAGGATACGTACTGGGCAATCGACGGCGGAAACATATCGCCGTCCGCATGGCGCATATGAATATATTTTGCATATAAATCATAATGTTCCTGAACAAAGTTCGCGCTGACTGAAGTAATTTCGATATCGGTGTTGCGCGCTTGTGTCTTGCGCTGCTGGCGAGACGGCACAAAGGCATCCACGGGAATGCGCACCGGAATGCAGGCCTGGCAGTCCTGACACTGGGGACGATAAATGTAATTGCCGCTGCGACGGAATCCGTACAGGGAAAGCTGGCCGTAGAGCGTGCTGTTCATTGGCGCTTGCGGATCCGCAAAAAGCGTTATGGCCTTCTGGTCATCCAGATAGCTGCAGGCATGCGGCGGCGTGCTGAAGAACTTGATGCCTGATGAAGCCGTCATCACGGTATTCCTGTTTCTTGTTTTGGGGAAGCATAGCCTGCTTTCAGAACGGTGTGCAGTGATTCATCGCCTGCACCGGCCGCCAGTCGGGCGCGGGTTGGAAACGTTCAGCAAAAAGCACTTCCATAAACTGAGGGCGGGGGATGGTAAACGCCCCGAGACTCATGAGGTGATCGTTCGGCAACTGGCAGTCCACCAAAGGAAATTGCCAGTCGGCGCACAGTTTCATCAGGAAGGCGAACGCCACTTTGGAGGCATCGGTTTCCCGGCTGAACATGGACTCGCCGAAAAACAACCGGCCCAGATTCAGGCCGTAAAGCCCGCCCACCAGTTCCCCGGAACGGTTCCAGACTTCCACCGAGTGGGCGTGGCCTTGCCGATGCAACTCCGTATACCCCCGGATCATGTCTTCATTGATCCAGGTAGAGTCGGCGTAGGCGCGCGGGGCGGCGCACAAGCGCATGGTCTGGGTAAAGCACTTGTCGACGGTCACGGTAAAGGCCCCGGTTTTGAGGCGCTTCTTCAGGGAGCGCGAAGCCGTGAAGGCCGCTGGATCGATGACGCAGCGCGGATCGGGGGACCACCAGAGGATAGGCCAGCCGGGGTTGTACCACGGGAAAATTCCGCCGGAATACGCCAGTTTGAGAGTGGCGGGCGACAAGTCTCCGCCAATGGCCAGAAGGCCGTCATCGTCAGCGTCGGTGACCGGAGGAAAAGCCAGTGGGGAAGGCGAAATCAGAACCGGAGACATAACCGGAGTTCCAGTCTGGGGGAAGCTTCCAAATATTGGAAGCTTCCCCTATATAATCAAATGTTTACAGACATTACTTCAAGTTATCCAGATACTTTTCAGCATCCAGCGCGGCCATGCATCCGGAGCCGGCGGAAGTAATGGCCTGACGATAAACGTGATCGGCGACATCACCGGCGGCAAACACCCCTTCAATGCTGGTGGCGGTGGCGTTGCCTTCGGATCCGCTGCGCACCTTCAGGTAACCGTTGTTCATTTCCAGCTGACCGGCAAAGATGTCGGTATTCGGCTTGTGACCGATCGCAATGAAGACGCCGGCAACATCCAGATTCCGGGTTGAACCGTCGGCCGTGCTTTTCAGACGAACCCCGGTCACGCCGCTTTCATCGCCCAGCACTTCATCCAGGGTGTGGTTCCAGACAATGGAGATTTTACCTTCCTTTTCACGTGCAAAAAGATGATCCTGAAGGATTTTCTCGGATTTCACCTTGTCGCGGCGATGCACCAGGGTTACATGTTCGGCAATATTGGAGAGATAAAGGGCTTCTTCCACCGCTGTATTGCCGCCGCCCACCACCATGACTTTCTGGCCACGATAGAAAAAGCCGTCACAGGTGGCGCAGGCGCTGACGCCGCGACCACTGAAGGCCTGTTCGGACTCCAGCCCCAGGTATTGGGCGGACGCGCCGGTGGCGATGATCACGGCATCGGCGGTGTAATGGCCGCTGTCACCTTGCAAGACAAAGGGGCGCTGCTTGAAATCAACAGTGTGGATATGGTCAAAAATGACTTCCGTGCCGAAGCGCTCGGCATGCTGCTGCATGCGCACCATCAGGTCCGGCCCGGTCAGGCCGTGGGCATCACCGGGCCAGTTGTCGACTTCGGTGGTGGTGGTCAGCTGGCCGCCGGACTGCATGCCGGTAATGACAACCGGCTTGAGGTTCGCGCGGGCGGCATAGACAGCGGCTGTGTAACCGGCGGGGCCGGAGCCCAGGATCAGCAGGCGAAGGTGACGGGATTCCATACAAGCAGCTCCGGAGACAAATTACAGGGACGAGGATTGGATTATACTGACTCAATCTCCCGATGATGGGGATGCTACACACAAAAACCAAGGGGTGCGCCATGAAGATCGGTATTCCACGCGAACGCAAGGCCCTGGAAGGACGGGTGGCGCTGGTGCCTGCCGCCGTGCGTGAACTGACGGCGGATGGGGTGCGGGTGCTGGTCGAGTCAGGCGCCGGTACCAAGGCCGGGTTTGCCGATGCGGATTTCGCGGAAGCCGGCGCGGCCATCGTTTCGTCCCTGGCGGAAATCTATGCCTGCGATCTGGTGGTCAAGGTCAAGGAGCCCCAGCCCGAAGAATTTGCGCTGCTTCGCCCCGGACTCCTGTTGTTCTGCTACCTGCATCTGGCCGCGTGCCCCGATGTTCTGCGGCAACTGCTGGACAAGCAGGTCACGGCGTTTGCATTTGAAACCCTGACTATCGGCGGCCGTCTGCCGCTGCTGGCGCCGATGAGCGCCATTGCCGGACGGATCGCGGTGCAGATCGGTATGCATTACCTGCAGCAACCGGAAGGCGGCGCAGGGCTGCTGCTGGGTGGCGTCATGAATACACCGCCGGGCAAGGTGGTGGTGCTGGGGGCGGGCACGGCCGGAAGCCATGCCGCCATCATGTCGTCGGCGCTGGGGGCGGATGTCTGGGTGCTGGATCAGTCCGAAGCCGCGCTGGAAGCCTTGCACAGCCAGCACCGCAGCATTAATTGCCTGCGTTATGACGAGCGCGCCCTGGCCATGCTGCTGCCGGATGCCGACCTGTTGATCGGCGCGGTGTTGCTGCCCGGCGCGGAAGCTCCGCAACTCGTTTCCCGCGCCTTGCTGGCAAAAATGCCGAAGGGCAGGGTAGTGGTGGATATTGCAATTGACCAGGGCGGCTGCATTGAAGGCATCCGCGCCACGGACTGGCGCGCGCCGCTGTACTGGGAGGACGGCCTCGGGTTTGCCGCCGTCACGAACATGCCCGGCGCGGTGCCCCGGACTTCCGCCCAGGCGCTAAGCCGCGCCATCTTGCCGCATGTGCGTTTTCTGGGTACGGGTGACTGGAAAATGGACAAGATTTTCCAGTCGGCGCTAGCCACCGAAAACGGGCAAATCCGCCATCCGGCGCTACGTTCCATTCAAGCCTGAAAGCCTGATGCCGTCAGGCTTTGCAACGATTTGCGAATGCCTCTGGCTTTATCGGCGCGGGTAGCATACTCTTGCCGTTTTTGTCAGCCTTGATGCAGATACGGACTCCGCTGTGACAGCCTTTTTTAGCCGAACACCCGAAAACAAGAAGCCCCTGAACCGCGCTCCCGCGCCCTTGCCCGCAGGGCCTTCCCATCACAAGGGGGTGCGCGAGGTGCAGTCCGCCCTGTGGCTGGGTATCGGACTCTATTTGTTTATCGCCCTGCTGACCTACTCCCCTCTGGATCCCGGCTGGTCGAGGGTCAGCAGCGACACGCTGGCCGTCACCAACACGGCTGGTATTGCCGGTGCCTGGCTGGCAGATATTTTCCATAGTTTCCTCGGATCGGCGTCCCTGCTGATCCCGTTGTTCTGTCTCTTCGAGATACTGGCGATCTGGCGCCCGAAAGCCGTGCCGGTCAATTTTCCCATACGGATGATGTCGAACGTGCTGAGCCTGGCGGCCTGCAGCACGCTGTTCGCGCTGCATGACTACGTGCCCGATGAAAACATCATCAACGCGGCCGGAGGCATTGTCGGACTGGAACTGGCGCAGGGGCTGTACGGAAGTTTTGACCTGGTCGGCCCGACCGTGCTGCTCATGGCCGTACTGGCCTTCAACCTGAGCATTGTCTCGGGCTTCCCCTGGAAACCGGCCCTCGAAATGCTGGGCTATCCTTTGTACGCACTGCTGCTGAACATGCAGAGCGGATTCCGCCGCAAGGTTTCCGAATATCACGAGCATCAAGCGCGCAAGGCAGAATTGCAGCGGGCGCTGGCGCAGTCCGAGCAGCAATTCCAGATCAATATCACCAACCAGAAAGTGCAGGCGCAGCTGGATTCCGGCGAACGCCTCGAGCCGGTGCTGACCGCGACGGCGACGACGGCTGTGGCGGCGGGGGATGTCGCCTTGGCCGCCGAAGAGCTGGACATGAGACTCGCCGGGGCCACGCCTCCGGAAGAAGTGCCGCAGTTGATGGCCGAGCTCAATGAAGTTATCGCCGGTTTTTCGACGGGCAATCCCGAAAATCAGCCCCAGACAGCGGATAGCCCGGCATTCGCTGACGACGATTTCCCGGTCATCACTGACGAATTGCCTGTATTGACCGCGGAAAATGATCCGGCCCAAGCGCTCATGGCTGACCTCGATGCCATGGTTCGCGACCTCCCGGAAACGGCGGCGACACCGATCGCTGTGACTGCCGAGACCGCACCCGAGGCCAGCGAAACGCTGGAGACCGAACAGGAAATTCATCAGGTTACGGAACAATGGATTGAGGAAGGCTCTGAGCGTGACGCCGACCTGGCCGCCCGTCTGGATGAGGCGGTGGTGCATGGCGCCGTCGAATCCGCGCGGGTCAGTCATGAGGCCTCGCCTGTGGCCCCGGCACCCGAGACGGCCGCCTCCATTGAATCAGTGCCGCTGGAAGCAGAGCTGGATGACAGTCCGGTTGATATCACGCCGGAATTGGCAACCGTGGCGGAAGCAGACACGGATATTCTGGATTCACTGATTGACGATGACGGCGACGTTGATTTCATCAGTCCGGCGGAACAGGAAGCCATCGACGAGATGGTCACCACGATGACCGAGAATCCGCAGGAAGTGACGGATTTCCTGGTCAACGAAGACGCCATCATCGAACCCAAGCACGTGGAAATACCCGCGGCCGCCCCGGCGGTTGCCACATTGGCGGTGCGCGATGACTCGCCATCCCGTCGCCGCTGGTACGAAATTCCCTCCCTGGATCTGCTGGAAAAGCCCGATGTCAATCGCAAGCCGGGCTTTTCGCCCGAGCAACTGGAGCGTTTGTCGAAACTGCTGGAGATCAAGCTCAAGGAATTCAACATTGATGCGCGCGTCGTCGACGCCCATCCCGGCCCGGTGATCACCCGTTTCGAAATTGATCCCGCTCCCGGCACCAAGGTCGCCAAGATCACCAATATCGCCAAGGATCTGGCGCGCTCCATGGCCATGATTTCGGTGCGGGTGGTCGAAGTGATCCCCGGCAAATCAACGGTCGGCATCGAAATCCCCAACGCCAACCGCGAAGTGGTGCGCCTGCTGGAAATCCTGTCGGCGCCGCATTACCAGGAAAAGGAATCGCCGGTCAGTCTGGCGCTGGGCAAGGATATCAGCGGCAAGCCCGTGGTGGCCGATCTGGCGCGGATGCCGCACCTGCTGGTGGCGGGCACCACCGGCTCCGGCAAGTCGGTGGGCGTCAACGCCATGCTGATCAGCATTTTGTACAAGGCGACGCCGGAAGAAGTCCGCCTGATCCTGATCGACCCGAAAATGCTGGAACTGTCGATCTACGACAAGATTCCGCACCTGCTGACCCCGGTTGTGACCGACATGAAGGATGCCGGCAACGCCCTGCGCTGGTCGGTGGGTGAAATGGAACGCCGCTACAAGCTGATGGCGGCTGTCGGCGTGCGTAACCTCGCCGGTTTCAACAAGAAGCTGGATGAAGCGGAAGCGCGCGGCGAAAACATTCTCGACCCGATCTGGAAGAAAGAAGATTCCGGATTGCAGGATGCCCCGCCGAAACTGAAGAAAATGCCGTTTGTGGTCATCGTGATCGACGAATTCGCCGACATGATGATGACCACCGGCAAGAAGGCGGAAGAGCTGATCGCCCGGATCGCCCAAAAGGCGCGGGCGGCCGGTATCCACTTGATCCTGGCCACGCAGCGGCCATCCGTGGACGTCATCACCGGCCTGATCAAGGCCAACGTGCCGTCGCGTATCGCCTTCCAGGTCTCCAGCAAGATCGACTCCCGCACCATTCTCGACCAGCCGGGCGCCGACCAGTTGCTGGGCCACGGCGACATGCTGTTCCAGCCGGTGGGCACCAACATTCCGGAACGGGTGCATGGCGCCTTTGTCAGTGACGATGAAGTTCATCGGGTCTGCGACGCTTGGCGCGTGCTGGGCGAGCCGGATTATATCGACGAAATCCTGGAAGGCGACTTCAACGAGGATGGCACTGTCAGCAAGGGTGTTTCCGGCGGTATGGGCGATGAAGACGCCGACGCCGAACAGGACCCGCTGTACGACGAGGCCGTAGCCTTTGTCCTGGAAACCCGCCGCGCCTCGATCTCTTTTGTGCAGCGCAAATTCAAGATCGGCTATAACCGCGCCGCGCGCCTGATTGAGGCCATGGAGATGGCCGGCCTGGTCAGCTCCATGCAAAGCAACGGCCAACGCGAGGTCATTTCCCCGCAACACGATTGAACGGGAAATTACAGAAGCCAAACCAAGCCCCGGCAGACCGGGGCTGGAAGCGGGACGGCAAACAGGGAACACTGCCCCGACATACGTTCAGACAGGAAGCATTATGCGAAACGCTCTTTGGTTCATGGGACTGGTGATGACGGCCGGTCCGGTTCTGGCCGCCGACAGCCCGGCCAAACAACTGAATGCCATGCTTGGCAAAGTGAACAGCATGCAGGCCGCGTTTACCCAGAACACGCTGGATCCGCAGGGAAAACCCCTGCAAACCCTGAGCGGGCAAATGCTGGTGCGCCGTCCCGGCAATTTCCGCTGGGACACCGAAAAACCGTTTACCCAGCAAATTGTCGCCAACGACGAAATTGTGTGGGTGTATGACCCGGAATTGCAGCAGGCTACCCGGCAGTTGCTGGACAAGCAGGTTGGCAACACCCCGGCGCTGCTGCTGTCTGGCGATGCCGCCAGAATGTCCGAGTCCTTCAGCATCAGCGAAGACAAGGAAAAGCCGGCCAAGGGCCGCAAGGTTTTCGTGTTGAAGCCGAAGGACAAGGATGCGCTGTTCGAAACCCTGCGCGTCAGCTTCAGCGGCAGCCAGCTGACCGGCATGCAGTTGCGTGACTCCTTGGGCCAGAAGACCGATATCACTTTCAGCCAGATCAAGGTTAATGGCAAAATCGCCGATTCCGTATTCCAGTTCACCCCGCCGAAGGGCGTGGACGTCATCAACGAGTTATAAAAGAGACAGCAATGCTTGACCCCCGCCTGTTACGCAGCCAGCCCGAAGAAGTCGCCGCGCGCCTCGCGCTTCGCAATGTCACGCTTGATATTCCGAAAGTGCAGGCCTTTGAAGAGCGTCGCCGCAGCCTGCAATCCGAGACCGAACATCTGCAGGCCGAGCGCAATGCCGGGGCCAAGCAGATCGGCATGGCCAAGAAGTCGGGCGAGGACACCGCACCGCTGATGGCGCGCATGCAGGAAGTGAATGCACGGCTGGAAACGGTCAAGGTTGAGCTGGAATCACTGCAAACGGAACTGAACGCTTTCCTGCTGACGATCCCCAATACGCCGCATGCCTCCGTTCCCGCCGGTGAAGACGAAAACGGCAACGTTGAAGTGCGCCGCTGGGGCACGCCGCGCGCGCTGGACTTTGAAGCCAAGGATCATGCCGATCTGGGGGAGGCGCTGGGCTATCTGGATTTTGCCACCGCCACCAAGATTACCGGCTCGCGTTTTTCGCTGTTGAAAGGTCCGCTGGCCCGCCTGCAACGCGCCCTGACGCAGTTCATGCTGGACACCCATACCCAGCAGCACGGCTACGAAGAAGTATATGTGCCTTACATGGTCAATGCCGACAGCCTGCAAGGCACCGGCCAGTTGCCCAAGTTCGAGGAAGATCTGTTCAAGCTGCGCGGCGAGAAGGAGTATTACCTGATTCCGACCGCGGAAGTGCCGGTGACGAATATCCTGCGCGACGAAATTGTCAGTGGCGACCAACTGCCGTTGAAGTTTGTGGCGCACACGCCATGTTTCCGTAGCGAGGCCGGTTCCTATGGTCGTGATACGCGCGGTCTGATCCGCCAGCACCAATTCGAGAAAGTGGAACTGGTGCAGTTCGTGCAACCGGAACAGTCCGATGCGGTGCTGGAGGAATTGACCGGCCATGCCGAGAAGATCCTGCAACTGCTGGAGCTGCCGTATCGCGTCATGCTGTTGTGCGGCGGCGACATGGGTTTCTCCTCGGCCAAGACCTACGATCTGGAAGTGTGGCTGCCCGCGCAGGGCAAATACCGCGAGATTTCCTCCTGCTCCAACTTTGAGGCTTTCCAGGCCCGCCGCATGCAGGCGCGCTTCCGCAACAAGGATGGCAAGCCGGAATTGCTGCACACCCTGAACGGCTCCGGCCTGGCCGTGGGCCGCACGCTGGTCGCGATCATGGAGAACTACCAGCAGGCCGACGGCTCTATTGCCGTGCCGGAAGTCCTGCAGCCCTATCTGGGCGGTTTGAAGTCCCTCTGAGTCTGTGCATACCCTCAGGTGCGCCGCAGGCGCGCCTTGAGCGTTTCGCGACGGTTTTGCGGAGCATGTGCTTGCTGCCGCAGTACTGCATTCTCCTGTTGCAGACCATCCAGCCGTTGCAACAGCAGTCGTATCTCGGTTTGCGCCTCCAGCAGCCTCATCTCCGTTTGCAGCAGTTGCGCTTCCTGAACTTGCAGCACTTGTTCTGTGTTTTGCAGACGACTGGCCAGCAGCGTGGATTCACGATCGTGACGCTGGTTCAAAGCTTCCCGCTCGATTTGCCATTGCTGTTCGGCTCCCTGGTATTGCGCGGCGAGAAGCGCCAATTCTTTTTCGACCTGGGTGCGCAAGGTTTCCTGCTCGTTAAGCACGACCTCCTTCTGCTGTAACCGGTTTTCCGCTTCCTGACGGCGCGCCTGCTCGGCGGCCAGCCCCGATAAGAGCTCCTTTTCAGCCG
>DASUIM010000130.1:0-2349 GCA_036279775.1 Fluviicoccus sp. | reverse complement strand
TCTGTAGTCATCATGGGCGACCGGTTGCTACACCAGTTATGTCGTCAGAAGAAGAGAGGGGAAGATTCTAGCACGAATGTTCGCGGAGGGCGCGAGCATCGGGGTGGAAGCCGGACCCCGGGCGGGGTCCGGCCGTTCAGCCTTAGCGAGTGCGCGGAGCCAGCTCGATGGTGCTGAAGAAGTAAGCGATTTCACGGGCGGCGGAGGTCGTGGAATCGGAACCGTGGACAGCGTTTTCGTCGATGGAGCTGGCGAAATCGGCGCGGATGGTGCCGGCGTCAGCCTTCTTCGGGTCGGTGGCGCCCATCAGGTCGCGGTGGGTGGCAACGGCGTTTTCGCCTTCCAGCACCTGGATGATGACCGGACCGGAGGTCATGAAGGCCACCAGGTCGCCGAAGAAACCGCGGGCGCTGTGCTCGGCGTAGAAGCCTTCGGCTTCGGCCTTGGACAGGTGCTTCATCTTGGCGGCAACGATCTTCAGGCCGGCCTTTTCAAAGCGGCTGTAGATTTCGCCAATCACGTTCTTGGCGACGGCATCGGGCTTGATGATGGACAGGGTGCGTTCGATAGCCATGGTAAAACTCCTGAAAAGGGATAGCCGGAAAAATGAGCGCGAATTATACGCCTATTTCCCGGCACCCGCACCCTGCATCCCGATGAATTTTGCGCGGCGAACTCAGTCCGCTTCTTCAATCCACAGCATTTGCACGGCTTCGAGGATTTTTTCACCGGAATGCTTCGGGTCATCGCCGAATTCCGGCAACGCCAGAATCCAGTTGTAGAGGTCGGTGAAGCGGATGGTCTTCGGATCCACCTCGGGATGGGCTTCCAGCAGCGCAATCGCCAGCTCGCGGGAGTCGGTCCATTTCAGGCTCATGGCGGGTTCCTCAGTGCTTTTCGGCAGCGTGGTTGATGGTGTACTTGGGGATTTCCACCACCAGGTCCTCATCCCCGACAATTGACTGGCAGGATAGCCGTGAATCCGGCTCCAGGCCCCAGGCCTTGTCCAGCAGGTCGGCTTCCAGGTCGTCCATCTCGTTCAGGCTGTCCAGCCCCTCGCGGACAATGACGTGGCAGGTGGTGCAGGCGCAAACCATGTCGCAGGCATGCTCGATCGCCAGATCGTTGCGCAGCGCGGCTTCGCAAATGCTCTCGCCCTTCTGGGCCTCCACCACCGCCCCTTCCGGGCAAATTTCGTGATGGGGCAGGAAAATGATTTGCGGCATGGTTCGTTTACTCCCAATCGCTGAGCTTGTGCCCGCTCAGCGCTTCTTGAATGTGCTGGTTCATGCGGCGCGCCGCGAAGGCGTCGGCCAACGGGGTCAGGGCTTCGCGCGCCTTGCGCACCACGGCGATCTGGCTGGACCCCAGCGCGATGTCGAGGTGCTTGATGCCTTCCTGCAAGGTCGACAGTTCGCCTTCGCACAACAGGCCGCTATCGGCCTTCAGCGCCTGACGCACCGCTTCGAGGATGGCGCGGCTCTCGACCTTTTCCTCCAGCAGCGCCCGCGCGGCCTTATCGGCCTCGGCTTGCCGCCAGGACTCGCTGAGCATGCGCTCGACATCGCCGTCGCTGAGGCCATAGGACGGCTTGACGACGATCTCGCTGCGCGCCCCGGTCTGCATTTCGGTGGCGGACACTTCCAGCAGGCCATCCGCATCCACCTGAAAGACGACGCGAATACGCGCCGCGCCCGCCGCCATTGGCGGAATGCCGCGCAAGGTGAAACGCGCCAGCGACCGGCAATCGGCCACCAGCTCGCGCTCGCCTTGCAGCACGTGAATGCTCATCGCCGTCTGGCCATCCTGATAGGTGGTGAATTCCTGGACGCGCGTCACCGGAATCGGCGTATTGCGCGGCACGATCTTCTCCACCAGGCCGCCCATGGTTTCCAGCCCCAGCGACAGCGGAATCACATCCAGCAGCAGCATGGTGCTGTCCGGCTTGTTGCCCGCCAGCACGTCGGCCTGAATGGCGGCCCCGACGGCCACCACCTTGTCCGGATCGATGTCGGTCAGCACCGGACGGCCGAAGAATTCCCCCACTTTCCGTCGCACCAGCGGCACACGGGTGGAGCCGCCGACCATCACCACTTCGCGGATCCCGTCGGCCTTGAGGTTGGCATCGCGCAGGCAACGACGGCAGGCCTTCAGGGTCTTTTCCACCAGCGGGGTGATCAGGCTTTCAAATTCGGTACGGGTCAGCTCGTCCTGATAACCGGCGACCGCCAGCGTTACGCTTTCGACGGAAGTCAGCGCTTCCTTGGCCGCACAGGCCTGTTGCAGGATGTCGCGCTGCAAACCGGCGTCCGGGCTGTCAATGCCATGCCGTTTCATGAACCACAAGGC
>DASUIM010000129.1:0-2183 GCA_036279775.1 Fluviicoccus sp. | reverse complement strand
TCGATGTCCAGCACGCGGCAGATGTCCGCCCCCTGCAGCCGGAACACCCCCGCCATGCCGGTCTGCGAGGCGATGCCCGCCAGCTTGGCCTTCATGCGCTGGAACAGCGGCCCCTCGGTCTCGGTGCGCAGGTACAGCAGCGCCAGCCGGTAGCGGCCGCCGGTTTCCGGGTCGATCAGGTAGGCGGTCAGCTGCGGATTGGCCAGCATGTTGCCGCGCGTCTTGTTGAAGAACTGGAAGGACAGGGCGACATGGGCGCTGTCCGCGTAGTGGATCTGCGACACGTAGGAAACATTGGGGATGCCGTCGGCGTCGCAGGTGGCGACCACGCCGGGAATGACCCCTTCCAGGCAATGGCGGATGGCGTCCAGAGAGGTTTTCATGCGCCCCCCGCAATGCGCTCGCCCGCGCGCGGGCCGGGGCTCTGGTGGAAGACGTCGGCGGGGGTGAAGACCAGCGCGCGCAGGTCGTCCGGGTCATGGGTGAACATGCGGCGCACGAAGGCGCGGTCGAAGCCGATCAGCATCAGGTCGCGGGCGAAGGCCGCCTCGGTGGCGGCCAGGCAGGCGCGGTCGGCATCGCCGGGGGGATCGAGTCGGGCGTCAGAACCCTTGATCTGCAGGGTGCGGTGGGTGCTGGGCTGGCTGAAGACGGCGGCGACCTGCCCGCAGCGCTCGATATCACGCAGCAGCGCCCCGCATTGCGAGGCCAGCAGCAGGATGCGCACCCGGCCGCCGTCCAGGCGGCAGGCCAGCGCCCGCGTCAGCGAGGGCACATGCCGGACGTCGCGCGAGGCGACATTGATGGAGACACCCTGCTGGATGAAGGCGGCGTTGTCCTCACTGATCAGGGCCGGGCGGTCGGGGGTCACGGTTCCGTGTGCTCCAGTCGGTTGCGGATGTCGGCATGATAGCGCAGCGCGCCGCCGCCGGACCGGAAACCGTTGGCAAAATTGCGGCCGTCGTCCGGCCGGGGGAAGGCCTCAGAACGAACTCTGCGACTGCAACGACCACTGGAAGCCCTTGACCTTGCCCCGGTCGGTGACCGGCACCGCCAGATCCAGGTGCATCACATGGTTGGGGCGGGCCTTCGAGGAATTCGCCCGCAGGCCGATGCCGATGTCCGCCAGCACCGAATCGCTCTGCACCACGCTGTTGGCCGAGTCCCAGGCCTTCCCGGCCTCGATGAAGGCCGCCGAGCCGATGCGGAACAGGTTCAGCACGTGCGTGTTGTAGAAATGCCGCCGTTCCACGTTCATCACCACCCGCCGGTCGCCGCGCTGCCAGCCGGAGGGATAGCCGCGCAGCATGGTGCCGCCGCCCGCCGTCAGCACGTTCTCGCCGGTCAGGCCGCTGCCCGCGTCCAGCGCCAGCCGGGCGTGCCAGCGGTTGTTGGCGTCGATGAAGTAATCGTAGTTCGCACCGAAGCTGACGGCGGAATTCACCCAGTCCCGCCGGTCCTCATCCCAGAACAGCCCGGCGCCAAGCGTGTTGCGCAACAAGTGGTGCGTGCCGAAACCGACGGTATTGTTGTAGGCGGCCTGCAGGATCAGCGCGTCGGTGCCGGAGTCGACCAGACGGTTGGTGGCGCCAAAGCGCACCCGCCATTCCTCGCCCAGGTTCACGTCCTCGTTGCGGAACAGCTGCGACAGGTTGGACGTGGTGACGAAGCTGTTCTCGCGCCGTTCGTATTCCACCCAGGGGTAGGCCAGGCTCTGGTCGGCGGGCAGCGGCGCGATGAATCCGGCCTGCTGGTTGTTGTAGACCTCGCGGTTCGAGGTGATGCCGAAGCGCCAGCGCCGCACCTCGCGGTTCTGCACCGGCCCGGCGTAGCCGACGTAGGCTTCCAGGTATTTCTGGCTGTCATCGTAGCGGTTGGTGGTCACACCGGCGGCGCTCTCGGTAATGCCGCGCTGATCATCAATGACGGTGATCCCGCCCGCCCAGCGGGTGTCGAAGGCATAGAAGGGATGGTCGAGCCGGAAACCGGCGCGGCGGCCGTCATCGTTCTTGGCGTAGTCCAGGCCCAGCTCGGTGCGGTGATCGAACAGGTTCTTGCCGTCGAAGGACAGCACCACGCCGCTGCGCTGGGCGTTCTTGTCCAGCGACAGGCTGAGGCTGTGGCCATAGCCCAGCAGGTTGTCGTCGACAATGCCCACCGAGGTGCTGTTCTCGCCGCCCGTG
>DASUIM010000128.1:0-2429 GCA_036279775.1 Fluviicoccus sp. | reverse complement strand
CATGTCGGTACCGCCCGCCACGCAGAAGCCGTGCACCTTGCACACCACCGGCTTGTCGCTGTGGAACAGGCTCATGAAGCCCTTCACGTTGCGGCTCATCATCGCGTAATCGACCATCGGGTCCCAGGCCGTGTTCGGGATGTGGTTCTGCATCTGCACCCGCGGGTCCAGCGGCGAGCCTTTCGGGCGCTCGGGATTCTCCTGCCCGGTCAGCAATCCTTCCGCGTTTTCCACCAGATCATAGCCGCCGCAAAAACCGCTGCCGTTGCCGGACAGCGCGATGACATGAATGGCCGGGTCGAGGTTGGCGCGTTCCACGCAGGCGGCCAGTTCGCGCGGCAGATCGAGAGTGATGCCGTTGCCGCGCGCCGGCCGGTTGAGGGTGATGCGGGCGATACGGCCGGTGGTGTGGTAAGTGAGGGTCTTGAGGGTGTCCATGTTCGCTCCATTCACTACAATAATTTGCATTGATCGGAATCATGTGTAACATTACGATTATCGCCAATCAATATCATTTCGGGTAATCCTGATGAACACCAGCGCCCAGCTCACCGACGGCATCCAAAGCGACGCGGTTTACGCCCACAGCCCGGCCACCCGCCGCAAGGTCACCGAGCTGTTCAGCCGCGAGGAGATCCAGCGCCTCACCGCCCGCTCCAATGCCTGGGGCGCGTGGGGCATCGCTTCCACCTGGGGCCTGATCGCGGGCGGGTTCGCGCTGTGCGGCTGGGCGCTGACGCTGCCCGTGGCGGCGATGATTCCGGCCGGACTGCTGGGGCTGGCGCTGCTGGGCGGACGCCAACTGGCGCTGGCCATCCTGACGCACGAGGCCTCGCACAAGACGCTGTTCGCCAGCGGCTGGGCCAACGATGTACTGGCCGACTGGCTGTGCGCGCGGCCGCTGGGGCTGGATCTGGCCAAATACCGCGTGCACCACTTCATCCACCACACCAAGACGGGCACGCCGGAAGACACCGACATCTCGCTGGTGGCGGGCCTGCCCTGCTCGCGCGCCTCGCTGCTGCGCAAATTCGCGCGCGACCTGAGCGGCCTGACCGGGCTGAAGTTCCTGCTGGGGCGGATATTGATGGACGCCGGTTACCTGAAGTGGACGGTGGCCTCGCAGGTGGAAAAGCTGCCGCAGGAGGGACGCACGGTCTGGGACGTCGTGAAGACCTTCACGGGCAATACCTGGAAGGCAGCGTTGATGAATGCGCTGCTGTTCGGCCTGCTGGCGGCGGCCGGGCATGGCGAACTGTATCTGGCGTGGGTGCTGGCTTACCTGATTCCCTATCCGCTGTTCATCCGCATCCGCGCCATGGCCGAACACGCGGGCACCGAAAAGACCACGGACATGTTCCGCAATACCCGCACCACCCGCGCCGGGCTGATCGCGCGCACCTTTGTCGCGCCCTGCCATGTCAATTTCCACATCGAGCACCACGCCATGGCGTCGGTGCCCTTTTACCGCCTGCCGGACGCGCATGCGCTGCTGCGGGCGCGCGGGCTGGTGGACGAGCCGCCGGGCTATCTGGCGGTGCTGGACCGGCTGTCCTCGGTGCAGGCATGATGCGGTTCCATTCAACCCTCGCGGGAGCACGCACGTGGTAACGGCAGACGCCTTGATGACCTTCCTGAACGGGGAATTTCCGCAGAACAAATGCGTGGTGGAGGCCGTGGGCAACCGCGCGGCGACGGTGCGGCATCCGGTGGGGCATGCGGAATTGCGGCCGGGCGGCACGGTGTCGGGGCCGGTGCTGATGACCACGGCCGATCTGGCGCTGTATGCCGCCATTCTCGGGGAAATCGGCATGGTGCCGCTGGCGGTGACCACCAGCCTGAACATCAACTTCATGCGCAAGCCGGCGGCGGACCGCGACATCATCGGCGAATGCCGCCTGATGAAACTGGGCAAGCTGCTGGCGGTGGGGGAAGTGTGGCTGTATTCGGAAGGTCAGGAGGAGCCGGTGGCGCACGCGACGGGCACCTACGCCATTCCGCCCGCGCGCGCCTGAGCCCGGCCCCGTTCAGGGCTTGAAGCCGATACCGTCCAGGAAGCGGCGCATGGCCTTAAGGTAATCGCCCTGCCCCCAGTGCAGCACATGGCCGCCGGGAAACCAGTGCACGGCGGGCCGGTCCCAGTGTTCCCACAGCAGCAGGGTGTGCTTGGTGAAGGTGATGCGGTCGTCCATGCCGCCGATCAGCAGCACCCGCTCCTTGGGGATGGCCAGCTTCCAGGTCAGCGGTGAATTCACCGCCAGCGTGTGCCGCGCCTCCTGGATGCTGATGCCCGCCGTGGCCAGCGCCGAACGGATCAGGTGGCCCAGCACCGGCCATTCGAACACCATGTCCACCAGGCTGGCGGGCGGTACCACCGGAATGGCGAAAGCCAGTCGCTCCTCGACACTGGCCAGCAGCGCGGTGGCGTA
>DASUIM010000127.1:0-2287 GCA_036279775.1 Fluviicoccus sp. | reverse complement strand
ACGCTCTGCTGCAGCTCCGGCCAGCCGCTGGCCTGGTTGGCGGCGCGGATCAGCGGGAATTCGTTGCGGTCGGCCTGGGTGCGGTCCCATTCCAGCAGCTTCGGCGTGATCATGCGGCGCCACAGCGGCGGGATGAACGAGGACAGGATGGCGGCGAGGAAGCCGCCCGGCATCGACGGCTGTTCGGCGTGGGCATGCAGGTCCTGGAAGTGCACCTGCGCATCGGCATGGTGGTGGCTGTGGCGGGTCAGGTTGTAGGTGAAGACGCTGCTGACCACATGGTTGCAGTTCCACGAATGACGCGGCTGCACCGGCTGCGAGGGCACGCGCACGATGCCGTAGTGTTCCACATAGTTCAGCGCTTCCAGCACCACCTTGGTGGAGAAGCAGACGATGCCGTGGAACAGCAGGCCGGTCCAGCCAGCGCACCAGAAGGCGAAGGCCGAGGTGGCCGCGGCGACCAGCGCCATGCGCACCAGCACGTTGCTGGGCGACAGGAAGGATTTGCCGACCTTGTCCAGACGCGCCTTTTCGATTTCCCAGGCGTTGACGACGGTGCGCTGCATCGCCTTGGGAATGTGCCGGTACAGGGAGTCGCCGCGCGCGGCGGTGGCGGGGTCCTTCATCGTCCCGACATAGGCATGGTGGCCGTAGACATGCTCGATGGGGAAGGCGATGCCCCAGTTCAGCGCCATGGTGATGCGTCCCAGCCACAGCGCGAAGGGATCGGCGGTGCGGTGTGTCAGTTCATGACCGGCCAGACCGCCAATGCCGGTGGCGGGCAGGGCCAGGATCACGAACATCAGTACATAGTGATACCAGGCGGTGTCGTTGCGGGCGGCGATGACATCGATCCCGGTCAGCGACTGCACGAACGCGCCGAAACCGAGCGGGTCCTGCCCGCCGCTGCCAGCGACCCAGAACAGCATGAAGAAAAAGGTCATGGCGGCGGGCAGCGACAGGTACAGCGCGAAGTCGAGGATGCCGTGATGGTCATACGGCTGGTCGACGGAGTCGTGCGACAGCAGCTGGTCGAACAGCACCACCGCCAGGATCAGCAGGAAGCCCGGCAGCCACAGCCACTGGTGGCCCAGCACCATCAGCAGCGACACGCCCGTAAAGAACACGGGACCGATAAAGAAACGCGCATAGCGGAACATGGTTTTCACCTCGCGGTTTGGTCGGAGAATTTGTCGAAAAAGAGGGCCTCGCGGTCCATGCCGAGCGCGGTCATGCGCTCGATGGCCACGTCGATCATCGGCGGCGGACCGCAGAGATAGCCCTGGGCGTTGCGGGTGATCTCGGGCGTCAGCGCGTCGGTCACCCAGCCGCGCAGGCCGTCCCAGTCGCTGTCCGCCGGTTCTTCCGATAAAACGGGAAGAAAGGTGAAGGGCGCGCGCCAGTGTTGCTGCAGGGCGCGGATTTCATCGGTGTAGTACAGGTCGCGCTGGCTTCGGGCGCCCATCAGCAGGTACACCGGCCGGTCGGCATCCTCGGTGTCGCAGGCCCCTTCCAGCAGCGCAATCAACGGTGACAGGCCGCTGCCGCCCGCCATGCACACCAGCGCGCTGTCACCGGGCCGCAGGTGGAAATCGCCCAGGCTGGCCTCGACGGCGATCCGTTGATGCAGCGCCGCCGGGTCGAGCAGCCAGTTTGAGAACCGGCCGTTGGGCACCCGGCGCACGAAGAAGGAAATCTCGCGGTTGCCTTCCTCATGGCAGCGATGCGCGAAGGAATAGCAGCGGGCGGGGATGTCGGTGTCCAGCGGCCGCAGTGAAGCATGCTGGCCGGGCAGGTAGCGGATGGCATTGTCCAGCGCGAGATGGATTTCGGCGATGTCATGGGTGAGCGGCGTCTGGCGGATGATGGTGCCGGTGGTGTGCTGGTTGGCCAGCGGGTTCACCGGCAGTTCCACCGTCACGTCAGAGAGCGGGATGCTCTGGCAGCCGAGGATGAAGTTGTCGCGGATTTCTTCCCGGGACAGCAGGTAGGACTTGTCGGTGAGTTCGCGTACCTGGCCGGATACCAGCTTGCACTTGCAGGCGGCGCAGCCGCCCACCTTGCAGCTGTGCGGAAAGGCGACGCCATGACGCAGCGCGCCGTTGAGTACGGTTTCATTTTTCGCCAGCATCACCGGCGGCTGTTCGCCGATGATGAGCCGATGCTCCTGAATGCGTTTGCCCCAACCGAACATGTCCGGTGTCCCCCTGCCTGAACGCGGACGCCTTTTCCCCACGGAAGACAGGCGTTTGCCGCAGCTCTACCTTAGACGTTCGTACCAGATTGG
>DASUIM010000126.1:0-1929 GCA_036279775.1 Fluviicoccus sp. | reverse complement strand
TCCCGGCCTGTACCTGACCGGCCAGGACATTTTGTCCTGCGGCGTGGTGGGCGCGATGATGGGCGGCGTGCTGACGGCGGTGGCGGTGGGCGGCTTCAGGATGCTGCCGGTGCTGAAGGATGTGATGGCGGGGAAGATCCGGCCGGTGGGGCCAAGGCTGACGACGGGCGGGGCGGTGGCCGCGGAATAACCGGCCGGTCGTAGGGGCGCACTGCGTGCGCCCTGGTTCGCTGAACACACATTATTTCCGTGACCACCCGACATGTCCGGCGGAGAGGGCGCACGCAGTGCGCCCCTACGGATTCACCAAGGTTCAGGATGCCCGCAGCACCCGCGCATGATGCGCCACATGATCCTCCATGAAACTCTGGATGAAGTAATACCCGTGGTCATACCCGGCCTGCCGCCGCAGCGTCAGCGGCTGGCCGGCCTGCGCACAGGCCGCCTCGAACACCTCCGGATACAGCTGCTCCGCCAGGAATTTGTCGGCCAGCCCCTGGTCGATCAGGATGCCTTCGGGAAAGGGATTCGCGACCCGCGCCATCAACTCGCTGGCGTCATGCCGCCTCCACACGTCCCGGTCTTCCCCCAAGTATCCCGCGAACGCCTTCTGTCCCCACGGGCAGCGCATTGGCGCGGCGATCGGTGCGAAGGCCGACACCGAACGGAACACGCCCGGGTGCTTCAACGCCAGCGTCAGTGCGCCGTGCCCGCCCATGGAGTGGCCGCAAATGCCCATGCGTGAGGTATCGATCGGCAGTTCGCCAAGCAACGCCGGAAGCTCCCGGACGATATAGCTTTCCATGCGGTAATGCGCCGCCCACGGCTGCTGCGTTGCATCCAGATAGAAGCCCGCCCCGACCCCGAAATCCCAGCTGTCGCTGTCGCCCGGCAGGTTGGCCCCGCGCGGGCCGGTGTCCGGCATCACCAGCGCCAGCCCGTGCTGCGCCGCCCACTGCTGCGCTCCGGCCTTGATCGTCGCGGTTTCCTCGGTGCAAGTCAGCCCGGCCAGATAGATCAGGACGGGCACCGGGCCCTGCGCCGCCTGCGGCGGCAGGTACGCGGCGAACTGCATCGGCAGACCGATCTCGCGGCTGTCGTGACGGTAAAAGCGCTGAACACCGCCGAAGCAGCGGTGTTCACTCAACAATTGCAGGACCGCCATCAGAAGATCACCACCGAGCGGATCGACTCGCCGCGCTTCATCAGGTCGAAGCCTTCGTTGATCTGGTCCAGCCGCAGCTTGTGGGTGATCAGGCTATCAATGTTGAGTTTGCCGTCCATGTACCAGTCCACGATCTTCGGCACATCCGTCCGCCCGCGCGCGCCGCCGAAGGCCGAACCCTTCCACACCCGGCCTGTCACCAGCTGGAACGGCCGCGTCGAGATTTCCGCGCCCGCTTCCGCCACGCCGATGATGATCGACTGGCCCCAGCCCTTGTGCGTGCATTCCAGCGCCTGCCGCATCACCTTGGTGTTGCCGATGCACTCGAAACTGTAATCCGCACCGCCGTCGGTGAGCTGGATGATGGCATCGACCACGTTCTCGACTTCATTGGGATTGATGAAGTGGGTCATGCCGAACTGGCGGGCCAGTTCCTGGCGTGCCGGGTTGATGTCGACGCCGATGATCTTGTCCGCGCCCACCATCTTCGCGCCCTGGATCACGTTCAGGCCGATGCCGCCCAGGCCGAACACCACCACGTTCGCACCCGCTTCCACCTTGGCGGTGAACACCACCGCGCCGACGCCGGTGGTGACGCCGCAGCCGATGTAGCAGACCTTGTCGAAGGGCGCGTCCTCACGGATTTTCGCCAGCGCGATTTCCGGCACCACGATGTGGTTGGCGAAGGTGGAGGTGCCCATGTAGTGCAGCAGCGGCTCGCCGTTCAGCGAGAAGCGCGAGGTGCCGTCGGGCATCAGGCCGCG
>DASUIM010000125.1:0-1090 GCA_036279775.1 Fluviicoccus sp. | reverse complement strand
CCTCGGCGACCACTACGGGTTCGTTGAGCGGCGTGCTGTCGGGTGATGACGTCAGCTTCAGCACCAATGGTTCGTTCCTGGACAAGAATGCCGGGGTGGGCAAGACGGTGAACGTCGGCTTCACGGTGGCAGGTGTGGATGTGGGCAACTACGACGTGACCGCCAATACCACGACGACGGCGACGATCGACAAGCTGGCGCTGTCGACCACGATCGGCGCGCTGGACAAGACCTACGATGGCAACGCCTCGGCGACCACTACGGGTTCGTTGGGCGGCGTACTGTCGGGTGATGACGTCAGCTTCAGCACCAATGGTTCGTTCCTCGACAAGAACGCCGGGATCGGCAAGACGGTCAATGTTGGTTTCACTGTGGGTGGTGTGGATGCCTCCAACTACGACGTGACCGCCAATACCACGACGACGGCGACGATCGACAAGCTGGCCTTGTCGACCACCATCGCGGCGCTGGACAAGACTTACGATGGCAACACGTCCGCCACGACGACCGGCAGCTTGTCCGGCGTGCTGTCGGGTGATGATGTCAGCTTCAACACCAGCGGCAGCTTCTTGGACAAGAACGCCGGTGTCGGCAAGACGGTGAGTGTGGGCTTTACGGTGGGTGGCGTCGATGCCGCCAACTACGACGTGACGGTGAACAGCACGACGACGGCGACGATCGACAAGCTGGCGCTGAGCACGACGATCGGCGCGCTGGACAAGACTTACGACGGCAACACCTCGGCAACGACCACGGGCTCGTTGGGCGGCGTACTGTCGGGTGATGACATCAGCTTCAGCACCAGTGGTTCGTTCCTCGACAAGAATGCCGGGGTGGGCAAGACAGTGAATGTTGGTTTCGCTGTCAGTGGTGTGGATGCGGGCAACTACGACGTGACGGCGAACAGCACGACGACGGCCACCATCGACAAGCTGGCGCTGAGTACGACGATCGGCGCACTGGACAAGACCTATGATGGCAACAGCTCGGCAACGACCACGGGTTCGTTGAGCGGTGTGCTGTCCGGGGATGACATCAGCTTCAGCACCAATGGCTCGTTCCTCGACAAGAATGCCGGTGTCGGCAAGAC
>DASUIM010000124.1:0-1602 GCA_036279775.1 Fluviicoccus sp. | reverse complement strand
GCTTGCCGTGACGCCGGGACCGGGTTGCCCGGCATGGGGCCGGACCGCTCGATTCGCTAGTCAGCAATGAGGGACTCCGATGAAAACCACCTACAAACTTCTGGCCATTGCGGCGCTGCCGTTCGCCATCCAGACCGCTTTTGCGGCCGATGCCGCCGCCACTGACGCCCAGGCCGCGCACGGCTCCGCCGCCGCCGCCAACTACGAGGGCGCGCCTTCGCCGCTGGCCGACGTGCCAATGCACCAGAACGTCAACCCCAAGGCCCCGCAAATGACGGAAGCCGAATTCAAGCAGGGCCAGCAAATCTACTTCGAACGCTGCGCCGGTTGCCACGGCGTGCTGCGCAAGGGCGCCACCGGCAAGCCGCTGACCCCGGACATCACCCTGGAGAAGGGCACCGACTACCTGAAAGCCTTCATCAACTACGGTTCGCCCGCCGGGATGCCGAACTGGGGAACCAGCGGTGAACTGACCGACGCCCAGGTGGACCTGATGGCGCGCTATATCCAGCAGGAGCCGCCGCAACCGCCCGAATTCAGCATGGCCGACATGAAGAATACCTGGAAGGTGCTGATCCCGGCGGACAAGCGCCCCAAGAAGAAGATGAACAAGATCAACATCGACAACCTGTTCTCGGTGACGCTGCGTGATGCCGGGCAGATTGCGCTGATTGACGGCGATACCAAGAAGATCGTCAACATCATCAAGACCGGCTACGCGGTGCACATTTCCCGCCTGTCGAAGTCGGGCCGCTACCTGTACGTGATCGGCCGTGACGCCCGCATCAACCTGATCGACCTGTGGATGGAAAAGCCGGACAACGTTGCCGAGATCAAGATCGGTCTGGAAGCGCGTTCGGTGGATACCTCCAAGTACAAGGGCTTCGAGGACAAGCTGGCCGTGGCCGGTTCCTACTGGCCGCCGCAATTCGTGGTGATGAAGGGCGAAACCCTGGAACCGCTGAAGATCGTCTCCACCCGCGGCATGACCGTCGATCCGCAGGAATACCACCCGGAACCGCGTGTCGCCTCGATCGTTGCCAGCGAGTTCAAGCCGGAGTGGATCATCAACGTCAAGGAAACCGGCAAGATCATGATGGTCGACTACTCCGACCTGACCAACCTGAAGACCACCACCATCGACGCCGCCCGCTTCCTG
This sequence comes from Fluviicoccus sp., assembly GCA_036279775.1. Lineage (GTDB taxonomy): Bacteria > Pseudomonadota > Gammaproteobacteria > Pseudomonadales > Moraxellaceae > Fluviicoccus. Next base: position 443 of record DASUIM010000124.1, on the reverse strand, counting down.
CATGACGGCGGCTGGGATTCCACCAAGCGCTACTTCCTGGTGGCCGCCAACAAGTCGAACAAGATCGCCGTGGTCGACTCCAAGACCGACAAGCTGGCGCAACTGGTCGATGTAGGCGCGATTCCCCATCCGGGACGCGGCGCGAACTTCAATCACCCGGTCTTCGGCCCGGTGTGGTCCACCGGCCACCTCGGCGATGACTCGATCGCGCTGATCGGCACCGATCCCGCCGGTCACAAGGCCAACGCCTGGAAGATGGTGCAGAAGTTGACGGGGCAGGGTGGCGGTTCGCTGTTCATCAAGACCCATCCCAAGTCACACAACCTGTGGGTGGACACCACGCTGAACCCGGATGCCGCCACCAGCCAATCGATTGCCGTGTATGACATCAACAAGATGGATGGCAAGAAGGAAAGCCCGCTGAAGCCGGAAGTGCTGCCGAT
>DASUIM010000123.1:0-3025 GCA_036279775.1 Fluviicoccus sp. | reverse complement strand
CGGCGGAAACGGCGGTGATGAAGCAGTTCCTCTACGAACGCAAGCGCAGCGCCGAGAATCGGGCGGCGCAGGGGGCGGTGCTGGCGAAACACGGGTCGCGGAAGGCGGGGAAACCGGCCGCGCCGCGTCGGCGCTCCGGCGGCGCGAAAGCCCGGACTGCCGTGGCCGAGCAGCCCCGGACCCCCGACCTGTTTGCCGGGCCTGAGCCCTGAAACGGGCAGGCCGTTGACTTCTGGCCGGTCTTTTGGCCGGTTTGTCCCCCTTTTGTACCGGGATAACGTGATTGCAGCCGCTTTCTGGCTTTATCATGGGAGTATGCCTTTTCATCCTGAACCCGGAGCCTGACCATGATGATTACCCGCGAATGGGCCACCCCCCTCGCCGCCGGCGCTTTCCTGCTGGTGGCTTCCACCGGCGTGCTGATGTTCTTCCACCTCGACAGCGGCTTGAACAAGGAAGCCCACGAATGGCTGAGCTGGGCGCTGCTGGCGGGCGTCGGCCTGCATGTCACCAGCAACCTCAGCGCGTTCAAGCGCCATCTGGCCGGGCGGCGCGGGCAGGCCTTTGTCGGGGTGTTCGCGCTGGTGCTGGCGCTCAGCTTCATTCCGCTGGAAGAAGACGAAGGCGGCGAGAAACCGTTCATGGCCCCGGTGCGGGCCCTGGCGGGAACGCCCATCGCCACGCTGGCGCAGGTGGCCAACACCACGCCCGAGACGGTGATGCAGCGTCTGCAGGCCGCCGGTTTCAAGCCAGTGGCGGCGACACAATCGGTCAGCGACCTGACCGGCAAGGACCCCGGCGACCAGATGCGCGCGTTGAACGCGGCGCTGAAGACCGGGGATTGAAGACCGGCCGCCGCGCGGGCGGCGGCGCAGTGTGCTTATGGAGGGATTCATGGTGAACAGGCGACAGCTGATGATCGCCGCCGGAGCGGGCCTGACGGCCTTGCTGGCGGGGTGCCTGTCGCCCGCCGGTCGCGGCGGGCAGCTTTACAACGAACGCATCGCCTCGGTGCTGATCTCCGGCGACGGGCGTTATCTGGTGGCGCTGTCGCCGGAATTCCATTACGTCTTCGAAGCGCCGCCGGTGCTGGTGCAGTCAATCCGGGGAAGTTTCCACCCCTTTGTCGCCGCCATGCCCGCCGTGTTCCGGGTGCGTCGCGACGGCACCACCGAAGGGGATCTCTACCTGACGGTCAGCCCCGACGCCGGACCCGCCCTGGCGGCGGCGGCCTTCGCTGCCGGTTACCAGCCGTGGCATGACGAACGCGGCCGGGCCGGGGCCATTACCCGCATCAAACTGAAAGGCAAGCGCTACGCGGCCTCGGTCGCGGATGTGGGGAAGGAAGCTTCCTACCGGCTGAACCGCATCTACGATGTGCCGGTCGAGGTGGACGGTTCGGCCGGGGAGGTCATTGCGGCGGCCATGGCCACGCCGGTTTCCCGCGCCGCCGGCGGCGTGCTGATGCTGTTTGGCGCGCCGCTGGTGGCCATCCTCAACGCCGGAAAGGGGGAGGCCAAGGGGGCCGATTGAACCGTCCCGGCGCATTGGCCGCCGTCAAAGGTTTGCGACGCCGCGCGGCCCTTTCCGCCACATCCCCCGCAGTTATATATTCTGGCGACGCCATGTCAGTCAGCCTGGCGTTGCAGAGACACCCATCACCTCATTCCGGAAATCCAGACCATGCAGATACCCGCCAAGGTTTTCATCACCGGCGCCAACGGCTTTATCGGCCGCGCCATCGCCGACCGTTTCCGCGCGCTGGGTTCCGGCGTGGTCGGGGTCGACCTCAACGCCAACCGTGAATTGAACGTGCACGCCGCCAATGTGGCGCAGCCGGGCGACTGGCAGGCGCTGGCCAAGGGCTGCGAACTGGTGATCCACACCGCCGCCGTGGTGTCGAATGCGGCTCCGGCGGCGCTGTACCGCTCGGTCAGCCTGGGCAGCGCCCGGCTGGCGGTACAGGCGGCGGTGCAAGGGGACGCGAGCCGCTTCCTGCACCTGTCGTCGATTGCCGCCTATGGGCTGGACTTCGACACCGACCGCTCCGAAAGCGATGACATCGCCCTGCTGAGCGGTTTTCCCTATTGCGACGCCAAGGCGGCCAGCGAGCATCCGGTGCTGGCGGCGCACGCGGCGGGGGAGCTGGCCTGCACCATCGTGCGGCCGGGCGATGTCTACGGCCCCGGTTCACGGCCGTGGGTGCTGATTCCGCTGGACATGATGAAGAAGCGCCAGTTCCTGTTGCCGGCGGGAGGGCGCGGGCTGTTCAGCCCGGTGTACATCGACAACCTGCTGGACGGGATGGTGGCGGCGGCGCTGAATCCGGCGGGCAGCGGCCAGATCTTCAACATTACCGATGGCAAGAGCGTGCCCTGTCTCGACTTCTTCACGCCGCACTGGCGCTGGGCGGGACATGCAGGCAAGCCGCCGGTGCTGCCGACGGCGGTGGCGAAGACGGTGACCCGCGCCGGGGAGTGGCTGCTGAACGATGTGCTGAAGCGGAACACGGAAATCAGCGCCGGGTCGCTGGCGATGATGACGCGGCGGGCGGGGTATTCGATCGCCAAGGCGGAGCGGGTGCTGGGGTACAAGGCGGCGGTGGATCTGCAAACGGGCTTGCAACGGACGGGGGAGTGGTTGTTGCAGCAACGCCTGGTGTGACGGAACCGTACGACGCGGCTTATTCCTCCCGCCGCGTCAACTGCAACTCCGCCCACTTCACATCCCGGTGCACCAGCGCCGCCCAGTCCCCCGGATTCCACACCGCCGACAGATCATACTCATCCCCGGACAGCGTCCATCCTTGCGGAGCCAGCGCCCGCACCAGCCGCCACACCAGCTCCGGGTCGGTGGTGAAGCCGATATGGAAACCCAGGCAATCGGGCATCTTCCAGTAACGTTCCGGCGGCGACAGCAGGTAAGGCCCGCACGGCCCCAGCGCCTTGGCCAGCAAGGGCCACAGGCCGGGTGTCATGCCGTCGATGTCGAAGCGCACATACAGCTGCAGATGGATCGAAGCGGT
>DASUIM010000122.1:0-1384 GCA_036279775.1 Fluviicoccus sp. | reverse complement strand
GACCGACGACAAGGGCAACGCGCGCGGGGCGATCTTCAAGTTCCCGTTGTTGCAGGTGACCGGCGTGCTGATGATGCACCGCGGCAAATTCCCCGACGGCATCGGCCAGCTGGTGCGGGAATTCACCGCCATGCAGCTGGCCCCGGCCTACCAGTTCATCCTGGAAACCGAGAGCGCCATTCCGGTGAAATACTGGATGGACATTCCCGAAACCGACAAGCCCGGTTATGTCAACATGCTGCGCAACGCCCGCCTGGCGGTGACGAAAGAGGGTTACTACGATCCACGCATGATGCAGTTGCTGAAGAAAGTGCGCTGCAAGCTGGAGCCAAGCAATTACGAGTGCAGCCTGACGGACGAATAAGGCGGAAGCCTCGGCCGGTCCTAGGGTTTCCGGGCGGCCGATTTCACGAAATAGCTGAGGCTGTCGCCGCGTACTTCGCCCATATAGAGGCTGGGCACGGCGCAGTCGCGGCCCGGCTGCAGGCCTTCGCCGTCGCACTCGCCGTTCTCGCCGCGCAGCCAGACTTCCAGATTGCCGTCATGGTCCAGATCGGACACCGCCGCCAGGGCGCCCGCATCGTACTGATAGCGGAATCGCTCGGGAACGCTGACCGCCTGCAACCGCTGCGGCGTCAGCACCAGCAACAGCCGCTCATCGCTTCCGTCCCCGTCCCGGAACAGGGTCAGCTCCACCAGCGTCGAGGCCAGGCGCGGGTGTTGCCAGCGCGTGGCCGCGGACAGCCGCCAGCCCGCATCGCGGAAGGCGCGGGCCTGTTGCCGCATGGCGGCGCGGGCCGACTCGTCGCCAACCGGAACCAGCCCCAGCAGCCAGTTCTCTTGTGCGGCCGCCTGCACCGTCCCGGCGGGCCGGGTCCGGTCCGGCAGCGGCGGCAGGCCGGTGCGGCGATAGCGTTCGCCGTTGGTCAGGCGCAGGCGGCTGTGTTTCAGCACCGGCCCGACTTCCTGGGGCTCGGATACCCGCGTCCGGCAGAAGTCGCCCAGCCAGGGCCGGTTCTTGCGTTTGGCCGGGTCGAAACAGTCACCGCCGCCGCCGGTCAGCCCGGCGATCAGCCACTCCCGTTGCCGGCCATCCGCCTGATCCGTCAGCGCAAGATAGCGATCCCGCAGTGCGCGCGCTTCCTGGGTACGGCCGTCCTGCAGCCAGCTCCATTCCGGCGCGGCGCAGGCCGCCGCCCGCCCGGCGCTGATCCGGGCGAGGACGTACCGGCTGGGCAGGCCCGGCGGGCTGTGTTCAAACCATTCGGCGAAGACCGGGCAGGGCGTGTCCGGCGGCAGCCGGTCCAGCTCGGCCAGCACCGCCTGTTGCAACGGTTCGGTGGCGGTCAGCGCGCCCCAGGGATTGACCGGCTCGTTGTAGTAA
>DASUIM010000121.1:0-1409 GCA_036279775.1 Fluviicoccus sp. | reverse complement strand
TCATCGCCCGCCGCCGCTTCCACCCGGTCGCCCTCGCCCAGAACAGCCAGCTGGCCACGCGCCACCGGCTTCCCGGCAATCACCGCCCCGCCCTGATAGACATAGGCGAAGGCATGATGCCCTGCGGGCACCGCCGACGCGAACTGTCCGCCCGCATCCAGCCGCACATCCAGATAAAAGGGCGCGGTGACAATGCCCTCCACCGGCCCGGCCACGCCCGCGAATTCCCCGGCAACCACCCGTACCTTGCCGCCATCAAAGGCCACTTCCGGCACCTGCTCGGGACGGATGTCCTGATAGCGCGGCGGCATCATCTTGTCGCGGGCGGGCAGGTTCACCCACAGCTGGAAGCCCCACATCAGACCGTCTTCCTGCTCCGGCATTTCCGAGTGGACAATGCCGCGCCCGGCGGTCATCCATTGCACGCTGCCCGCTTCCAGCAGGCCGCTGTTGCCCTGATTATCGTGGTGGCGCATGCGCCCGGCCAGCATGTAGGTCACGGTTTCAAAGCCGCGATGCGGGTGGTCGGGGAAACCGGCGATATAGTCCCCGGCTTCATCCGAGCGGAATTCGTCCAGCATCAGGAACGGGTCGAGCATGGGCAGCTGGCCGTTGCCGATCACCCGCGACAGCTTCACGCCCGCGCCATCGCTGGCGGCCTGACCGCGCACCAGCCCGGTGACTTGTCTGATTTTCATGATGTAACCCCTCATTCAGTGAATGCACCCACTGTAATCCCGATCCCGGACCGGCAGAAGCGTCGCCGGGATGCTCAGGCTGTTTCCAAGGGGCGAACACCACGGCACGGCAAGCCGCGCTCCCACGGCGGGGTTTCACTCAGGGAAGTCACCAGATAATCAATGACGCCGCGCACCGCCCGGCTGACATAGCGGGTTTGCGGGTAGACCGCGAAGATATGGTCGGGCACCGGCTCGGCCAGGTCGGGCAGCATGATCAGGTCGCCCTTGCACAGCGCGTCGCCGACGATGAACAGCGGCAGCATGGCCACGCCCAGCCCGGCGACAGCGGCGGAACGCGCCGATTCGCCGTTGTTGACCATGATGCGGCCGCGCATCGCCAGCGCACGCACTTCGCCACCGGGGGTTTCCGGTTCGAACTGCCACAACTGGCTGGCGCTGACATTGGAGTAGCCGATGGCTTCATGCTTCAACAGCTCGTCCAGCGTCTTTGGCAGACCGTGCTGTTCGGCATAGGCGGGACTGCAGCAGACCACACGGCGGCTGACCGCCAGCTGCCGGGCGCGCAGCTCCAGCGCCGGGGAACGGGTGACGCGGATGCCAAGGTCATAGCCTTCGCGCACCAGGTCGACGGTGCGGTCTTCGAGATCCAGCGACACCTGCAGGCGCGGATGGTGCGCCATGAACGGAAACAACAACTCGCCCAGATAG
>DASUIM010000120.1:0-25225 GCA_036279775.1 Fluviicoccus sp. | reverse complement strand
GCGAATCTGGCCCTGCCCCGGCGTCAGCATTTCTTCCGCCATCACCGCCACCGGCAGCTCGCCGTTGAATTCCGGCAGGCCGCGCACGCGCGACCGGTAACGGTTGAAGCTGCCGCGCAAGGCGGGCGAGGACGAGGTCAGACCGACCAGATCGACCGCCGGATGGGTAAACATGGCGCCGCCGGGGGCATCGACATTGCCGGTGACGACATTGATGGCGTTGACCAGCCAGGCGCTGACGCCGCCCCACGGCTGGGTGCAGACGCCCATGCGACCGTAACAGACGGCGCGCTCGGCAGCGGCGAACTCATGGGCGGTGCGACGGATCCAGTCAGCGGAAATGCCGGTGGCGGCCTCGACATCTTCCGGCTCAAAGGCGGCAACGGCGGCTTTCAGCACTTCCAGCCCGGTAACGCGGCCCTTCAACTCGCCCAGCGACACGACATTGTCGGTAAACAACACATTGAGGAAGGCCGCCAGGAAATAGACATCGCCTGCGGGCTTGATGAACTGGTGCTCGAAGCACTTCGCGGTTTCGGTGCGGCGCGGATCGAGGACAATCAGCCTGCCGCCGCGCTCAGTGATTTTCTTCAGACGCCCCATCGGATCGCCCGCGCTCATCAGGCTGCCGTTGGAGGCTGCGGGATTCGCGCCCAGCATCAGCATGAAATCGGTGTTGTCGATGTCCGGAATCGGCAGCATCAACTGGTGACCGAACATCTGCAAGGCGGCCAGCATGTGCGGCAACTGGTCGACGCTGGTTGCGCTGAACTTGTTGCGCGAATGCAGCGAGGCCATCAGCGGCGCGGCGAACAGGGTCGCACCCAGGTTATGCACCGTCGGATTTCCGGCATAAAACGCCATGGCATGACGGCCGTGTTCGCGCTGCACCCGGCGGATGCCCTGCTCCACTTCATCAAAGGCCTGATCCCAGGAAATTTCCTGCCATTCTCCGCCCACCCGCTTCAGGGGATAACGCAGACGGTCCGGATCTTCATGCAGGCTTTTCAGGCCGATGGTCTTGGCGCAGACATGGCCCCGGCTGAACGGATCGGCGTCATCGCCCTTGATCGAGGTGACCACCGGTGTCTCGCCATCCAGGTCCAGCCCGGTGGTGATGGCGACGCCGCACATGGCTTCGCAGAGGTTGCAGGTACGAAAATGGGGCTGGCTCATGGCGGCGTTCTCCCTGAGATTTGTTGTCGTCGTTCGATGGGCGTAAAAGTGAGACCACAGTACTCTATTTTGCCTGCTTTTGGCAGGGGGATGTCCGGAGCCAGCCAAGAACAGTTACTATTTCCCGATAACCTGTCAGGACCCTCCGCCATGCCGTTGTCCGAACTTGAGCAACACATCCGCTGCATTCCCGATTTTCCCAAACCGGGCATCCTGTTCCGCGACATGACGCCGCTGCTGCACGACCGTTTCCGCGATACCATCGACGCCGTCACCGCCCTGTTTTCGGCGGAGGAATGGCAAGGCATTGACGCCATCGTCGGGGTGGAATCACGCGGCTTTATTCTGGCGGGCGGGTTGTCGTATGCATTGGACAAGGGCTTGCTGGTGGTCCGCAAGCCGGGCAAGCTGCCGCCGCCCCACCATACCGTGTCCTATGCGCTGGAATACGGGCAGGACAGCCTGCAGATGTCCAGCAACTTCACCCCGCAACGGGTGCTGATTGTCGACGACGTGCTGGCCACCGGCGGCACCCTGCGCGCTACTTGCGAATTGTGCGAACGCTGCGGCCACACCGTGGGCGGCACGGCAACGCTGATCAATCTGGCGGGGCTGAACGACTTTATGTGGAACGGCCTGCGCAACCGCGCCCTCTTCAGCTACGGTGACTGAATGAACCGCCCCGTTTTGCTGGTACTGGCGCTGGAACAGGAAAACCATCAGCACCGCCTGAATCCCTTGGCCGACAACGTGCTATACACCGGCGTCGGCAAGGTCAACGCCACGCTGGCGCTGACCCGGCATTTGGCGGCCTGTGCGGAAATGCCGCTGGTAGTCAATGTCGGCTCGGCGGGCTCGCATTGCTTTGCCTCGGGCGAAGTGGTGAATGTCACCGCGTTCGTCCAGCGCGACATGGATTGCACCGCCATGGACGTACCGCTGGGACAGACCCCCTTTGAAACCGCCAAGCGGCTGGAAAACGGCCTTGCCATCGAAGGTCTGCCCAGCGCCGCCTGCTTCACCGGCGACAGCTTTGTCACCGAGGCCCACCCCGTTTTCCATCTGGAAGTAATTGATATGGAAAGCTATGCGCTGGCCAAGGTCTGCGCAGCGTTCAACGCGCCCTTCCTCTGCCTGAAGTTCATCACCGACGGCGCCGACGGGCAAGCCGCCGAGGACTGGAGCCAGGCCGTCGCCCTGTCCGCGCACCGCCTGGAGGATGCGTTGAAAGCGGCGTTGGCGCAGGTGTTTCTGCAACGCGAACACGCTTTCCCGTAATCCCCGGCTACCCCCGTCCGCCACGGCCGCCTACAGTAACCTCATACAGATGCATCACCCCCGATGGGCGATGCCGGAGGCTGCCATGATAACCGTCCACCCCGCCGCCAACCGCGGCCATGCCAACTTCGGCTGGCTGGACTCCTTCCACAGTTTTTCGTTCGGCTCCTGGTACGATCCGCGCTACATGGGCGTGTCGGCGCTGCGCGTCATCAACGACGACCGCATCCGCGCCCTGACCGGCTTCGGCCAGCATCCGCACGACAACATGGAAATCCTGACCTATGTATTGAAAGGCGTGATCAGTCACAAGGACAGCATGGGCAACGAAACGCATCTGCGCGCCGGCCAGTTCCAGCTGATGAGCGCGGGCAGCGGCATCACCCACAGCGAGCATAACCGCCAGCCGCATGAGGAAACCCGCATCCTTCAGATCTGGCTGTATCCGGATCGCCAGAATACCGCGCCGGGCTATCAGGAACTGCAACCCGATGACCGCGCCGGGCTGCGCCTGATCGTGTCGCCGGACGGCACCGACGGCTCGATGCGGATATTGCAGAACGCCCGGATTTACCGGCTGAAACTGGATGCCGACCAACGCTTGACGCTGCCCTTGGATGGCTCGACCGGCTATCTGCACGTCATCAGCGGTCAGGTGCATCTGGACCGGACACTGCTGACTGACGGCGATGGCGCGGAAGCGACCACCGACAGCCGCGAATTGCACACCCTGACCGCGGCCGAAGCGCTGTGGTTCGACCTGCCCTGAATACCCGGAGACAATGATGAACACACCCTTGAATGCCGGCGCGCTGCAACAATTGTTTACCGAAGCGCGCACCTTCTCGCACTGGCAGGACAAGCCGGTCAGCCGCGACCTGCTGGAACAGCTGTTCACGCTGGCCAGCCTGCCGCCCACCGCCGCCAACACCAACCCGGCGCGGCTGGTGTTCCTGACGACCGCCGAAGCCAAGCAGAAGCTGGTTCCGGCGCTGTCGCCGGGCAATGTCGAGAAGACGATGAACGCGCCGGTCACCGTCATCGTCGCCTATGACACCGCGTTCTACGAGCATCTGCCGCAGCTGTTCCCGCATACCGACGCGCGCAGCTGGTATATCGGGAACGACGCCCTGATCCAGAAAACCGCCTTCCAGAACGGCAGCCTGCAAGGGGCCTACCTGATTCTGGCGGCGCGGGCGCTGGGACTGGATTGCGGACCGATGGGCGGCTTCGACAACGCCAAGGTGGATGAGCTGTTTTTGGCCGGGACCGGCTGGAAATCCAACTTCCTGCTGAATCTGGGCTACGGCGACCGCAGCCAGTTGCATCCGCGCAACCGGCGCCTCAGCCTGGAACAGGCAGCGCGCTTCCTGTAAAGCCGATGAGGATCAGGGCGAAGGGTCGATATACAGGAAGTCGTTGTCCGGCGTGCCGCCATCCTGCCGTTGCAGCTGGCGGATCATGGACACCATGATGAGATACGGCACCCGGCGCTGGACGAAATTCACCGTCCATGCCGGGGCGACGCCGCCGGGATCGACGTAGCCCTCAGCTTCGAAACGGGTCTTTCCCTTACCCAGCGGCGTCAGCTTCACCACGAAATCCTGCGACAACACCCGCACCAGTCCCGGTGTTTCGGGCAGATAACCCGGCACCGCGTTGACACGCAGCACCAGGCTGCCGCGGCGGGCGTTATAGGGGTCGATCACCGCATGGAAAATACCGTCGCGGTCGGGCAGGCCCAGCGGCGCGTTGAAGCGCATGTAGTAATAGAACTCCGTGCGGCTGACTTTCTTCAGCAGCCGCGCTTCCTGGGTTTCCCAGTACCAGCGCGGCATGGCGGCGACGTCGGTATGGGCCCGGGCGATGGCCTCCAGGGAAGCGTTGAGGATGGCGTCGATTTTCCAGGAGCGGACCCGCTTGCCCTCCTCCAGCCGGGCCCAGGTGCGGATGCCGCGCGTATCGTCGCGGGTAACCAGCACCCACTGATGGCCGTAGCCATCGTCGCGCAGTTCCTGCAACTCATCGGCGAAGACCGGTTCATGAACACCCGGCAGCAGCGCCAACGACAGCAATCCTGCGGGCGACATGCCCGATTTCCCGCCGGATCCCGCACCAGACAACAACCAGCCGCGGATGATCAGCGCCATCCTCCGCATCATGTGCATGCCGGAAACTCGCAAAAGTCATTCACGGAAAGTATAGGCGGTCGGGCCGGTGGCCTCGGTATATTCCTTGGTCTGCGACATGCGCAGCAAAGACACCATGATCAGGTACGGCACCCGCTTTTGCACGAAATTGATGGTCCAGGCCGGCACCTTGCCACCCGGATCGACGTAACCCTCGGTTTCAAAGAACACCTTGTCCTTGCCGACCGGCGTGAATTTGGCGAACAGGTCCTGCGCCACCACGCGCACCAGCCCCGCCTTTGGCGGCAGGTAGTCCGGAACCGCCTTGACCGTGATCATCATGTAGCCGCGCTTGGCGGTATAGGGTTCGATCACCGCATGAAACACGGCATCGCGGTCGGGCAGGTTGAGCGGCGCGTTGAAACGCATGTAGTAATAGTATTCCCGGTCGCTGACCTTGCGCAGCAGCCGGGCCTCACGGGTTTCCCAGTACCACCGCGGCATGTTCTCGACATCGGTATAGACGCGGGCAATGGCGTCCAGCGAAGTATCCAGCATACCCTCGGCGCGGAACGAGCGCAGGCGCTTGCCCTCCTCATGGCGGGCATAGGTCTTGATGTGGCGCAATTCGTCGTTGCGCACCAGTTGCCACTGGCCGGAGGTTATCTCGGTCCGCAAATCATCCAGATCATGCTCGTCGGCGGCAAACACAGTCGGGGAAACACAGGCCAGCAGGCCAAGCAGCAGCAACGCCAATCGTGAAATCATATTGTTATTATCCTTGTCATTCGGTAATCGTGCCGCAGGCGCCGCCGGAGAGGCGGCTTGCCTTTTGTCATGACATCCCCGATAAGATAGCAATTACTCTCAACACAAAGAAGCCAATCTCCGCGTTTTTTGCCGTCAAGCGATTGACAAGGACGGATGACGGCATAGCATGCGGTATAGCCCCATCCAAACCTCAACACCCGAAGGCCTTGACATGAGCGACAACAAGAAACACGCCAGCACGCCCGGCAAACGCTTCATGCGCCTGGCGGGCATGACCGCCAGCATTACCGGCAAGGTCATGAGCAACTCGTTCAAGAGCATGGTCGGCAATGCCGAGGAAAAGGCCGATGCCCGCAGCCAGATGTACACCGAAATCGGCAAGCAGATCGCCAATACGCTGGGGGAAATGAAAGGCGCGGTGATGAAGGTCGGCCAGATCGCCTCGCAATATCAGGATATTTTCCCGCCGGAAATCGCCCAGGCCATGACCCGCCTGCAAAAGGAAGCCCCGCCGATGCCCTTCGGCGTCATCGAGCAACAGATCATTCATGAACTGGGCGCCAAACCGTCGGAGAAATTCGCCCATTTTGACGAAAAACCGTTTGCCGCCGCCTCCATCGGCCAGGTGCATCGCGCCCGCCTGCACAGCGGCGAGGAAGTCATCGTCAAGGTGCAGTACCCCGGCGTCGCCGAATGCTGCGAGTCCGATCTGAAGCACTTGCGCATGGCGCTGAAACTGGCCGGGGTGATCAAACTGAGCAAGGAGTTGCAAGAGCAGCTGTTCGATGAGATCCGGTCTTCGCTGCACTCCGAGCTGAATTATCTGGAAGAAGCGGCCAACCTGCGCGAATTCGGTGAATTCCACGCCCATGACGACAAGGTCATTATCCCCAGGGTCTTTGACGACTTCACCAGCACCCGGGTGCTGACGCTGAGCTACGAAGCCGGCGACGGGCTGCAGGCCGCCAAGCATTACCCGCATCATGTGCGCAATGAACTTGGCCAGAAGCTGTTCCAGGTGCTGTGCGACCAGATGTACCACCTGCAGGCGCTGCATTGTGACTCGCACCCCGGCAATTTCGCTTTCCGGCCGGATGGCACGCTGGTCATTTACGACTTCGGCTGTGTGAAGCGACTGAATCCGCTGCTGGTCGGCGAGTTCAAGCGGCTGGTGAAGGCCGCGCTGCATAACGATTACGCCACCGTGGAAGCCGTGCTGCGCGATCTGGGCATCCGCACCCGCGGCGGCCCGGATGTACCCCCGGAATATTACCTGGAGTGGATCGACATCCTGCTTGACCCGATCCGCGACAAGACCTTCGACTTCGCACACAGCAAGGTGCATGAACAGGTGCTGGGCAAGGCCAAGTCACTGATCAAGTACTGGGACAGCTTCCAGCCCTCGGCGGAAACGATGATGATCAACCGCGCCATCGGCGGCCATTACTGGAATCTGGTGCATCTGGGCGTGCACAGCAATTTCGGCAAGCCGTTGCTGAATTATCTCTGATTGTCCGGACAAACAATAAGGCCCCGGTAACGGGGCCTTATTGTTTCCACACCCCACCGCCTAGTAGGCAATCATCCGCACAATCGCCGGGTTGGCCATCGGATCATCCGTCAGGATGCCGTTGGCATCCGCCGGGGCATCGAGGAAGGCCTGCAGGTTCACCACCATCAGGTCCCAGGACCGGGAAGTGCCGCCGCCGACCGAGGTTGTCGCCAGCGAGAATCCGAAGGGAATCCCGGCGATGTTGAAGGCCCCGATCGCATGCGGGTCGCCCGCGCCGCCCGGATCCGCCGTATTGCGGTAGCGCGCCTTCAGGAACCCCTGCCAGTTCGCCCCCTTGGCGGGATCATCCAGCTGCGCCACCACCAGCGGCGAGGTCGACCATGACGACTTGGCGAACATGATGTGCGCCCCGCTTTCAATCGCCACCCCGGTTTCCACCGAACCGTACACGCCGTCAGGGGCATGGATATAGCGATAGGCGGTCGGGGTGAAGACGCCCGTCTCCCCGGTCGCGCCGCTGGGTGTGGCGAAATTCACCAATCCGAATTGAAGGTCGGAGAACTCGTTCGTGACAACCCCGATCCGGTAGGAGGTGTCCACCGCCGCCTGATCAATATCGCCCCAGCCGTGCTGCACACCGTCAATATTGTTCAGCAGATCCCAGTCCGTCTTGGTCTGCACATACGCCTTGCGTTCCGCCAGATTGAAGAGAATCATGCCGCCACCCTCATAATTGGGCGAGAAGACGACATCGGAGGTCGGATCACCGCCGATATTCTCATTCATTTTGGTGCCCGCCGGTTGTGGAATCAGGAACGCCTGTTCCAGCGTCACCGGGTCCACGCCCATCAGACCGTCGGCCGTGGCCAGCCAGACCAGGTTGCGCTTGCCATCGGCAATCCCGCCGGCAATCTTCAGCCCGCCCGCGCCCGAGAAGTTCAGGGTGCCCGCAATGGCCAGCGCCCCGGTCTTCATCACCACGTTATCGGTGGCGTTGATCGCCACTACGTTGTTGCTGCTGTAGTTGTACAACAGCAGCACCTGCTTGCCGCCCACCGGTATCGGCACCGGAATGACGCCGCCCACCCCGTTCAGGGTTTGCGCAATCTCGGTGTTGAGGGCGGCCATGTGATCCGCCACCGGGTTTTGCGGGTCGGTCATGTCCAGCCGGACCAGACCGTCGCTGCGACCGGCAAAATAGATATAGATATGGTTGCCGACAATCATCGGGGCAATGGCTCCGGACGAGCCGCTGACCTGACCGGAGACCGAGGCCTCATTGATGGCGGCGGTGCTGATCACCTGTGTCACCGACGCCACCGGAATATTGGCTTCGTGGTGTACCGAGGTGGTGGAGTTGGTGTAGTCATTGGCCGCCCCGGCCAGCGAGGCGGTGGTCACGGTCGGCGACATTGGCGCCCCGGCCAGTTGCAACAACTGGTTGACCTCACGCCCGTCCGGCGTGCCGTCAGAAAGGTCGCGGGCAATATTGTCGATCAGTTCGCCAGGTTCGACATTCAGGTTCTGCCGCAACTGCTCCAGCACCCCTAAAGCCACTCCCACTCCGAAGCCGGGGCCGCTGCCGGTGCTGAAGTCCGGCGCGACGCTGGTCAGCGGCTGCCCGCCCAGACCCAGATCGCCCAGGGACTGCTGCAAATCATCCTGGGCATGCTCCAGAGCGTCTGTCAGGGCGGTTTCGGTGCCGGAATCCAGCAGGTTGCGGGTGCGCAAGGTCTGGATATGGCTGAGCGGCGTGACAAAGGTGTCTGCCCCGGCGGCGGGCAACTCGGGCAGGATCGCGGTAATCGTGCCGTTGGTCTGCGTCGTACTGTCCGATTCGCTGCTATAGGTGCCGTCCTCGACTTCCAGCACCACGGGGCCGGGCAGCGATGCCGGGACCGTGAGCCGGAAACGGCCGTTGTTGTCGGTGTTGCCCGTGGCGACCGGGTCGCCGGCTGCGGCATGACCGGCATTATCCGCACGCCGCAGGATGACCCGGGCATTCTGGATCCGCCCGGCAACCGCCGCCCCCTCAATCGTCGTGGTTGCCTTGGCGGGTGGATCCGCGTCGGACAGCAACTCACACCCCGTCATCATGACACTGACGGCAAAAACCCCTGCCCAATGACTTTTTTTCATGGCGAGCACTCCTACTCGGTTTCGGATCATGACCATCCGCAGGACAAGTCATGGACAAATTATAGGCAGACTTCGCTGCATCGCCAGTTTATGACGATTATTGGCTGAACCCCGCGCGCGACATCTACACTGAATGAAAACACCGGGGCACTGCGTTATGAACTGGATCCGGGATATTGCGGTGGAACTGCCGCTGCACCGACGGCTGGACGAGGATGGCCGCTTCCTGCAGCCGCCGCCCCCCTGCTGCGCCACGCCCGACCGCTGGCTGGCGGCCTACTCCCACCTGTGGCTGACACGGCTGTTCGACACGCGCGCCATCGAGCTGCAACGTACCGGCCGGCTGGGCACCTATGCCGGTTGCCTGGGTCAGGAAGCGGTCAGCGCCGCCATCGGGCATGCCATGTTGCCGGATGACGTGCTGGTTCCTTACTACCGGGATCAGGCGGCGCAACTGGCGCGCGGGGTGCGGATGCTCTCGATCCTGCGTTTCTGGGGCGGCGACGAATGGGGCGCGCATGACGGCCCGGCACAGGATCTGACCTGGTGCATCCCCATCGCCACCCAACTGACCCATGCCGCCGGCGTAGCGGCCGCGCTGAAGTTGCGGCATGAGCATCGGGTGGTGGTGACAACCTGCGGCGACGGCGCCAGTTCGCGGGGAGACTTCTATGAAGCGATGAATCTGGCCGGGGTCTGGTATTTGCCCTTGGTGATCGTGATCAACAACAACCAGTGGGCCATCTCGGTGCCGCTGCACCAGCAAACCGCCGCGCCCACGCTGGCGCATAAGGCGCTGGCCTGCGGCATTCCGGGCGTCCGCGTCGACGGCAACGACTATTTCGCCATGACCGCCATTCTGGAGGAAGCCTTGCAGCGTGCCCGATCGGGAAAGGGGCCAACCCTGATCGAAGCCGTCACTTACCGGCTCTGTGATCACACCACCGCCGATGACATGAGCCGCTATGCCGATGCGCCGACCCGCGAGGAAGCCGCGCGGCACGAGCCGCTGCTGCGCTTCCGCAAGCTGCTGGATCGTGAGCTGGAGTGGTCCGATGCGCGGCAGGCTGAACTGGAGGCCGGGCTGACGCAGCGTATTGATCAGGACATCCGTGACTATCTGGCGCTGCCGCCATCCCGGCCCGAAGACATGTTTGACTTCCTGTACGCACAATTGCCCGCCGATCTCGCGCGACAAAAGGCCGCCTGGCTGGCGCGGAGGAAGCCATCATGAGAATGACACTGGTTGAGGCCGTGGATCTGGCGCTGGCCCGGGCGCTGGAAGAAGATCCGGAAGTGGTGATTCTGGGCGAGGATGTCGGCCGTAACGGCGGCGTCTTCCGCGCCACGGCCGGCTTGCGGGAACGCTTCGGCCCACGCCGGGTGCTGGACACGCCGTTGGCCGAAAGCCTGATTGCCGGACTGGCGGTCGGCATGAGCACCCAAGGCCTGAAGCCGGTCGCCGAAATCCAGTTCCTCGGATTCATCTACGCCGCCTTGGAACACCTGATTTCCCATGCGGCGCGCATGCGCAACCGCACGCGCGGCCGCCTGAGCTGTCCGGTGACGCTGCGCACTCCCTTCGGAGCCGGTATCCGCGCGCCGGAACATCATTCTGAAAGCACCGAAGCCCTGCTGACGCATATTCCCGGGCTGACCGTCGTGGCCGCATCTTCGCCGCGTACCGCCTACGGCCTGCTGCTGTCGGCCATCCGTCATCCCGACCCGGTCATCGTGCTGGAACCGGAACGGCTCTATCGCAGCCTGAAGGAGGATGTGACCGACGACGGCAACGGCATACCGCTGGGCGAGTGCCTGGTCTGGCGGCCCGGGCGCGACCTCACCCTGATCAGCTGGGGGGCCATGCTTCAGGACTGCCTGACCGCAGCGGACCGGCTGGCGGCGGAAGGCATTGACTGTGAAGTGATTGATGTCGCCACCCTGCACCCGCTGGATATGGATACCCTGCGCACCTCGGTCGCGCTGACCGGCCGCTGCGTGATTGTGCAGGAAGCGGTGCGCAGCGGCGGCTTCGGCAGTGAAATCGCCGCCCGGCTGGCCGAGGAGGCCTTCCCTGCCTTGCGCGCGCCGGTACGCCGTGTTGCACCACCGGATGTCATCGTGCCCTATGCCCGCCTGGAGCAGGCCTATCTGCCGCAGGTGGATGACATCATCAGCGCCGTGCGCCGCACACTGGAGGACGGGAGATGAACACCTTCACGCTGCCCGATCTGGGCGAAGGTCTGAACGAGGCCGTGGTCACCGAATGGATCGCCCGCCCCGGCGAAGTGCTGGCGCGGGGAGCCCCGATACTTTCCGTTGAAACCGCCAAGGCAGTCGTGGAAATACCCGCCCCGGAAGATCTGCGCCTGCACACCCGCCTGATCGCCATCGGACAAGCGCTGCGTGTCGGGCAGCCCCTGTTCACCTGGAGTCCGCCTGACACCCCGCACGCCGCTACGTCCGGCGACCCGGGCAGTGTGGTCGGTCAGCTCTCAATCACCGTCGGCGAGACACCTGACCGGACATTCCAGACCGGTTCCCGTCATTATGACGCCGCCGCCCGGGCGCGGGCGGAACAACGCTGCGCGGAAAATCCGGACCCGCCCCGATCCGCAGCCCCGCTTCAGGCGGGCGCCCGGGTACTGATGCAGCGCCATCTGGCCAACGCCCATCGGGCAGTTGTCCCGGTCACCGTGTTCGATGAAGCCTGCTTGCGACAACCGCTGAAACCGATACTGCCCGCGCTGGTTCAGGCACTGTGCCAAGCCTGCCGTGACGTTCCCGTGGTGAACGCCTGGCTGGAGGGCGAGTCGTTGCAACCCCGGGAGCACGTTCATATCGGCATCGCGGTCGACACCGCCTACGGTTTGGTCGTGCCGGTGCTGCGGGATGCGGACCGGCTGCCGGATGATGAACGGGAAGCCGCACTGGAGGCGCTGGTGCTGAAGGCCCGCGAGCAACGGCTGACCGCCGCCGACCGCCGTGAAGCAGGAATCACGCTCAGCAGTTATGGCGGCCTGGGCGGCCGATTTTCCACCCCCCTGGTCACGCCGCCGCAAGTGGCCATCCTCGGTGTCGGGAGCCTGCGCCGGGAATACCTGCCCGACAAGCGCGGCCGCCTGAAGACACGCTATCTGTTACCGGTGTCGCTGACCTTTGACCATCGCGCGCTGACCGGAGCCGAGGCGATCCGTTTCCTGAACGCTTTCATGGCCGCCCTGCCCCACGCACGGCCCAAAAAAAACAGGCCCTGAGGCCTGTTTTTTTGACGCGGGCGGATGGATTACAGCAGGAACAACGCCATCAACACCCCGATCACGATCAGAATGACCGTCACGATCATGCCGGTATTGCTCTTCTCGGCCGGAGCGGGCGATTGCGAGGTGCTGGCATGCGGCGCGGCGGCGGCGGGACGAGGCTCGGGGGCCGGTGCCGGAGCGGCCGGTTTGGGCGCCGAATGCTGAGGCAACGGCGACGGCGACGGCGACGAACTGCGCGCCGGAGCGGCCTGCGGCTGGGCGGTGGCCTTGGCAGCGCCCGCCACCGGACGGAATTGCGTGCGCTCGGCCTCCTCCTCGAAGTCATTCTCGACCACGACCGGTTCGGTCGGACCGACAATCTTGAAGGTCATCGCGTCCAGACGCACTTCATCGCCGTTCTTGAGCTGGACTTCCTCGTGGCGCTTGCCGTTGATGAACGAACCGTTGGAGGAACCCAGATCCTTCAGCCACAACTGACCGCTGCGGATGGAGAACTCGGCGTGACGACGAGAGACATGCGCGCCGCCGACCACAATATCGCAATGGGGGTCACGGCCCACTACCTTGGTGCCTTCGATCGGGAACATGCGGCCGGAAATAACACCGGTCATGGCCTTGACCTGCCACAGCGGCACGGCCTTGGCGCCCAGATCACGCTTGATCTGCGGCGCGGTTTCGGGCGGAGCCTTGGTCGGATCAATAATCTGCAACTCAACCAGATGCAGGCGAATCACGTCCCCGACATTGACCTCGACACGCTGGCTGACCGGCTGGTCATTCAGGAAGGTGCCGTTCACGCTGCCGGCATCGCGCAGGAAGAGCTTGCCATCTTCCTGCTGCAGCTCGGCGTGGAACACGCTTACCCCTTCGTCATTGATGACAAGGCCGTTGCTCTTGTCCCGGCCGATGGTGAGGCGAGGATCAACCAGCCAGAAAGCCGGCTGGCGACGATCGAGGAACTGGATCTTTAACATGACTGGTCTCTTCCCTACATGGCAATGTCACGGTTTGGCGGGCGCCGTGCCCTGATAAACCTGGTTGATGGATTCCGGTAACTGCATCAGCTCACCGCGGGCGCCGACCCGCAACTGCAAGCCCCGGGTAAGGTTGTACTTTCCGGTGCTGATCGCCAGAGCGCTCTCGCTGTCCCGGAGAATCTGGGGCTGGAGGAACACCAGCAGGTTGCGCTTGGTTTTGCTGTTACTCTTTGAGCGGAAAAGATAACCCAAAACAGGCACTTTACCCAAGAGGGGAACTTCACTTACTGAAAGTTTGCTGTCGTCCTGGATCAGGCCGCCCAAAACGATGGTCTGACCGTCATCCGCGAGGATGGTCGTTTTGATCGAGCGCTTGTTGGTGATCAG
This sequence comes from Fluviicoccus sp., assembly GCA_036279775.1. Classification (GTDB taxonomy): domain Bacteria; phylum Pseudomonadota; class Gammaproteobacteria; order Pseudomonadales; family Moraxellaceae; genus Fluviicoccus. The sequence goes on along the minus strand of DASUIM010000120.1, from coordinate 11,592 downwards.
GTCGGCGGAGTTGACGCCGGAAACGCTGGGCACCACCGAAGACACCTCCTGCTCCACTTCCAGACGCACCGCGCCGCCTTCGCCGATATGGGGAACCACCTTGAGCGTAATACCCACGTCCTGACGCTCAATCGTGGTGAAGGGATTGCTGGTGCCGGAGCCGCCGCTGGTGGTCGAGCCGGTAATGAACGGCACGTTCTGGCCGACCACGATCTTGGCCTCCTGATTGTCCAGCGTCATGATGCTGGGCGTCGACAGCAGGTTGGCATTGCTGATCGTGTTCAGCGCCTGCACCAATGCGCCATAGAAGGTGCGGTCGCCATTGCTGTTGGTCTCGGACTTGCCGATGCCGATCAGGGCGCCCGCAGGGCTGCCGGCCAGGGTCGGGTCATTCTGGGACGCTGCCGCCGCCACACTGGCGATACTGGTTCCCGCGTTGGCGAAGTTGATCATGCCAACTCCTTTCATGGGGTCGCCGAAAGCCCATTGCACACCCAGCTGATCGGCATTTTCACCGGACACCTCCACAATGGCGGCCTGGATCAACACCTGCGAACGACGCTGATCCAATTGCACGATCACCTGCTCCAGCTCCCGCATCAGGGACGGATCGGCACGCACCACCAGCGCATTCTGGGCTTCATCGGCAATAATGCTGATCCCGTTCGCGGTGGAGGCCGGTGCCGCCTGTGACGTGGCGCCGGTCGAGCCCGTGCTGCGGCCGGCATCGCCGGTGGCCAGGTTCTTGAGCACATCCGCCGTCTGTTTGGCGCTGGCGTGCTTCAGCCGGAAGACGCGGACACCGCTCAGGCGCTCGGCGGCGGGTTTGTCCAGTTGCGCCACCAGGTCACGAATACGCTTGCGGGCGCGGGCATCACCCTTCACCAGCAAGCGATTGCTGCGGGTATCGGCCAGGATGCGCAGGCGGCTGCCGCGCATGTCCTTGCTGGCGGAGGTGGCGGTCAGGGAGTCCAGCATCGACATGACGTCATCGGCGCGCACTTCCTTCAAGGCCATGACTTCCAGCTCGTCGCCCTCGCCGCTGTCCAGCGACCGCACCAGCTCTTCGATTTCGGCAATATTGTTAGCATGGTCGGAAATGACCAGGGCATTGGCGCCGTTGATCGCGGCCAGATGGGCAAACTGCGGCAACAGGGGGCGCAACACCGGCACCAGCTCATTGGCGCTGGTATTGTCCAGCATGATGACGCGGGTCACCAACGCCTCCCCTTTCTGCTTCTGGCGCATGTCAAAGGGTACGGCATTCTGTTTGGCGTTGACATCCGGCACCAGCTTGATGGCGTTACCGGAAGGCACGGCGGCAAAGCCGTTGACGCTCAGCACCCCCAGGAACAGGTCATAAACCTGATCGGCGGACAGCGGTTTGCTGGAAATGACGGTGATGTTGCCTTTGACCCGGGGGTCGACAATGAAATTCTTGCCGGTGATTTCGGCCACTTCGGACACCAGCGCCGAGATCTCGGCATCCTTGAGATTGACCTTCCAGGTCTTTGCCGAAGCCACACCGCAGAGGGCCAGCCAGAGACTGAGTGCCACAAGGGATTTGCGCGCCTTCATGTTAGAAATTCTGCTCAATGGTTAGATTTTGACTGCCGCGGCGCAAGTCGACCCGGACATGTCCGCTTTGCTTCACTTGCTCCAGCAACTGGCGATCCAGCTGGGGGTTGCCCAACGGCTGCCCGTTCAGGCGGATAACGCGGTCGCCGGCCTTCAGTCCCAGGCTGCGCCGGATATTGGCGGGCGCGCCGTCCGTGATTTCATAGCCTTCCCCGCCCGCCACCAGTCCCATTTCGGACAAATAGGCGCCCGGTTCCGACCCCAAGCGCTCAATGGCGGATGAGAGCATTTCCCGCGCCTTTCCCGACTGACTGGCCGTCGGGGCGCCCGCGGCCGGGGGCTGAGGCTCACCACCCAGCAGGTTGGTCCTGACAAAACGCAAAACCTCGCGGTTGCCGTTGCGTGAAAGAATCACCCGGTCCGGATAAACCGAATCCAGGGTTGCACCGCCGGGCACGGCCTGCCCGACGGCATAGAGCTTGCCTGTGCCCTGGGCCTGTTCCGAAATGATTGCCCCGGATTTACGGGGGTCGGATCCGGCAAAAACGCCGTCCAGCCGTAATTGCAGCGAGGTTTCCTGCGTGGCCGCTTCGGCATTGCCCGCGGGAGCGGCCACCGCCTTGAACAGGGAAAATCCGGCCAGACGGCTGGTATCCACCTCTGGCTGTGCAACAACCGGGCCGGATGGCGCGGCAGGGCGGGGCAAGTCGGCATGATCCTGGCCGGTCACCAGCCAGAGCGCCCCGGCCAGACGCCAGCCGAACCAGAGCGTGGCCAGCAGCATCAAGGCTTGGGCCATCTGGCGGTTATGGCCGGCAATACGCGACCAAACGGGATTTTTCAAAAAGGAAGCCACTTATTCTTGTCTACGGATAATGCCATCATTGTTATAAGCTGCTTAGCGGCTGCGAGGAGGTTACCACTACCGCATCCGGCTCGGCCACTCCCTGATAACCGGCGGCATGCATCAGCAGGCGCTGCTTCAGCCTGGCTTCGAGCATATCACCATTAAGCACAAATGTAGCCAGCTCGCCCCCTTGCGCCTCCTTCAGCAGCAGCGTCAACGGCCCGGCCCGGCCATCCAGCGCCAGCACGACCGGCGGCAGCGACAGGGTCTGTTTCTGGCCATTGATCTGGTAAACGATATCGCCGCCCTGCCACTCCAGCTGACCGCCGGATCCCTGCCAGGAGCCGCCCTTGTGCGCCAGCATCACTTTACGCACGGCAACCGGAACCGGAGGAAACTGCCAGCTTTGCAGGACCCCCCGCAGGTCGCTGCCCGCAAGGTCCCCCTGGACATCCTTCAGCTCCCACCGTCCCGATCCCAGCAGTACGCCACCGCTGAGGCGGCTGCCCGGCGACAGCAGCTCCCACTTCAGGCCGAGACCGATCCGGACCAGCGCCAGCGGATCCAGCGACCAGCGCAACTGCCCCTGCAAGGTGCGGTATTGCCAGTTGGCCTGACCCGACCATACCGTGCCGCCCCAGGAAGTCACCATGGGCTTGACGGCAGGCGGCAGGAAGTGGCCGACCACGCGGGCGGGTGTCTGGACAACAAGGGAAAGGAGCAAGATCAGCGTGGCCAGCAAGGCCCAGTTATACGCCCGGGACTCCTGGTCCTCTTTTACTGTTTTTCGGGACATGGCACTTCACTAAAAAAACACACACGCTTCCGCGTCGGAACAGCATTAACAGCACTCTCACACAGAGGGACCCGCACTGGCAAGCCCCGGCAAGAAAAGGCCAACAAAAAACCCCTGCGGGCAGGGGTTTCGGGCGGCGAAGCGGTACAGCAGGAATCAGATGGCGAAGTCTTCCACCTTGGCGCCGGCGGCGACACGGGCGGCCAGCCAGCGCGGCTGCTTGCCACGGCCGGTCCAGGTTTCGGCGGGGTTGGCGGGATTGCGGTAACGGATCGCGACCGGTTTCTTCTCGGTGGCCGGGGCCGCCTTGCCGCGACCGCCCTTGGCGCCAACGGCCAGGATCTGATCGACGGTCATGCCCAAGGCGCGGGCCTTTTCGGCGAACTCTTGATATGTCTTTTGCAGTTCCTCGTCCTTGCGGGCGGAAATCAAGGCCTGGGCATCGGCGATGACAGCGTTCAGTTCCGATATGGACAACTGACTAAGATCTGGTTTCATGCATGTTCCTCTTCTGTCGTTTTATAGGGGGTGAGGTGAACAGAAAATCGAAAGAGCGCCAAGCATAAAATAAAATGCCTGGCGTTAAAATACTTAAAATGGCAGATCGTCGTCAAAATCGGAATTTGTCGCCGGCGCGGCCGGACGATTATTGGCGGGGGCCGGGCGGCTGCCGCGGGACGATTGTTGATAATCATCCTGCTGGTAACCATAATCCCCTTCCGGCGCGGAAGACTGGCCGCCACCGCCGCCGGAACGGCCATCCAGCAACTGCATGGTTTGCGCCTTGATTTCCGTGGAATAACGATCCTGTCCGGTATTCTTGTCCTGCCATTTACGGGTATGCAGGGAACCTTCCACATAAATCTTGCTGCCCTTGCGCACATATTCGGCCGCAATTTCAGCCAGGCGGCCATAAAAAACCACCCGGTGCCATTCCGTCTGCTCGGTCATCTGGCCGGTATTCTTGTCTTTCCACTGCTCACTCGTCGCCAGGGAAACAGTTGTCAATGTGCCACCGCCGCCTGCAAAGCTGCGAACTTCCGGGTCACGTCCCACGTTGCCCACCAGAATTACCTTGTTAATACCACGCATGTTCTTCTACCTTCTAAAGTCCATGAAAAATTCGAGGAATGAATTTAGCGGAATTCCCGTTAGACCGCCACCGCCCCGGGAACCAAATCGTTCAACCGGCCCGCATCCAGCCGCTCCTTGTCCACCTTCAGGTACGCCAGGCCGTGGGCGGCAATGACCACGGCTTCCTCTACCCCCGGCACGCCCAGCAGGCGGGTCGCCACCGCACGGCCGTCATCCGCGGAATCGACCCGGACCGACAGCGTCAGGCTGTGCAGGAAGCGCGGTTGCTGCATGCCCAACGCCAGCACGAACCAGACCAGGGTCAACAGGCTGAGGATGATAAAGGCGCCGCCATAGGCAATATGGCCTTCATGAATATTCTTCCACAACTGCCCGCCCAGCACGCCGCCCGCCCCGGCCCCCAGAAACTGGGCGCTGGAATATATCCCCATGGCCGTGGCCTTGCTGCCTGCCGGGGCAATCTTGCTCAACAACGACGGTAATAATGCCTCCTGCAAATTAAAGGCAATAAAAAACAAAACCAGACCGGCGATCAATCCGTATATGGTGGCATATCCCTCGCCCATAACCCCCAGCCCGGCCGCCAGCAGCAGGATGCCGGAAGCAAATACCTGTTTGATCTTGCGCTTCTTTTCCGCAACGATAATGGCGGGCACCGCCAGGACAAATCCGCCGAGCACCACCGGCAGGTAGACCCAGCCGTGGTGGGCGGGCGGAATACCGGCATTATCCCGCAACAAATGCGGCACCAGCACAAAACACGCCGTCATCACCAGATGCAGCACGAAAATACCGGCATTCAACCGCATCAATTCACCATGCCGCAGAATTTTCACGCATTGTTCCCGCCAGTTCTGCGGATTCTGCGGAATGGCAACCGCCGGGTGCGGCACGGTCGCCAGTAATCCCATGCCGATAACCGCCAGCAGGGACGTGGCCCAGAACAGGCCGGATAACCCAAAATGCCCAGCCACCAGCGGCCCTATAATGAAAGCCACGGCAAAGGACAAACCGATACTCAATCCAATACCCGCCATGGCCTTGGTCCGGTTTTCCTCACGCGTCAGATCAGCCAGCAGCGCCATGACCACGGCGGAAATGGCGCCCGCCCCCTGTATGGCGCGCCCGGCAATGACACCCCAGATGGTTGTGGACAGCGCAGCCACGGCGCCGCCCGCCGCAAACAGGATCAACCCCTGGAAAATCAGCCGCTTGCGGTCCATGCGGTCGGCCAGCAGCCCCAGCGGTATCTGGAACAGCGCCTGCACCAGGGCGTAGGCGCCGATGGCGAGGCCGATCAAGGCGGGCGTGGCGCCCTGCAGCTGCTGCCCGTACAGCGCGAATACGGGGATGATCATGAACAGTCCGAGCATGCGCAAGGCGAATAGACTCGCCAGCGCCGAGGTTGCCCGTCGTTCGGCCGTTGTCATGCCTGTCATGGAATAACCTGAAAACCGCGAAAGAAGGCGCGCATTATACTCCCGGATGAATGCCCGACGTTGAGTGCCGTTCGTCAAAAGTTTTGCATATACTCTGCCACTCCCGGCGGCGGTCCGTGACCGCCCCGCCCGCACCCACCGACAGGCCCAGCATGAACACCATCCGTATCCGCGGCGCACGCACCCACAACCTGAAAAATGTCGATCTGGAAATTCCCCGCGACAAACTGGTGGTCATTACAGGGCTCTCCGGTTCGGGCAAGTCTTCCCTCGCTTTCGATACCCTTTATGCTGAAGGACAACGGCGCTATGTGGAATCCCTGTCGGCTTATGCACGACAATTCCTGTCGCTGATGCAGAAGCCGGATGTGGACGCCATTGAAGGGCTGTCGCCCGCGATCGCCATCGAACAAAAGTCGACTTCGCACAATCCCCGCTCCACCGTCGGCACCATTACCGAAATCTACGACTACCTGCGCCTGCTCTATGCCCGCGTCGGCACGCCCTACTGCCCCGACCACCAGCTGCCGCTGGAAGCGCAAACCATCAGCCAGATGGTCGATACCGTGCTGGCGCTGCCGGAAGGCTCGGCGCTGATGCTGCTGGCCCCGGTGGTGCAGGACCGCAAGGGCGAACACCTGCATATCCTGGAAGGCCTGCGCGGTCAGGGCTTTGTCCGTGCCCGCATTGACGGGCTGGTCGTGGATCTTGACGACGCTCCCGCGCTGGAGAAGAACAAGAAGCACACCATCGAAGCCGTGGTGGACCGTTTCAAGGTGCGCGCCGACCTCGGCCTGCGGCTGGCGGAGTCCTTTGAAACCGCGCTGCGGCTGGCGGACGGGCTGGCGCTGGTAGCTTTCATGGAGGGGGATCGCGGCCCCTTGCTGTTTTCGGCCAAGCACACCTGCGCGGTCTGCGGTTACGCGGTGCCGGATCTGGAACCGCGCCTGTTTTCCTTCAACAACCCGGCGGGGGCCTGCCCGGAGTGCGACGGCCTGGGCCAGAAATCGCACTTTTCCGCCGACACCCTGATCCATGATCCCGAACTGCCGCTGTCGCAAGGCGTCATTCGCGGCTGGGACAAGCTGCACCCCTACTATTTCAACCAGCTGGCCGCCGTGGCCCAGCATTTCAACATCAGCCTGGACGATCCGTGGGAATTGTTGCCGGAAGCCTTCCGCAAGGTGGTGCTGCACGGTTCGGGGCGGCAGAAGATCGCCTTCACCGTCACCGACGAGCGCGGCAACCGTCGCAGCCGCGAGCAGCCCTTCGAGGGCGTGCTGCCGCATCTGGAACGCCGCTACAAGGAAACCGAATCGCCCGCCGTGCGCGAGGAACTGTCCCAGTACCTGCTGCACAGCGCCTGCGCCGCCTGCGAAGGGTCGCGCCTGCGGCCGGAAGCGCGTTATGTGCGCGTTGCCGACAGTACGCTGCCCTCGGTGGTGAAATTGCCGATCCTCGGCGCCAGCCGCTATTTCAACGAACTGGCCCTGACCGGCCAGAAAGGCGAAATCGCCGACAAGATCCTCAAGGAAATCCGCGAGCGCCTGCACTTCCTGGTCAGTGTCGGGCTGGAATACCTGTCGCTCGACCGTTCCGCCGAAACCCTGTCCGGCGGCGAAGCGCAGCGCATCCGCCTGGCCTCGCAGATCGGCGCGGGGCTGATGGGCGTGATGTACGTGCTGGATGAGCCGTCGATCGGCCTGCACCAGCGCGACAACGAGCGCCTGCTGGGTACCTTGCAGCGCCTGCGCGATCTGGGCAATACCGTGCTGGTGGTGGAGCACGATGAAGACGCCATCCGCGCCGCCGACTTTGTCATCGACATCGGCCCCGGCGCGGGTGTGCATGGCGGCGAGGTGGTCGCGGCCGGCTCGGTGGAAGACATCCGCGCCTGCGCCCGTTCGCTGACCGGGCAGTACCTGTCGGGCGTCAAGCGCATCGAAGTGCCGCTGGAACGCCGCACCGCCAATCCGGAACGGATGCTGCGGCTGGAAGGCGCGCGCGGCAATAACCTGCGCAACGTGACGCTGGAAGTGCCGCTGGGCCTGATGACCTGCATCACCGGCGTTTCCGGGTCGGGCAAGTCGACGCTGATCAACGGCACGCTCTACCCGCTGGTGGCGCGCCAGCTGAACGGCGCGACGACGCTGACGCCGGAACCTTTCGACAGCATCAAGGGCATGGAACACCTGGACAAGGTGGTGGATATCGACCAAAGCCCCATCGGCCGCACGCCGCGCTCGAATCCCGCCACCTACACCGGCCTGTTCACCCCGATCCGTGAACTGTTCGCCGGAACCCCGGAAGCACGCTCGCGCGGCTACAGCGCCGGCCGCTTCTCGTTCAACGTCAAGGGCGGCCGCTGCGAGGCCTGCGAAGGCGACGGCGTGATCAAGGTCGCCATGCACTTCCTCCCGGACGTTTATGTCCCCTGCGATATCTGCAAGGGCCAGCGCTACAACCGCGAAACGCTGGAAATCCGCTTCAAGGGCAAGAACATCACCGAAGTTCTGAACATGACCGTGGAAGAGGCGCGCGTCTTCTTCGACGCCTTGCCCGCCATCGCCCGCAAGCTGCAGACGCTGATGGATGTCGGCCTCAGCTACATCACGCTGGGCCAAGCGGCCACCACGCTGTCCGGCGGCGAGGCGCAGCGCGTGAAGCTGTCGCGCGAACTGGCGAAGCGCGACACCGGCAAGACCATTTACATCCTGGACGAGCCGACCACCGGCCTGCATTTCCACGATATCGCCCAGTTGCTGGCGGTACTGTCGGAGCTGCGCAGCCATGGCAACACCATCGTGGTCATCGAACACAACCTGGACGTGATCAAGACCGCGGACTGGATTGTCGACCTGGGACCGGAAGGCGGCAGCGGCGGCGGCATGATCATCGCCACCGGCACGCCGGAGCAGGTGGCCGCCAATCCGGATTCGCATACCGGCCGCTTCCTCAAGGCCTTGCTGTAAAAGCGGACCGGCAGGCCAAAACTGTTAGACAAGCCTGCCGGAATCGTTCTACGCTACACCTCATAGAAGAATCATCGACACAGGGAGATTTTCATGCGCGCACTCGGTCCCATCGACCAGCTTTTCCTCTGGCTGGAACGTCGGCAGCAACCCATGCACGTGGGGGGGCTGATGTTGTTCGACATCCCGGAAGATGCCGACCCCGAGTCCTTTGTTCACGACGTGGCGACCAAGATGCGCCAGATCACCCCGCCGGTCCGCCCCTTCAACCAGCATTTGCAGGGCATGTTCTGGGCCGAGGATGACGAGTTCGACCTGGAACACCATTTCCGCCATATCGCCCTGCCCGAACCCGGACGCATCCGCGAACTGCTGGCCTACGTCTCGCAACAGCACAGCGCCCTGCTGGACCGCGCCAAGCCGCTGTGGGAATGCCACCTGATCGAAGGCATCGAAGGCAACCGCTTCGCACTGTACTTCAAGGTGCACCACTCGATGGTGGACGGTGTCGCGGGCATGCGCATCGCCCAGCAGATGCTGGCCGACAGCCCGGATGAAAAGACCGATACGCCGCTGTGGGCGGTGAAGCGCCGCAAGCGCAGCGCCAAGGAAGAAAGCAACAACCCGATCAGCGCCTTCGCCAACGTCATGAATACGCTGCGCGACCAGATTTCCACCATTCCGACGGTTTCACGCGAACTGGCCAAGGCCATCCGCTCCTCGTACCACCATGATCCGGAATATGTGTCGGTCTTCCAGGCGCCGCGTTCGATTCTCAACCAGCGCGTCAGCGGCTCGCGCCGTTTCGCCGCGCAATCCTATGACCTGAACCGGATCAAGGCCATCAGCAAGACCACCGGCAGCACCATCAACGACGTGGTGCTGGCGATGTGCGCCGGAGCCCTGCGCACCTACATGATGGAATTGAACGCCCTTCCCGAAAAGCCGCTGATCGCGATGGTGCCGGTTTCCCTGCGCCGCGACGACAGCGAGGGCGGCAACCAGATCAGCATGCTGCTGGCGAACCTGGCCACGCACCTGCCGGAAGCGGCCGACCGCCTGGAAGTGATCCGCCGCACCATGCAGAACTCGAAAGACCGCCTTCGCCGCATGAGCCAGGCCGAGATCATGAACTACAGCGCCATGATCTACAGTATCTCCGGCGCCAACCTGATCACCGGCATCGCGCCGAAGTGGCAGGCCTGCAACCTGGTGATTTCCAACGTGCCCGGCCCGCAGGAACCGAAGTACTGGCACGGCGCCAAGCTGTCGGGGCTGTATCCGGTATCCATCGTGCTGGACGGCATGGCGTTGAACATCACCATGACCAGTTATGTCGACACACTGGAATTCGGCCTGATCGCCTGCCGCAAGGCGCTGCCGTCCATGCAACGGCTGCTGACCTATCTGGAAGATTCGCTGATGGAACTGGAGCGGGTGGCCAACCTGGCCTGATCCGCCGCCCATGAAAAAGCCCCCGGTTTCGGGGGCTTTTTCATTCCGGGCGATTTACTCTCCGGCAATCCACTTCACGGTGGCCTTGGCCATCGGATGTTCGGCCAGCTGCGGCAGCATCCATTGCAGCACGCGGTCGGCCTCCTCGGCAAACTGCCAGGGCGGATTGATGATCAGCATGCCGGTGCCGTTCAGGCCCAGTGCGGTATCATCCGGCATCACGCACAGCTCGCAGGCCAGCTGCTTGCTGATGCCGGTCTTGTACATTTTCTTGTGAAAACGCTCGATCATGGCGCGGTCCTTGATCGGGTACCACAGCACATACACCCCGGTGGGCCACTTGCTGTAAGCCTTGACCAGCAGCTCCACCAGTTGCGGGAAGTCCTGGCGTTCCTCCTCGTAAGGCGGATCAATAAACACCAGGCCGCGCTTTTCCTTGGGCGGGATCAGCGCGGTGATGCCTTCATAGGCGTCGCGGTGATGCACCGCCACCTGCGGGTAGCGGGCCATGTTCTCGCGCAGTTTCTCGGCATCCACCGGGTGGAATTCCATCAGCGCCATGCGGTCCTGCGGCCGCAGCATCTGCAGCGCATACCACGGGGATCCGCCATAATAGCCCTTGCCGTTCTGCTCCTTGCGCAACCGCTCCAGCTGTTCGAACCACATCTTCACCCATTCGGGATTGCTCTTGTGGGGCTGCAGGCGACGCAGGCCTTGTTTATACTCGCCCGTCTTCTGCGCCGGCGCGGCGGCCAGGTTGTACCAGCCGCAACCGGCATGGGTGTCGATGTAGCAGAACGGGGCATCCTTGCGCTGCATGCCTTGCAGCAGCCCGATCAGCAAAATGTGTTTCATCACGTCGGCAAAGTTGCCGGCATGATAATGATGGCGGTAATTCATGCAAATCTCTCAGACAGACTGGCCGGAAACCGACTTCACGAAGGCCGTGGAATCGCTGGCGCAGCGCCATTATGCCGTAATTCCGCACTTTCTTTCACCGGAGATGCTGGAAATGCTGCGGGGGGAATGTCTGGACATGCATCAGGCGGGGCATTTTCATGCCGCCGCGGTCGGCCGCGCCGCCGGACAGCAACTGAACCGGCGCATCCGCGGCGACAGCATCCGCTGGCTGGAGGCGGATTTTCCGGCGGGCGGCCGCTATCTGGCGCGCATGGCGGAATTGCAGGCGCAACTGAACCGCGAACTTTTCCTGGGCCTGCGTCAGTTCGAAACCCATTACGCCCATTACGAACCCGGCAGTTTCTACCAGCGCCATGTCGACCGGCATCGCGACAACGATGCCCGGGTAATCAGCGCCGTCTGCTACCTGAATCCGGATTGGCCGCAAGAGGCCGGAGGCGAGATCCGGGTCTGGAATGAACAGGATGAGGAAGTGGCGTGCCTGTCACC
>DASUIM010000119.1:0-1813 GCA_036279775.1 Fluviicoccus sp. | reverse complement strand
AGCGCCGTCATCTCGCTGACCTGGAACCTGGCGAGGCCGGTCTTGGCCACCGCCAGATTGACGAACTCGGGGTTGAGGTCGCCGATCTTCAGGTAATTGACCGGACGGTTGCGGCCCAGCTTCTCGTGGGCGCGGGCGAACTGGTCGGACGCGACGGCGGACAGCGTGGAAATATCCAGCGCGAGGCAATAAGCGGCGATGACTTCCGCCAGCTTGTGCGCCTTGCCGGGACCGGCACAACCGATCATTTCCAGGCACTCGCGCTGCTGCGGCAGGTTGGTGCCGCCGCCCACGGTGCCGATCACCAGCGACGGCAGCATCATGGTGCAATAGACATCATCATCATCGGTCAGCTCCATGTGCAGGTGCGCCAGTGACGATTCGTGCACACAGGCAATATCCTGACCCAGCGCCGTAAACATGGCTGCGATGATGTTGGCGACGTTGATGTTCATGCCGATCATGCCCGCCGCAATGGAACCGGAGGCGATGTACTGGTAGGCCGCCACCATCTGCCGCGGCTTGATCTTCAGGATGCGTTCGCAGGTGTCCTTGGTCAGCAGCGCTTCCGCCACCACGCGCACGCCGCGCCCCTTGAGGAAAGTCTGGTAGGTGACCTTCTTGTCGTTCGACAGGTTGGCCTCGATCAGGAAGTTCTCGATGCGCAGCCCTTCAAAACGCTTGATATGTTTCAGGATCCACTGGCAGGCCTGCCAGGTGCAGGTCGTGGTCATGTTCTGGCCGGCGGCATCGCCGGTTTCGTAGATGAAGTGCACGTGCACGGCGCGGCCCAACACATAGGGCTGCACTTCTTCCAGCGAAGCGTAGTTGGAGTACTTGCCGACTTCGTCGGACAGTTCGCGGTAGTGGTCCTTGATCCATTCCGAGAAGAACAGCGCGTTGGCCATCGTTTCGAAGACGAATACCGGTACACGCATCATGCGCTGCCCCAGCACGCGGGTGGTGACGCCGCCGGAACGGGAGAGGGCGGTGGCGCCGCGCGTGGCCGAGGCCACCAGCGCGCCTTCGGAGGTCGCCAGCGGCGCGTAGAACAGACCGCCCGCGTGGCCGCCCTTGATGTGCAGCGGACCGGCGACGCCCACCGGCACTTCCACGGAACCGATCAGCGCCTCGATATTGCTGACCAGCTTGCGCGGATCCAGGCGGATCTGCGACACCTCCGACATGGCCGCGCCGGTTTCCTCGCGCACGAACTCCAGTCGCGCCTGCCGGGCTTCTTCGGTATAGAGGCCGCGCGCCGGGATTTTCGGCAGGCTGATGTCGTCATAGCTGACATCGCTGGACAAGGCCGGAGCGCTGCGCAGCAGATAGCTGATTTCCCACAGGTACTGGATGCTGTTTTCGCAATGCAGCGTGCAGAAATCGATTTCGGTGGGGCACCACGGCTCCTGGCGCACCGCCTTGACGGTCAGGCAGGGGAAGGTGAAATCGCGGTTCAGCACCCGGATATGAATCTCGGGAATGGTTTCCCCGACTTCCGGCGGCGTCAGCGATTCGTCAATGGCCACGCACAGGTGCTCGCGGGAGACATCCACCGGATTGGCGGTGTACTCCTGACCTTCACGGGCGAATCGGCACAGCCCGGCATGTTCTTCACCGAACAGGTAGTGGGGGGTAAACGCATAGGGGCGAACGTTTGACATATCCATCATCCTCATACCAGAACCGCACCGTGCAGCGACAACACTACGCCGATCACCACCGCATATCCCGCCAGCAGGGTCAGCGCCACCGACTTCTCATTCTTTTCCCGGCCTTGGGTCGAGGGAGCCTTGGTAAACGCCAGCAATTG
>DASUIM010000118.1:0-1242 GCA_036279775.1 Fluviicoccus sp. | reverse complement strand
CTGGGCTGCTGCCGGTTTCAAAGACACCTTGTTAAGGTGGAAGATGAAACCGGAGGTGGTTCATGGAGAGAAGAAGGACTTTCAGTCGCGAGTTCAAGCTCGAGGCAGTCAAGCTGGTCACCGAGCGTGGCGTGGCATTGGCCCAGGCGGCCAAGAACCTGGACGTACACGAGAACGTGCTGCGCAAGTGGGTTCGTGAGCTGCGTGATGAGCCGCAGGAGGCATTCCCTGGCAATGGCAAGCAGAGGGCCCAGGATGCCGAGATAGCGCGGCTGCGCAAGGAAGTGGCCAAGCTCAAGATGGAGCGCGACATTCTGAAAAAAGCCGCGGCCTACTTCGCGAAGGAGTCGATGTGAAGTTCGGCTTCGTGGCGAAACACCGAGGGGCCTGGCCGGTCAATTTGATGTGCGAGGCGCTCGGTGTCTCGCGAGGTGGCTTCTACGCGTGGCTCACGCGGCCCAGGAGCCGACGCAGCCTTAGCGACGAGGTGCTGGGTGCGCAGGTGCGCCAGAGCTTCGTGCGCAGCGACCGCACCTACGGCGCACGCCGCGTGTGGCACGACGTGTTGGAGCAAGGGCAGGCTTGTGGATTGCACCGCATTGAGCGGCTCATGCGCGAGCAAGCGTTGCGAGCTCGGCCACGGCGGCGTGGACTGCCCAAGGACCGGGGCGTACGCAGCGCGATTGCCGATAACGTGCTGGACCGTCAGTTCCAGGCCGATGGCCCGAACCAAAAGTGGGTGGCCGACTTCACCTATATCTGGACGGCAGAAGGCTGGCTGTACGTGGCGGCTGTGCTGGACCTGTACTCGCGGCGCATCGTGGGCTGGTCGATGCAAGAGAGCATGACCTCGCAGCTTGTGGTGGACGCGCTGATGATGGCGGTGTGGCGCCGGGGCAAGCCCGTGGCGCTGCTTCACCACTCGGACCAGGGCAGCCAGTACACCAGCGAGCACTTCCAGAAGCTGCTGGACGAACAAGGCATCACTTGCAGCATGAGCAGGGCCGGTGAAGTCTGGGACAACTCGGCCATGGAGAGCTTCTTCAGCTCGCTCAAGACCGAGCGCACGGCCAGGAAGGTGTACCGAACGCGAGGGCAGGCCCGTTCAGATGTGTTCGACTACATCGAATGCTTCTACAACCCGACACGCCGGCATTCGACGCTCGGGTATCTCAGTCCCGTACAGTTCGAGAAAGCTCAAGAAGCTTAGGTCGGTGTCAACGGAACCGGCAGCAGCCCAGT
>DASUIM010000117.1:0-16495 GCA_036279775.1 Fluviicoccus sp. | reverse complement strand
GATCCGCTACAGCGCGCCGGGCCGTACACCGTGGCTGGACCACCTCGCCACGGTGATCCGCCAGACGCTGGCTGTGGAGCCCGGTTCGGTGCTGGTGTTCCTGCCCGGCGAGGGGGAAATCCGCCGTCTGGCCGAACGGCTGGAAGACGGTTTGCCGGAGGATGTGCGTCTGGCCCCGTTGTACGGACAACTGGCCGGTGACGCGCAGGACTTCGCCATCGCGCCGCCGCCCGCCGGACAGCGCAAGCTGGTGCTGGCCACCGCCATTGCCGAGACCAGCCTGACCATTGAAGGCGTGCGCGTGGTGATCGACGCCGGATTCGTGCGCGCACCGGAATATGACCCCGGCAGCGCCATGACCCGGCTGGTGACGCGCCGCCTGTCCGCCGCCAATGCCGAGCAGCGCAAGGGCCGCGCCGGGCGTTTGGGGCCGGGGGTGTGCATCCGGTTGTGGGGGGAAGACGAACACAGCCGCCTCGCCCCCTTCGCCACTCCCGAAATCGCCCAGGCCGACCTGTGCGACACCGTGCTGGAACTGGCGCAATGGGGGGTGTCCGATCCGGCGACGATGGCCTGGCTGGATGTGCCGCCCGCCGCCGCCTGGGGGCAGGCGGTGCAGCTGCTGCAACTTCTGGAGGCGCTGGACGGCAAGGGCGGCATCACCGCCCACGGCCGCGCCATGCTGAAGCTGGGGCTGACGCCGCGTCTGGCGCACATGGTGCTGCGCGGCCGGGAACGGGGATTGGGGGAACTGGCCGCCGACCTTGCGGCGCTGCTGTCCGAACGGGACTTGCTGGCCAAGGGGCATGGCGCGGACCTGCACGACCGGCTGCTGCTGGTGCAGGGGGAACAGGCGGGTGGCGGGGTCGATCGCGGTCGGCTGAAGCTGGTGCGCGAGAGCGCGCGACGGCTGTATGAGCGTAACGGCGGGTCGCGGGAGCGCGGTGACAGCGAGGCCGCCGGGCTGCTGCTGGCGCTGGCCTTCCCCGACCGGGTGGCGCAGCGGCGGCCCGGCGGCCCGGCGCGCTATGTGCTGGCCAACGGGCGCGGCGCCTTCCTGCCCGACGAGGACCGGCTGGCGCGCGAGCCGTGGCTGGTGGTGGCCGACCTGGACGGACAGGCGCGGGAGGCGAAAATCTATCTGGCCGCGACCGTGCGCGTGAGCGATCTGGAGGACGTGTTGGGCAGCGCGATCCGCCGCGAGGAATTCGTCAGCTGGGACAGCGCCGCGCAGGCGGTGCAGGCGCGCGAGCAGCGGGTGCTGGGCGCGCTGGTGCTGGAAGACCGGCCGCTGGCCTCGGCCTCGCCGGAGCAGGTGCGGCGGGTGCTGGTGGATGCGGTGCGCGAGGCCGGAGTGGCGATGCTGCCGTGGACCGACGGCCTGCGGCAGTGGCAGGCGCGGGTGCGGCTGATGCACGGGCTGGAGCCGGAACAGTGGCCGGATGTCAGTGATGCGGCGCTGGCGGACACCTTTGGCGCGTGGGCGGGGCCGTGGCTGGACGGCGTGACGCGCTTCAGCCATCTGGCGAAATTCCCGCTGCACGAAGCGCTGTCGGCGCGGCTGGACTGGCCGCAGCAACAGGCGCTGGACCGTGAACTGCCGCCGCAGCTGGAGGTGCCGACCGGGTCGCGCATCGCCATTGATTACACGGCCGATCCCTGTCCGGTGCTGGCGGTGAAGCTGCAGGAGATGTTCGGACTGATGGCGACGCCGAAGCTGGCGAACGGGCGGGTGCCGCTGACCATCCACCTGCTGTCGCCGGCGCAGCGGCCGGTGGCGGTGACGCAGGACCTGGCCAGTTTCTGGGCCAATGCCTATGCCGATGTGCGCAAGGATTTGCGCGGTCGCTATCCCAAGCATCCCTGGCCGGAAGATCCGTTCACGGCGGTGGCGCAGCGGGGGGTGAAGCATCCGAAGCGGGGGTGAGGGGCTTGGCAAGGCATTGTGCGCCGCCTTAGGATGGCGGCCCCCAGAAATGACAAACCCCGCTCGGAAGCAGGGTTTGTCAAACAGTCATCTGTCCTCGGGGGGAGGCTTGCGCCCGCGAGTCCCGTGGCTAGTAGATTAAATATAAGGCATGTTCAGGATGACGTCAAACAAAAGCAGAATTGATGCGGTCAGGGCGGCGCTTTCTCCGGCACGGCTGGCCACTTATGAAGTTGCGGCGGGTGTTCAGGGCGATGGGGATCTTGCCGCTCTTGAACTGTATGCGTGGAATGCCGAAATTTCCAGCGCGTTGTTGGTCCCTCTGCATGTATGCGAGGTGGTGATCCGGAACACGGTCGCGGATGCTCTGGAGCCGGTATATGGTGCCCGCTGGCCTTGGTCAACCACTTTCGAACGAAGCCTGCCAGATCCGCAGCAAGGCTATAGCCCGCGCCGGGACCTGCAAAGTGCCCGCCGAAGTTCGTCATCAACAGGCAAAGTGATTCCGGAGTTGAAGTTTGTATTCTGGCAGAAAATGTTCACCAGTCGTTACGATGAACGGATCTGGGATGCTCAGTTGCGAAGAGTTCTGCCCAATATGAGCCAGATAAATTCGGTCGCCGAACTGCGGCTGGAGATTTATAAGGATTTGGAACAACTGCGTAAATTGCGCAACCGGATTGCCCATCATGAGCCTGTCTTTAACCGCAATATGGCCGATGATTACGCAAGAATCCGGAGATTGGTTGCGTGCCGCTGCAAGATAACGGCGGATTGGCTGGAGGAAACTCAACGAGTAGTCCACGTTATAAACTCGAAGCCGTAATGTGCGCCTTGTGTCCTTCTGCGTAAACAGTGAAGGTATCGGATGATGTTACATCTCCCGCCACTCCACCTCCATCTGCCGCGCGGTCGCCACCGCCAGTTCCCGCCCGGCCAGCCGCGCCACCAGATGCAGGCTCATGTCGATGCCCGCCGAAATCCCGCCCGACGTCACGATCTCGCCTTCATCCACCCAGCGGCAGTTCTCCTTCACCGTCAGGTCCGGAAAGTTCGCCCGCAGGTCCGGAATGTCTTCCCAGTGCGTGGTCACCGTCCGGCCGCCCAGCAAGCCCGCCCGCGCCAGCAGGAAGGCGCCGGTGCAGACCGAGGCGGTGATGCGGGCATGGCTTGCCTGCGCGGCGATCCAGCGGATCACCTCCGGTTTCTCCAGTTCCGCCTGCACCACGCCGCCGGGAATGACCAGCACGTCCAGGGCAGGGTGGGTTGTGGGTGTGAAGTCCGGTTTGACTTCGAGCCCGGCGCGTGCCCGGACCGGTGCGGTGGACTCCGCGACCGTGAATACGCGGAACAGCGGTAGCGCTTCCGGGTGATGGCGACCATGCACCCGCGCGGCGGTGGTGAAGACTTCATACGGCCCGGCGAAGTCGAGCACTTCGACCTCGGGGAACAGGAAAATGGCGACAGTGACGGTCATGGATGCTCCCGCAAGCCGCCGCAGCGGTGTCTGTTTTTCAGACTTGTGTTCACCGCCCGGATCGGCAAGACTCGAAGCAGCGGCCAGCCCGAATAATGACCGGAATTCCTCCCGGATAACAGGCCGTCTTCAAACCCGCCAGGGAATACGGACATGCGTGACGGACACCTCTCATGACCCCCCGCCGCCAGACGTTGCTGTGGGCCGCGCTGCCGCTGCTGTTGCTGGCGCCGCCGCAATGGTGGTTGGGGCTGCGTCTGGCCGACCAGCTGGATCTGGAGGAGCGGGCGCGCGCCCGCGTCATGCTGGAATCGCAGGCCAGATCGCTGCAACGCTCCCTGGACCGGCTGGAAGGCAAGCTGGATAGCCTGGCGGTGTTCGCCGCCGAACGCACCGCCGACGGTCGGGCGATGAACCCTGCGTCCTTCCAGACCTTTGCCTCCGGCCTGCATGCCGGTTCGGACTGGATCCGCGCCTATCAATTGGTTGAGGACGGGGTTATCCGCCATGTCTATCCCCTCAAGGGCAACGAGGTGGCGCTGGATTACAACCTGCTGACCGCGCCCCTGTCCGTGCATGGCACCGATATTGACCGTGCCCTGCAAACCGGCCGCACCACCCTGACCGGCCCGCTTGAACTGATCCAGGGCGGGGTCGGCATCGTGCTGCGCAAGCCGGTCGGCCAGGGGCGCGGCGGCCCGGCGCGGCTGGCGGGCGTGGTGCTGAACCTGCAACCCCTGCTGGCCGAGTCCGGCATCAGCGACCCGCTGATGCACGGCATGCGGCTGGCCATCCGTCGTCCTTCCGGGGAAGTGTTTTTCGGTTCCCCGGCCGTGTTCGCGCAGCGGCCGGTGCTGAGCCGCGTGTCGCTGCCGGAAGGGTATTGGGAGCTGGCGATCGTGCCCGCGCCGGGCTGGCGGGCGTCGTCGGACCGGCTGGTGCTGTGGTTCGAGCTGGTCGGCAACCTGTTCGTGATGGTGTTGTGCGGGCTGTTTTACGCGCTGGCGCGCAGCCGCATCACACTGGAGGAAACCGTGCGCCAGCGCACGGCGGCCCTGCGCGCCGGTGAACAGCAATACCGCGAGCTGGTGGAGTACGCCAACAGCATCATCCTGCGCTGGGACGCGGCAGGCCGCATCACCTTTCTCAACGAATACGGCCAGCGTTTCTTCGGCTATGCGCCGTCGGAAATCCGGGGGCGGCATGTGCTGGAGACAATCGTGCCGCCGACCGAGAGCGGCGGCCGCGACCTGCAGCAACTGATGGACCAGATCCTGTCAGACCCTTCGGCCTTTGAGCAGAACACCAATGAAAACATCCGCCGCAACGGCGAGCGTGTCTGGGTGGCGTGGACCAACCGCATTGTCCGGAATGCGCAAGGCGCGATCGTCGAGATCCTGAGCGTCGGCACCGACGTGACCGAACACCGCCGCGCCGAGGAAGCGCTGCGCGAGAGCGAGGAACGTTTCCGCCGCACGCTGGACAACAGTCTGGAAAGCTTCCAGCTGATCGGTTTTGACTGGCGCTACCTGTACCTGAACCATGCCGCCGCCATCCAGAACCGCCGCCCCAACAGCGAGTTGCTGGGCCGCACCATGCCGGAAGCGTGGCCGGGCATCGAGGCCAGCGAGGTCTTCGAGCTGCTGCGGCGCTGCATGGAACAACGCCAGCCCTTCCACGAAGAGAAGGAATTCCATTTCGCCGACGGCAGTTCCGGCTGGTTTGACGTGCGGGTGCAGCCGGTGCCGGAGGGCATCTTCGTGCTGTCGATCGACATCAGCGAGCGCAAGCAGGCGGAACGGGAACTGCGCCTGCTGAACGAGAGCCTGGAGCACAAGATCGCCGAGCGCACCCGCGACCTGAGCGAGGCCACCGAGCGCGCCCGTTCCGCCGACCGCCTGAAGTCGGCCTTCCTGGCGACGATGAGCCACGAGCTGCGGACGCCGCTGAATTCCATCATCGGCTTTACCGGCATCATCCTGCTGGAGCTGGCGGGGCCGCTGAACGAGGAACAGAAGAAGCAGCTGGGCATGGTACAGGTCAGCGCCCGCCGCCTGCTGGAGCTGATCAACGACGTGCTGGACATTTCACGGATCGAGGCCGGGGAGATGCGCATGGCCGCCGAGCCGTTTGAGCTGGCGGCGTCGGCGCGCAAGGTCGTGGCGATGATGGCGCCGCTGGCGGAAAAGAAGGGGCTGGCGCTGGTCGCGCGGGTGGCGGACGATCTGGGTGTCATGACCGGCGATGCACGGCGGGTGGAACAGATCCTGTTGAACCTGCTGGGCAACGCCGTCAAATTCACCGAGGCGGGCACGGTGACGCTGACCGTCGAGGCGGCGGCCGATGACCGGGTGAACGGTCCGGCGGTGCGGCTGCGGGTGGCCGATACCGGCATCGGCATAAAGCCGGAAGACATGAGCTGGCTGTTCCAGCCCTTCCGACAGGTCGATTCGGCGCTGTCGCGCACCCACGACGGCACCGGGCTGGGACTGGCGATCTGCCGCCGGTTGGCCACACTGATGGGAGGGGTGATTGACGCCGAGAGCACGTGGGGCCGGGGCAGCGTCTTCACCGTGACCTTGCCGCGACAGCCCCCGGGGGAGGAGAACGCGCCATGAACCGACGCCTGCTGCTGATCGAGGACAATGAGCAGAACCGCTACCTGACCACCTTCCTGCTGCAGGCGCGCGGCTGGGAGGTGGTGTCGGCGGTGGACGGTCCCACCGGTTTGACGCTGGCCGACACGATGACGCCGCCGCCGGTGCTGATCCTGCTGGATATCCAGTTGCCGGGCATGGACGGCTACGAGGTGGCCGAGCAGCTGCGCGCCAATCCGGCGCTGGCGGGCATTCCGGTGATCGCCGTCACCTCCTACGCCATGCCCGGCGACCGCGAGCGCTGCCTGGCCTCCGGTTGCCACGGTTATCTGGAAAAACCGATCGACCCGCGCACCTTCGCCGCCGATGTCGGGCGCTTTATTGCGGAGAAATCATGAAGCACGTGCTGATCGTCGACGACCATGCGGCCAACCTCTACCTGTTGCGTGTGCTGCTGCAAGGCTACGGCTTCAGCGTCGGGGAGGCGGCCAACGGCGTCGCGGCGCTGGCGGCGGCGCGGCAACGCAAGCCCGACCTGATCATCAGCGACCTGCTGATGCCGGTGATGGACGGTTACACCCTGCTGCGCGCGTGGAAGGCCGACGCCGGGCTGCGCGAGGTGCCGTTCATCGTCTACACCGCCACCTACACCGAGCCGCAGGACGAACAACTGGCGCTGGGACTGGGCGCGGACGCCTTCATCCTCAAGCCCGCCGAACCGGAGCCGTTCATGCGCCGGGTGAAGGAGGTGCTGGCGCGCACCATCCGCCGCGAGCGCAAGACCCAAGAGCAGACGCTGCCCGAAGACGAAGGCCTGCAACTCTACAACGAAGTGCTGGTGCGCAAGCTGGAAAAGCGCAGCGCGCAACTGGAACAGCGCGTGGCGGAACTGGCCGCGTCGGAGGCGCGCATCCTGCGCCTCAACCGGCTGTATGTCGCGCTCAGCGAAACCAACCAGGCGATTGTGCACCTGCAGGACCGTCAGGCGCTGTTCGGGGCGGTCTGCCGCATCGCCGTCGAGCACGGCGGTTTCAGCATGGCCTGGATCGGTCTGGTTGATGACGGCCGGGGCGAGATCGTGCCCGCCGCGTGGAGCGGCATCGGCGAAGCCTGGCTGAACCGCGTCGGCCCGTTCCGGTTGCAGGGGGAACGGCGCACGCCGGTGGAAATCGCCCTCGGCGAGGGGCGCGATTTCTTCTGCAACGATCTGGCCGCCGAACCGGCGCTGGCGGCGATTCACGCACCGCTGCGCGAGGCCGGGCTGCAAACGGCCGCCTCGCTGCCGCTGCGCGTGTACGGCCGCATTGTCGGCGCGCTCACCCTGTTCGCGGCTGAAACGGCGTTCTTTGACGAGACGCTGAAGGGGCTGGTGACCGAGATGGCGGGCGACCTGTCCTTCGCGCTGGAGAACCAGGACAAGGAGGAACTGCGGCGGCAGGCCGAGCTCCGGCTGCGCGCCAGCGAAGAGGCCAACCGCCTCAGCAACCGCGTGCTGGAATCGTCCAGCAACGGCATTGTGATCACCGCGCCCAAGCCGCCGCTGCTGTTCGCCATCGCGCATGTCAATCCGGCCTTCGAGCGCATGACCGGCTATCGCCGCGACGAGGTGCTGGGCCGCGATCCGCGCTTCCTGCTGGGCAACGACACCGCGCAGCTCGGCATGGAGGAAATCCGCGCCGCGCTGCGCGAAAACCGGGAAGGCGAGGCGCTGCTGCGCAATTACCGCAAGGACGGCAGCCTGTTCTGGAACGAGCTGTCGGTGGCGCCGGTGCGCGATCCGGCGGGCACGGTCACCCATTATGTCGGCATCTTCAACGACATCACCGAGCGCAAGCAGTACGAAGAGCAGCTGGAGCGCCAGAACAACCAGGATGCGCTGACCGGGCTGGCCACGCGCCACCTGCTGCGCGACCGCTTCGGGCAGGCGATCGCCTACGCGGCGCACCACCAGCGCTCGGTCGCCATGCTGTTTTTCGACCTCGACAACTTCAAGCGCATCAACGACAGTCTGGGCCACGCCTTCGGTGACGAGGTGCTGCGCCAGACCGCCCGGCGTCTCACCGACTGCGTGCGCGAGCGCGATACCCTGGCGCGGCTGGGCGGCGACGAGTTCGTGATCATCCTCTCCGACATGGCCAGCGCCCAGGACGTGCCGCAACTGGCCAGCCGGGTGTTGCAGGCGCTGAACCAGCCGCTGGTGGTCGGCGACCGCGAGATCGACCTCTCGGCCAGCATCGGCATCAGCGTCTATCCCGCCGATGGCGATGACTACGACACGCTGCTGCGCAACGCCGACGCCGCCATGTATTCGGCCAAGGAAGCGGGGCGCAACACCTTCCGTTTCTACACCCAGGGCATGAACGCCGAGGCGATGCGGCGGCTGGAACTGGAAACCAACCTGCGCCGGGCGCTGGCGCGCGACGAACTGTTGCTGCATTACCAGCCGCTGCTGAATCTGGCCACGGACCGCGTCGGTGATGTCGAGGCGCTGCTGCGCTGGCGCGGCAAGGACGGCGTCCTGATTTCACCGGGCGAATTCATCCCGCTGGCGGAGGAAACCGGGCTGATCGTACCGATCGGCGAATGGGTGCTGCACAGCGCCTGCCGTCAGGCGCGGCGCTGGCGGGACGAGGGACTGGAGTTGCGGGTGGCGGTCAACCTTTCCGGCCGCCAGTTCAGCGACCGGCAGCTGGTGGAGACGGTGCGCCGGGCCCTGGCGGAGAGCGGCCTGCCGCCGCGTCTGCTGAAGCTGGAGATCACCGAAAGCGCGGTGATGCGCAACGCCGAGGAGGCCGTGCGCATTATGGAGGAGCTGAAGGCGCTGGGGCTGGACATCTCGCTGGACGACTTCGGCACCGGCTATTCCTCGCTGGCCTATTTGCGCCGCTTCCCCATCGACCAGTTGAAGATCGACCTGTCCTTTGTCCACGAAATCACCCGGCACCCGGACGGCGCGGCGATCGTGCGCGGCATTATCGGGCTGGCGCAAAGCCTGCGCCTGCAAACGGTGGCGGAAGGGGTGGAAACGGTGCCGCAACGCGACTTCCTGAAAGACGCCGGTTGCGACCTGGTGCAGGGCTTCCTGTTCAGCCGCCCCCTGCCGCCGGAGGACCTGACCGCGCTGCTGCGGCGCAACGATCCGCCCCTGTCGGCCTGAGCCGTATCACGTTATCGCGTCAATCCGGGTTGAAACCGAGCAGAAGCCCGGCTCATCATGGCGCTTTCCCGCAAGGTTCCGACCGGATAGGTGATCGAGCTGATGATGAAACGCGCGCAAGACTGGCTGTCCCGCCAGTTGCAGACGGTTGGTCGCCCGGCGCTGGCGGCCTGGTCGGTGCCGACGCTGGACCCGTTGCCCTTGGCGGGTTTGGCCCTCGATCCCCGGCGGCCGGTGTGCTACGTCCTGCACCAGCCGTCCTGGTCCAACCGCTGGCTGGCCGAGCAGGAAATCGAGCGCCTCGGCCTGCCGCCGCTGGCGCTGCCCATCGACTGCCCCGTGCTGCACGAGTCCGAGGCCTGTCTGGTGCTGACCGACCCGGCGCAAGAGGAAGATCCCGACGCCGACCGTTATCCGCCCCGGCTGCAACGCCTGGCCGCCGCCGTGCTGGCCAATGATCACCTCGACGTGCAACTGGTGCCGGTCTCGGTGTTCTGGGGCCGCGCGCCGGACGACGAATCGTCCATCCTGCGCCTGCTGACCCGCGACACCTGGGGTCTGGCCGGGCCGCTGATGCAGTTGGGCGCGGTCGCGCTGAACGGCCGGCAGTCGCTGGTGCGCTTCGGCCAGCCGATGTCGCTGCGGCAACTGTGCCGCCCCGGCCTGACGGAAGCGGCGCTGACCCGGAAGGCGGCGCGCATCCTGCGCGTGCACTTCCGCCGCCAGCGCGAACTGGTGCTGGGGCCGGACCTGTCGCACCAGCGCAACCTGATGCCGCAAATCCTGCGCGCCCCCGCCGTCGTGCACGCCATGCAACAGCAGCAGACGGAAAAGTCGGCATCGCCCGTCGAGGTCCGCCGCCAGGCCCGCGCCTATGTCCGCGAGATCGCCGCCGACTACGCCGCGCCGGTGATCCGCGCCCTGGAGCTGGGGCTGGACTGGTTTCTGGCGAAGCAGTACGACGGCATTGAGGTGCGCAATTTCGAGCGGGTCAGCGCCGTCAGCCAGGATTGCCGCCTGGTGTATGTGCCCTGCCACCGCAGCCAGCTGGACGGCCTGCTGGTGGGTTACAGCGTCATCAAGCGCGGCCTGATGCCGCCGCACAGCGCCGCCGGCATCAATCTGGATGTACCGGTGATCGGGCCGGTGATGCGGCGCAGCGGCGCTTTCTTCCTGCGCCGTTCCTTCAAGGACAACCCGCTGTACGGTGCGGTGCTGACCGAGTATGTGCATGCCATGACGCAGGCGGGTTTCCCTGTCACCTACTACATCGAGGCCGGGCGCTCGCGCACCGGTTATCTGCTGCCGCCGCGCATGGGCATGCTGATGATGTCCGCCCGCAGCTACCTGCGCGACCACCGGCGGCCGCTGGCCTTCGTCCCGGCTTATATCGGTTACGAGCGCCTGATGGAACGCGGCAGCTATGTCAGCGAACTGCAGGGCGCGGCCAAGAAAAAGGAATCCGTCACCGCGCTGCTGGCGACGCTGCGCCGGGCGCGCAAGGGCTACGGCAAGGTCTACCTCAACTTCGGCGAACCGATCCGGCTGGATACGCTGTTTGACGAGGATTGCCCGGACTGGCGCGAGCGGCCGTGGGACGGCGTGCAGTCGCCGGACTGGCTGTATCGCAGTGTCGGGCGGCTGGGGCAGCTGATCAACCGCCGCGTCAACGGCGCGGTGGCGGTGAACCCGGTCAACCTGCTGAGCACCGCGCTGCTGGCCGCGCCCCGGCACACGCTGGAAGCGCCGCTGCTGACCGCGCAGATGGCGCTGTACCGGCAACTGGCGGCGGTGCAGCTGGGGCCGGACGCGACGCTGACCGAGCTGGATCCGGAAGGCATCGTTGCCTATGGCGAAGGTCTGGGCGTGTTCCGGCGGGTGGCGCATCCGCTGGGCGACCTGCTGGCGGTGCCGGAAGGCGAGGCGGTGTTCCTCAGCTATTTCCGCAACAATGTGCTGCCGGTGTTCATCCTGCCCGCGCTGATCGCCTGCGTGGTGCAGACCAACCGCTCGCTGCCGCAGTCGGAACTGGTGGAGCTGGCGGTCGGCCTGTATCCCTATTTGCAGGCGGAGCTGTTCCTGTCCTGGCCGGTGGCGGAAATTCCGGTGCGCATCCAGGCCTTGCTGCCGGTGCTGGCGGAAGCCGGGTTACTGGAAGCGGAGGGCCGCCGGGTGCTGGCGGCGGAAAGCCATACGCCGGAATATCGCCAATTGGGCTTGCTGGCTGCCTGTGCGCGGCCGGTGCTGGAGCGGTATTACATCACCCTGTGCGTGCTGGCGCGGGCGGGCAGCGGCCGCTTGCAGGCGGCGCAGCTGGCCGAGTCCTGCACCCTGCTGGCGCAACGGCTGACCTTGTTGTTTGAGGGCAATGCGCCGGACTTTTTTGATCCGGTGAGCTTCCGGCAATTCATTGCCACCTTGCAGGCGCTGGAGCTGGTGCAGGCGGATGCCGAGGGGAAGCTGGTGTTCGGGGCGGCGGTGACGGCGTCGGCGCGGACGGCGGACTGGGTGTTGCAGGCGGAGACGCTGGCGGCGATCCGGCAGTTGGCGGGGGTGGAGGGAGCGTGAATGCAGGTCGATCAAATACCCCCCCTCACAAGTTCCGGCGAACCCGGATGCACGGGCCGTATCACCGCGAATCCTGGCTGCATCGGCGACTTCATCAAAGGGGAAATCTTGCGGAGAGGCTATGCCCGCCGCAACCTTACCCGCGTAATCTCCGACGGCGCGCCAAAGCGCATGGGCGGACCCCAGTAGCCGGTGCCCCGGCTGGTATAAACCCACAATTCCCCCCATTGCCGTAACCCGGCCACGAACGGCTGTTGCAGCGGTACAAAATGGTTCCACGGCCAGAACTGCCCGCCGTGCGTGTGCCCCGACAGCTGTACGTGGAACCCTGCCTCCGCCGCGGCCTTCGCCGAGCGCGGCTGGTGCGCCAGCAGCACTTTCGGGCCATGTTCCGGCGCCCCCGCCAGCGCGGCGTGCGGGTCGCTGCGGTGGTCGTCGTGGAACAGGTGCGCGGAATAGTCAGTGACACCGGCCAGCGTCACGGCATGGCCGTTGTGGTCCAGCGCCACGTGCTCGTTCAGCAGCACCGTCAGCCCCAGCCGCCGCAGTTCCTCGATCCACGACAGCGCCCCCGAGTAGTACTCGTGGTTGCCGGTGACGAAGAAGACGCCGTGCCGCGCCTGCAACCGGGCGAGGGGTTCGGTGTGTTCGGCCAGTTCGCGGACGCTGCCGTCCACCAGGTCGCCGGTGATGGCCACGGCGTCGGCGTTCAGGCCGTTCACCCGCGCCACGATGGCCTCCAGGTAATCGCCCTTGATGGTGGGGCCGACGTGGATGTCGCTGAGCTGGACGATGGTGAAGCCGTCCAGCGCGGGGGGCAGGTCGGGCAGGAAGATATCCACGTCCTTCACCGGTGCGGTGCGGCGGGCGAAGAACAGGCCGAGCAGCGTGGCCAGCAGCGCGGCGGCCACCACGCCCTGCGCGCTGAGGGCGGTGAGGCGGTCCGAGGCTTCCCCGCCCAGCAGTCCCCATAGCCCCAGCCCGGCATCGCGCAGCAGCGTCAGCACGAAGAACCAGGAAAACAGGCCCATCGACAGCGTGGACAGCCAGGCCAGCAACGGGTGATGCGTGCGCCAGAAGCGCGGCACCATGGGCATCAGCAGGCAGGACAGCGCCAGCCAGACGCCGCCGGGGACGGCCAGCGGCAGCGGCAGCCAGGGCAGCAGCCGCAGGCCGACATAGCCGTGCACCAGCACCAGCAGGGACAGGAAGACGATCAGGACGGGACGGATTTTCATGGGCGACGGGCCGGGCGATGACCGGCGCTTCCTCGGCGGGGACGGCTGTGGTATTGAATGGGAAATGAGGCTGGGGCCGGGCGGTTGCAAGGGGCGACCGCCGCCGTTCGTCGGGAAAGTGTGATGAATATCGAACTGAGGGAATTACCGCCGGTGACGGTGTCCTGTTTGCGCTACACCGGGCCCTACGGTCCGGGCATCGAACCCTTCTGGCGCAACACGGTGTATGCGTGGCTGCGGGAGGAAGGCATGCTGGGGCGGGCGCGTTACGGTGTCAGCCTGGACAACCCCGGGGTGACGCCGCCGGAACAATGCCGCTATGACGCCGGGGTGGAAGCGCCGCCGGGTTATGTCCCGACCGGCGATGCGCATTTGACGGCCTTGCCGGGCGGCCTCTATGCGGTGCTGCCGTTCAGCGGTCCGCCTTCGGAGATTGGCGCGGCCTGGCATGCGCTGCTGGAGGAATGGCTGCCCGGCAGCGGCTATCGCCATGCCGGGTCGCCGCCTTACGAATACATGTCCGCCGAGGGGTCGTTCAACCCGGCAACCGGGGAAATCCGTGGTGAGATCCGGGTGCCGGTGCTGCGCTGAGCCTGTCTCACATCCCCCACGGCACCGACACCTTCGCCCAGACATTCGTGCCCTTCGGCCGGTTTTCGACGCTGAATTCCTTCTCCCAGCGCAGCTCGGCGCTGGCGTATTTCAGGAAGGTGAAATACAGCGCCGGGCCGATGGCCGCAGCCTTGCCGCGATTGCCCACTTCCACGCCGCTAACGGTGTCATCGGAAAGCTGCTTCAGGAAATAGCCGTTTACACCCACATGCAGGTTGCTGAGCGCCTGGTAGCTGAGCGAGTAGTCCAGGTGGGCGATGCGGCCGGAACGGTAGTCGGTGTCGGGGTTGGTCTGGTTGAAGCTGTAGGTGAACTTGCCGGACACTTCCAGCTTGTCGGTCGGTTGCCAGGTGACCGGAATCACCGGCTTGTAGGTGGTGTAGTTGGTGCTGGTGTTGGCCAGCCGCGCCGCGTCGTACGCGCCGGTGGGCTTGGTGATTTCCAGCGCCGCCGCGATGCTCAGGTTTTTCCCCTTGCCCCAGACAATGGCGGGTGCGACGGTGATGTCGCCCTGACCGCTTTCCTCATCCTGCATGCCGAAACCGGCGATGGTCACTTCCTGCTGGATGTGCGGCAGGTTGACGTACACCCCCAGCCGTCCGCCCAGCACCTTCACCGGACTGAGGTAATCAATGCGCGGCACGAGGGCGGTGACCTTGGCGTCGAAGCCGGGCAGCGCGCCGAATTCATCGACGGTGTAGCGGTTGGTGTAGATGCTGAAGGCGAACAGGTGCGCGGGCAGGTTGTCCACATCCAGCGGCGCGACGAAGAAGCCGTCGGCGCCGGGGCCGATGTTGTCGCCGCCGGACTCGGAGGCCAGGGCCGGTGCAGCGCCTGCGGCCAGCGCCAGCGCGGTCAGGAGGGAAAGCGTGTTCTTCATGTTGTGTCCTCGGGTGGGGAAGGGGCCGTCAGCGGTCCGGCAACGGCAGGGAAGCCGGAACCGCCCGGCGGGCCGTGAAAGCGGCGGTGGTGAGCGCCAGCAGGGCCAGCGCCGCAAAACCGGCGGCGCTGAGGGAAATGGTGGCCAGGTCGCGGTCGTGGCGCATCAGCAGGCCCGCGACCAGCGGTCCCAGTGCGCTGCCCAGCAGTTGCAGCGCCGGGGTCAGCATCGCCAGGCGGCCGTCGGGTTCGGCCTGCAGCGCCAGCTTCACCTGGAAGGGCATCGCGAACAGCCAGACGAAGCCGAAGGCGAGGCTGAGCGCGGTGAAGGCGGGCAGCGGCAACGGCGCGGCGTGACCGAAGGCCAGCGCCAGCCCGAGCAGGACGGCGGTGGCCAGCCCCAGCCAGCGTCGCGGTGATACCCGTCCGGCCAGCCAGCCGGCGGCCAGCGCCCCGGCGATCTGCGCCGCCAGCGTCGCCGCGATCACCATCTGCACCGATTGCGCGGGCAGGCCGTGCACGCGGCCGATGGCGTCGAGGAAGGCCCAGACGCCGCTGATGCAGGCCATGCCGCCCAGCACCGTCAGTCCGGCCAGCAGCACGGCGGGGGTGGCGGGCGGCAGCGGATGGCCTGCGCTGTGCGGCAGCGGCGTCAGACGGTCGGGGAGGATGTGCAGGGCCGCCAGCGGCAGCAGGCTGAGCAGCGCCAGTCCGGCAAAGCCGCCGGACAGTCCCGCCACCGGAATGGCGGCCAGCGCCAGCGCCGCCGCCGCACCGGCCTGCGTCAGCGATTGCAGCAGCAGGTAACCGGCCGCCAGCCGTTCCGGGGCGCGGTGGCGGACAATCAGCAGGCTGGCCAGCCACACCAGCACGCCGCCCGCCAGCCCCGCCGCCGTCCGCGCCGCGAACAGCGCGCCCAGACCCCCGGCCAGCGGCGTCAGCAGGTTGGCGGCGGCCAGCAGCAGCGCGGCGATCAAGGCCAGGCGGCGCAGGCCGGTCAGCGGCAGCAGCAGGTTGGGCAGCGCCGCGCCCAGGCCGATGGCGAAGATTTCCGCCATCGCCAGCGGACCGGCCATGTCCAGGGCCAGTCGTCCGGCGGTGACCAGCTGGTCGAGCAGGATCGGCTGCAGGCCCAGCATCAGCAGGCCCGCCGCGCCAAAGGCGAGGGCGGCGGCGTTGGCGGCGGGAACAGGACGGGCGGATGCGGTCATGGCGGCGGGCTCCGGGCTCAGTAGGCCTGCAGTTCTTCGGCGGCGCGTCCGGCACGATGGCTGGCCGCCGCGCGCGCCTGGTCGGCGCGCAGGCGTCCGGCGGCAATGCGGCACACCCACCACGGCAGGCGGTGCACCGGATGGCGGGTGGCGTTGGCGAGTACGGCGGCCTTGGCGCATTTTTCGTAAAGTTCGGCGTTGAACAGCATGCGGCGCGGGGTGACGCCCAGCACCAGCAGCTGGCCGTCGGCTTCCCCGGCGTTGCCGCCGGTCGCCAGCTTTTCGGGCAGGGTGTCCCACGGCCGCCACGCCCGGCCCAGATGGCGCGCCTGTTCGTCGAACAGGGTGCGCGCCGGGCGGCCGCTGCGTTGCAGCAGCAGGCTCCAGGGCGGGCTGAGCAGGGCGACGGCCCCCGCGTCCGGGCGCTGGCGGTAGCAGGCGGCGTGCACGGCGGCGACGCCCGGTTCGACGTCGGCCAGCGGCACCACCGCCGGGCCGTGATCGCGCCACAACAGTATCGCTTCTTCCCCGGGCAGCAGGAACGACACCGTGTCGCGCGCCTGATGGATGAAGTCCTTGTCCTGCAGGCGCTGCACGGTGTCGCGCAGCGTGTCGGTGAATCGCGGCAGGTCGTTCATCGCCTTACACCAGCCTGAACACGTCTTCGAAGCGGTTCAGCGCCTCGTCAATGACGTCGTCGGTGTCGGCCAGGCTGGTGTAGAGGCGGCTGCCCGCCAGCGTCACCAGCCCGTGCGCCATGTAGGCCGCGCCCATTTCCTCCATCATGTGCTTGCGCGGTTTCACCTCGCGCAGCAGGTGCAGCGGGTTG
>DASUIM010000116.1:0-4653 GCA_036279775.1 Fluviicoccus sp. | reverse complement strand
GCGCCGGACCTATGGCAAACCGGTGCTGGTGATTGACTATGTGCCCGCCGCCGACCGGCGGCTGGCACGGGAAACCGCCCGCCGCTTGCGCGAGGAAGGCTACATTCCCTGGGTCAGCACGCCGGAACTGGACCAGCTGGGCGTGGGCAATGCCGAAGTGCTGCCGCGCCGGGTGCTGGTGCTCTACAACCCGTCGGAAAGCCCGGACCTGCATTACAGCGATGCCGTGCGCTTTCTGGGCATGCCGCTGGCGTGGCTGGGCCTGACGCCCGATTATGTGCCCGTAAACGGCCCCTTGCCCGCCTTCCCGCTGACCGGCCGTTATGCAGGGATTGTCAGCTGGATCAACAGCGATGAGATTGCCGATGCCGCGCGCTATGCCGGCTGGCTGCAAAAGCAGGTGGAGGCCGGAATGCCGCTGGCGGTGTTCAGCCGTTTCGGCGTGCCCGCCGACCATCCCCTGACCGCCGCCCTGGGCTTGCAGGCGGTGGAACCGGACAAATCCGCGCGACTGACCGTGACGGCGCAATCGCCGCTGATGGGCTTCGAACTGCCGGTGCAGCCCCGCGCCGGGGAAATTCCGGCGCTGCGGCTGCAAGGCGGCGGCCGGCCGCTGCTGACGCTGTCGGCCTCAAGCGGGCAAAAATTCCACCCGGCGGCGCTGATGCCTTGGGGCGGTTACAGCCTGGCCCCCTACACCGTCGGTTCGCTGCCCGGGCAGGATAACGGCGAGCGCTGGTACCTCAATCCGGTCGCATTCCTGCAACAGGCCTTGAAACTGGACAGCCGCGCGCCGGTTCCCGACATCACCACGGAAAACGGCCGCCGGTTGCTGATGGTGCATATTGATGGCGACGGTTTCGCCAGCGCCGCCGAACGCCCCGGCGCGCCCGCCAGCGGTGAGGTGCTGCGCGACGGCATCCTCAAGAAGTATCCCCTCCCCACCACTTTCTCGGTGATTGAGGGCGAGATTGGCAAGACCGGGCTTTACCCGGAGCGCGCCGCTGCGCTGGAGAAGGCCGCCCGAGATATTTTCGCGCTGCCGTGGGTGGAAGCCGCCAGCCACTCCTATTCCCATCCCTTCCATTGGGGCAAGGCGCAGGCGGAGAGCGGCGGCGAGAGCTATCATCTGCCGATCCCCGGTTACGATTACCGCGTCGACCGCGAGATTGGCGGCTCGATTGACTACATCAACCGCCAGCTGACCCCGGCCGCGAAACCGGTGAAGCTGTTCCTGTGGACCGGCAATTGCGTCAGCACACCCGAGGCGCTGGCGGCCGCCGCGCGCGCCGGGGTGCTGAACATGAACGGCGGCGACACCACCATTACCCGCAGCCGGAACTCCTGGACGGCGATCGCCGGACCCGGCCTGCCACGCGAGGGCTACTATCAGGTTTTCGCCCCGAACCAGAACGAGAACGTCTACACCAATCTCTGGACCGGCCCGTTCTACGGCTACCGGCGGGTGATCGAAACCTTTGAGCTGACCGAAAGCCCCTACCGCTTCAAGCCGGTGGATATTTACTATCACGTCTACGCCGCCTCGAAGGCCGCGTCGCTGCAGGCGCTGGACGACGTCTACCGCTGGGCCGCCGCGCAGCCGCTGCACCCGGTTTATGCCTCGGACTACGCGCGCAAGGTGCTGGATTTCAATGACTTCGTGGTAGCGCTGACGCCGGACGGCTACCGGTTGCGCGGCAACGGCGACCTGCGCACGGTGCGGTTGCCGGCAACCGGCGACAGCCCGGACCTGACCGCCAGCCGCGATGTCGCCGGGATTGCACCCGGCCCGTCCGCGCGCTATGTCAGCCTGAGCTCCGGCGACGCACTGCTAAGCCTGACCCCGGAGGCGGCGGCCCTGCCCGCGCTGGAATACGCCAACGGCCGCCTGACCCGCCTTCAACGCGACGGCCGCCGCCTGATCGTGGATGTGGACGGCCACGCGCCGTTGAAACTGGTTTTCAGCAACGCCGCCGGCTGCGGCGCGCGCTGGAACAATCGCCCGCTGCCTTCCACCCGCCAGGGTTCACGCCTGCTGATTGAGACTGCCCGCCATGACCTCGCTGCGCTCCAGATCGACTGCCCGCGCTGAATCGCGGCGGCTGCGCTTCGCGGGCGGCGGCCAGACCCTGGTCTTCGGCCTGACCGTGGTGCTGATATTGCTGATGATGTTTCCCGGCCAGATCCTGCAACGGCGCCTGGAACACGCGGCCGCCAGCGATTCGCTGACCATTGCCTATCTGACCGCCTGGCTGCGCGCCAAGCCGGAAGACCGGCATGTGCGCCTGCAACTGGCCTCGCACCTCTACGCCGGGGGGGAAATCCCGCGCTCGTGGCGCACCCTGCAGCCGCTGCTGGGCGACCTCGACGGACTGGAGCCGGAGGACGCCTTTCAGGCTTCGCTGCTGCATCTGGACCTGCTGGAGCGGCTGTTGTGGACCACGCCGTCAGGCTCGCTGGATTTCATGCACCGGCAGAAC
The DNA here is from genome assembly GCA_036279775.1 of Fluviicoccus sp. Taxonomy (GTDB): domain Bacteria; phylum Pseudomonadota; class Gammaproteobacteria; order Pseudomonadales; family Moraxellaceae; genus Fluviicoccus. The sequence goes on along the minus strand of DASUIM010000116.1, from coordinate 2,173 downwards.
GATTTCATCGACGAATTGCGGCGACTGGCGATGCACCCCGCTTTCCAGAACCGGTTGGCGCATTTTGCCGAACGCGCCGCCGCGATGGGTGAACGCGCGCTGGCGCGCAAACTGTACCTGAAACTGATCTACAGCGACCGGCCGCAGCAAATGGCCTGGTACCGGCAAGCGGCCAATCTGGCGCTGGCGGAGAACAACCCGGCCCAGGCGGCGCGCATCCTGCTGATGGCGCTGCGCCTGAATACTTCCCCGGAGCAGACCCGGGCGCTGATACTGGAAGCCTTCCGGCTGTTCCAGGCGGCAGACCGCCCGCAAGACGCGCTGCGGGCGGCGGCGGCGCTTCGCGGGCGGCTGGCGGCCGACCCGGTGCTGCTGGAAGCGCTGGTGCGGCTGGCGCTGGCGGCCAACCGCCACGATCTGGCTGAATTTTACGTCGCGCTGTTGCTGCAACAGCGCATCCATGCTCCGGGAGCCACGCCATGAAACCGTATCGGGCCATGCTGCTGCTGGGCCTGTGCGGCCGGGCGCTGGGTGAAACCGCGCTGCTGGACGAACAGGCCGGGGTGCCGCAAACCCCCTTCGACAACAACCGCTACAGCCTGGGCTTTGATGTCTATGTCGCGGGCGGCAAGCTGCCCGCCGCCTGGCAGGTGGCGCGCAAGGCCGTCAGCCTGCGGCCGGACGATCCGTTGTGGCTGAAGCGCTATGCGCAGGTGTCGGAATGGGTGGGGCAACCGGCGGAAGCGCTGACCGCCTGGCTGCGGCTGGCGCGGCTGGGCGGCGGCGAGGACAGCTGGAACGCCGTCGGCCGCCTGGCGCCGATGCTGCTGGATGATGAAGCGCTGCTGGCCTACCGGCAGCGGCTGGCCGTGCGCCGTCCCGGCGACCGTGAGACGCTGGCGAAGCTGGTCGAGGTCTACGAGCGGCTGGGCCGTCCCGATGACGGGCTGCGCTTCCTGAAAACGCTGGAAAACGCGGGCGGCGCCGTGCTGGAGGCCGAAGCCGGACTGGCCGAGCGCAGCGGCCGCGACGAGGCCGCGATCAGCGCACTGACCCGCCTGCTGGCCAAGGGCCCACCCGAGGAGTCCCGCCTGCTGCGCCGCGCCAGCCTGCAATACCGGCGCGGGCAGCTGGCCGAGGCGCGCGCCGGACTGGCCGCCGTCGAAAAGCGCATGCCGGTCACGGCGACCGGCTACTGGCAGACCTATGCCGACCTGTCGCGGCTGCTGAATGACGGCGACACCGCCCGTCGCGCCTATCAGGTGCTGGTGGATCAGGGCAAGGACGGCGAAGCGGAACTGTGGAACTACGCCGCGCTGCTGCAGGACAGTGATCCGCTGGCTGCCGCCGGCTTGCAGGAACGGCTGTTCCGCCGTTTCGGCCGCGACAACGGCGCGATCAACGCGCTGTCGCTGTGGTTGTCGGAACGGGCCTGGGCGGCGGCTGACGGCTTTCTGGCCGGACTGAGCGCCAACGAAGAGGCGCGGCTGGCGGACAACTCCGCCTTCCTGGAACAACGCGCCCGCCTGCACTGGCTGCGCGGGCGGTTGGCCGAGGCGCGGCGCGATTACGCGCACGGCCTGCGGCTGAGCCCGGAAGCCATCCGCCTGACGCAAGGTCTGGCCGGGGTGCTGCTGGAACAGGATGACGCCGCCGCACTGCATCAACTGCTGCAATCACGCGAAGCGCTGGCGCGGCGCACCGAGGCGTTGTGGCCGTCGTGGATCGCGGGCTGGCAGCGGCTGCGGCAGCCCTCGCGGGCGTTGCCCTACCAGCAGGCCTGGCAACAACGGCACCCGGATGACGCCGTGGCGGCGCTGGCGCTGGCCGACAGCCTCGAAGCCGCCGACCGGCCGGAAGAGGCCGCGCGCCTTCGCCGCCGGGTGCAGGCCCTGGCCGGAGGCCTGCTGGACGCGGAAAGCCCGGAACGGCGGCGGCAGTTGCAGGACGCGCTGCTGGCGCTGAATCTGCCGCGCACCCGGCCGGAAGCGGCGCGCCGCCTGCTGGACGCGCGGCTGGGCGCGGGCGCACCGGATGCCTTCAGCCGCGAACTGGCGCTGAGCTGGCTGCTGAACCATGATGCCGCCGACCAGGCGCGTGCGCTGGCGGCGCGCACCCCCTCGCCCCTGCCCGCCTGGGCCGGGCTGGGCTTTGCGCTGGCGGCGGAAGACCG
>DASUIM010000115.1:0-4700 GCA_036279775.1 Fluviicoccus sp. | reverse complement strand
TCATTGCTTCGCCGTTAGGCGGCGAGTGCGTAAGTTTCGTCGTTTGCGACTATTTGTTTGAGATTGGTATTTACGAGAGACATCTCACTCTCGACATGCACCACAGAGTTTCATCACCGGCGTCGAAGCCAGTACACCCCCTTGGTCAGATCATTATACCTGTATTTGCAGTCCGCAGGGCGGAATTCAAGTGAGGCGGGGGAGTTTAACCGCGATCCCGCATCAACCGGCCCTTTTCGCGTTGCCAGTCACGATCCTTGTCGGCGTCGCGCTTGTCGTGCAACTGCTTGCCCTTGGCCAGCGCAATCTCGCACTTCACCTTGCCATGCTTCCAGTAGAAGGAAAGCGGAATACAAGTGTAGCCTTTTTGTTGCACCGCACCGATCAACCGGTCCAGCTCCCGCTTGTTCAGCAGCATCTTGCGGGTGCGCGTGGCTTCGGGAACGTAATGGGTCGAGGTGGAGAGCAACGGGGTGATGTTGGTGCCCAGCAGGAAGGCCTCACCATCCTTCAGCAACACGTAGGCGTCAATCAGGCTCAGGCGGCCGGCGCGCAGGGCCTTGACTTCCCAGCCTTGCAGCACAAGTCCTGCCTCAAACGTATCTTCGATGAAAAACTCATGGCGCGCCTTGCGGTTCTGCGCAATGCTGCTGCCATCTGATGTTTTCTTATTGCTGCTCATCGCCCGGGTTCTTTCCTGTTTTCAATCTTCTATTTTGCCTGAAATCACGTCTTGTGGGGTAATGGGCAACGTTTAATTAACCTTAGTTTTGTCATGGAGTGCTTTCAAAAAAAGTGTGCTATCTCTACATTCTGAAAGGCTGAATTGTTCGTATTTACATCACGAAGCGTCGGGCTTGCGTGATTCACTCAAACGTGTAGGGGAATGCAACATGAGAAAAATTATCCTGCTGGCCACCGTAATTGCTTCCGGAGCGGCTTCAGCCGCGCATAACCCCGCACACTGCCGGGTGGGTGAGGTCGCCAGCCTTAAAGGCACGGTGGAGCTGGTGCGTCACGACCAGACGGTAGCCCCGGAAGTGGGAGCCAAAATCTGTCGTGGCGACCTGTTCCGCACCAAGGCCGGCAGCGTGGCCGAGTTGAAACTGCGCGACGGCACCAAATTGACGGTGGGCAAGGACAGCGAGATGGTCATCCGTGATTACCGGATTTTCCGCAAGCAGCCTAATATTGCCTTGTTCGATCTGCTCAAGGGCGCTTTCCGGAGTGTTTCCGGCACCATTACCAAGCGCCCGCACCGCTTTGAGGTGAAGACCTCGGTGGCGACTATCGGTGTGCGCGGGACGGACTTCTGGGGCGGTTTCGGCGTTACCCCTGACGGCGCCCTGGATGTCATCATGCTGGAAGGGCATGGCGTCTATGTCAAAAATGACAAGGGTCAGATTGAGCTTGATAAGCCTGGCCTCGGCACCACCGTTGCCGCGGATGGTAGTTTGGCCGAGCCGAAAGCCTGGGCAGCGGAAAAACTGAATCGTGCCGTGGCCACAATCACCCCGGATTGAGGTCCGTCTGGCGTCAAGGCTCCGTGTTCGGTACCATTGCAGCCGAGCGACACGGAGCCCTATGAAATGATGAAAACCCGCGTGATCTATCCGGGGACATTCGACCCCATCACCAATGGTCACAAGGATCTGGTCGAACGGGCCTCCTGCCTCTTTGACGAGGTCGTGGTGGCTATTGCGGCCGGCCATCACAAGAAGCCGCTGTTTTCGCTGGAAGAGCGTGTCCAACTGGTGCGGAGCGTGACCGGTCATTTGCCCAATGTTGAAGTTTGCGGTTTCAGTGACCTGCTTGCCCGGTTCTTCGTCGAGCAAAAAGCGACCGCTGTTTTACGCGGCTTGCGCGCTGTTTCCGATTTTGAATATGAGTTTCAGCTGGCCAACATGAACCGGCAGCTGGTCAGTGATTTCGAAACCGTATTCCTGACGCCTGCCGAGCACCTTTCCTTTATTTCATCGACACTGGTGCGTGAAATCGCCCGTTTGGGCGGTGATGTCTCGAAGTTCGTACCACCCGAAGTGGTCAGCGCATTCGCCCGCAAATTCGCTGAGCAGGGCCAATAACGCATGGCGCTGAAAATAACGGACGAATGCATTAATTGCGATGTCTGCGAGCCGGTCTGCCCGAACAAGGCAATCTTTCAGGGTCCGGACATCTACGAAATTGATCCGGGCAAGTGCACCGAGTGTGTCGGGCATTTCGAAGAGCCGCAGTGTCAGAAAATCTGCCCGGTCAGTTGTATACCACTGGACCCCCGGCACCCGGAAAGTCGTGAAGAGTTGCTGCTCAAGTCGCAGCGGCTGCAAAACAAAGGCCCCGTATAACGGGGCCTTTTTCAATCCGGGTTTGGGTTTCAGATCTTGGAAAGATTGACCTTGTATCCCGGCTGGTTCTTGGCATGACTCTGGTTGGTAAAAACCGCCCGGTCGTTTTTGAGTACAATCACTTCAAAGAAGGGACGGAAGCGGTCTTCGGAGATGTCGAAAGCCTGCAGGAACTTGCCAAAAAGGGCTTGCTCCTCACGCTCGGCCTGACCATCCGCCAGCGAGGAGTCAATCAGGTTGACCAGAATGCACATGCGTTGGGCATCGGTCAGCAATGGGGCGGCTTCGCCAAGGAACTGATCAATGGAGTGTTTTTTGCGGTAGCGCATCGCGCTGTCCAGCAGTTTCTGGTTCTGTGCGCCAACACCGATGGTGCCGCGACCATCATCAGAGCCGCCAATCACGCTCAACAATTGACCGACTTCTTCGGCATCCATTTCACCGTCAGCAGCCATCATGTAAAGCAACGAGGTAACGAAGGCAAGGTGAGGCGTCATTTGCTCACCACTGTCGCCCCGGAACATATCAAACAAACCCATGGTGACTCCAGTATTTGTCTATAGGTTGGAGCAACAATGATGTCATCTAAGTGACAGCCTTTGGTTGGCTGTCACGTAAATAATTGTTATTCAGCCACAGTAGCCGGCTTGTTCTTCCAGGAGTCTTGGGCGGCGGAGCAACCCAGGCAACGGGTGAAAGTGGTCTTTGCCAGCCCGACAACCAGGGCATTGGCAGCTTCTTCCACTTTGCCGCCGAGCGCGGAGAATGGGAGGGTGGCCACAAACAAGGCCGTTCCGCCCAAGGTGCCTGCGAACAGCATCGGGCGAGCAATGAGAGCATCCATGGCCATGGCGCCAGCGCCGGGACGCTCATTAATTTGGTCATCCAGCTCGTCGGCCACCGAAATGTTGGCCGTGAGGCCTGCGGTCACAAGCAGCAGGCCGGCAATGGCGCGACGTGTTGTTGAAATCATTATTATCTCCTTGCAGGTGTCTGGCGCGGTTCGGGAGTCAAACACCCGTGACCGGAGTTGCCGGTCGCCGCTTGATCGTTCTAATGCTGCTGAATCTAAACGGACTTCTCGCCGGATGCAAGCGTTTAGGGGCGTACGGGTTGGCAAGATGGACAGAAAACCGTACTGCGCCCCGCAATGCGTACCCGCTGTAGCGGCGTGTTGCAAATCCGGCAGTGGTTTCCTTCCCGGCCATAGACCATCAGCTCCTGCTGGAAATAGCCGGGGTTCCCCGAACTGTTCACAAAATCCCGGAGTGTTGTGCCCCCGCGCCGGATGGCTTGCCCCAGGATATGCCGAATGGTCGAACGCAGCATGTTGCAGTCAAGCAGGGTCAGGCGATTGGCGGGCATCAAGGGGTTCAGCCCGGTCATGAACAGTGTTTCGCTGGCGTAAATGTTACCCACGCCAACAACCACGTGGTTATCCATGATGAAGCTTTTGACCGGGATACTGCGCGTGCGGCTCAGCGCGAAAAGATGGTCGGCGGTGAAGGCGAGGTCAAAGGGTTCGGGCCCCATGGCGGCCAGCAGGGGATGTGTCTCATTGCGCGAGTCAATCCACAGGAAAAGGCCGAAGCGCCGCGGGTCGTGGAAGCGCAACGACATGCCGCCCGAAAGCATCAGCAGGACATGGTCATGCTTGCGGGGGGCTTCTTCCGGAGTGCTAAGCCGCAGGCTGCCCGACATGCCCAGATGTACCAGGAACCATCCCCGCGGGGTCTGGAACAGCAGGTATTTGCCGCGCCTTCGGATATCCTGAATCGCTTGTCCGGCAAGATCATGGATTTCCGGAGAGACCGGTTGGCGGAGCGAGGCATTGCGGACGTCGACGGAGCGGATGGTTTGCCCAACGACGGGCCGCAATCCCAAGCGGGTTGTTTCTACTTCGGGCAACTCAGGCATCTGCATTCTCCCAATGCAAAAGGCCCGGCCGGCTTGCGCGCGGTCGGGCCTCGGGTGCCATGATCAAGGGTTACTTGATCTTGGCTTCCTTGAACACAACGTGCTGGCGGATCTTGGGATCAAACTTCTTGATCTCCATCTTGCCAGGCATGGTGCGCTTGTTCTTGGTGGTGGTGTAGAAGTAGCCGGTACCGGCAGAGGATACCAAACGAATCTTGTCACGCATGATGCTTAACTCCGGGCCAAATCAGGCTTTAGATCTTTTCGCCGCGGGCACGGAGATCGGCAACGACCGCTTCAACGCCCAGCTTGTCGATGGTGCGCATACCCTTGGAGGAAACACGCAGACGCACAAAACGCTTTTCGCTTTCCATCCAGAAACGATGGTAATGCAGGTTCGGCAGGAACCGGCGCTTGGTTTTGTTGTTGGCGTGGGAA
>DASUIM010000114.1:0-20525 GCA_036279775.1 Fluviicoccus sp. | reverse complement strand
CCACCTGATCCCTTCCCGAACTCAGAAGTGAAACCACTCAGCGCCGATGGTAGTGTGGCATTCGCCATGTGAGAGTAGGTCATCGCCAGACACTTAACACCAAAACCCCCTTGCAGATCACTGCAAGGGGGTTTTGCTTTTTAAGGCCTTCATGGATTGAAACTGTGCCTCCATCTGGGCCGTTGAAGTCCAAGGCAAAAAAGGGGGGAGGCTGACTGTTGAGATGTGCTAATCTGGTTTCATGATTGTGTAATCAGTGAAGTGTGATGAAGTTATTGAGATTGTTATCCAAAACTGAATTTATGTCGGGTGTGGATCTAGCGCAAAAGTTAAATGTCAGTAGAACAACGATCTCCAATCACATGGTGCAGTGGCGAGAGCGAGGAGTGGGAATAGATGTTGTGCCCGGACTGGGCTATCGCTTGACGCAGGGCATCGACTTTCTTGATGAGATGCAGTTGGTGCATGATTTACGTGCATACGGACATGAACGCTTCAATTTAACGGTCAGAGATATTGTTGGATCAACAAATGATATTGCAGCCAAACAACTGGGTGGAGCTACTGATCTGGTCGTCTCTTTGGCGGAGTATCAGGAAAGTGGTAGGGGGCGCCGCGGCCGAAGCTGGCAATCACCGCCTGGGGCCGGGCTTGTTGCTTCAATAGGTTGGCGGACAGTGGTCGGCGTGAGTGCTTTGCAGGGGCTTAGCCTCGCGGTCGGTGTGGTTATTCTGGAGGCGATGGAGTCCATGGGTTTTACTGGGCTCGCTTTAAAGTGGCCCAATGACATTGTAAGTGAAAAAGGAAAGGTTGGCGGAATACTGATTGAGCTGAGCGGGGAAATAGATGGTCCCAGTCAGGTTGTGATCGGTGTTGGTCTGAATCTGTATGACAGAATCAAGTTGGCTGACTATCCGGTAGATGCCCTGATGCAGATGCCGGAGGATGCGACGAGAAGCACCGTGAGTCGTCACAGAATAACATTGGAGGTCCTGAATGCGGTGATGTCGCTCATTGAGCGATTCCCGGCGTTAGGCTTTGGTGAATGGCGAGACCGCTGGATACAGCGCGATTTTTATCGTGATCGTGAGGTTGTTTTGCTGGGGTATCAGGAGCCGGTATTTGGCATCGCACGAGGTGTGGATGCTACGGGTGGGCTGCTCGTCGAGAACGATAAAGGCCTTGTAGTGTATTCTGGTGGTGAGCTATCGATGCGACCGGTTATTTGAAATGTCATTGCAGGCATTTTTTGATTTTGGAAATTCGCGAGTCAAAGCGTGGTTGTGTGACGGAAATCAAGTGATATGCCGTTTTAGCGAAGCTCATTCGCTTTCTGTCTCCCGTATAGAGCAAGAACTGCCGGAGTTATTCCGTCAGCCTGTGAATATTTTGGGGGTTGCTTCGGTACTTGACGAAGACTTCAACCATCAGTTTGAACAATTGGCGTTGCGTGTTTGGGGCCAAAAGCCGGCACATGTATATAGTGATGCGCCCAGTGATAAAGTGTCCAATGGCTACCGAAAACCAAAGGGATTGGGGGTGGATCGCTGGATGAATATCTTGGCGGTATCCGAAATGACACAGTGCTGCGTGGTGAGTTGTGGTACCGCGTTGACTATTGATCTGGTTGCCGGGAAGAAACACCATGGCGGCTATATCCTGCCGGGTTATTCATTGCAGGTGAATGCGCTGGTTCAAGGCACCAGGCGGGTTCGGCCCGAGGCTCTTGAGGTAAAGTCGCTTGAGCCTGGCCGGGATACTGACGAAGCTGTTCACCGTGGCATCATCATTGGGCTTGTCAGTGCTGTCGAGCATGTAGTCCGCGATTTTGAGGTCTCAACCGGACAGACTTGCGCGGTTGTGCTTACCGGGGGGGATGCCGAAAAATTAGGGGCACACATGTCTGTTTCACATGATATTATCCCGGAACTGATGTTGCTGGGACTTCAGCGCTACTTCGGTTGAATGTGTCTATATAACGACAAGAGGTAAGGACATGCCGCTGATTTTCGGACTTCTGGTGATCCTCAATGCTGTTTTTCTGGCATGGCAGTTCTTTGAAAAGCAGAATACGTCGCAGTCCGCGGCCGTTGCCATCGAACTCCCAGGTGAACGACTGAAGTTGTTGTCGGAGACGCCCGTCTCACAGCGTGGAGATGTTACGCCTGAATCATCATCCACCTCAACAAAGTCTTCTGGAGATGCTTCGAGCTTCTGTTATCGAATTGGCCCTATTTCCAGTAATGATATGCTGGAGCAATTGCGGAATGCATTAACTAAAAGCGGCTTTGAGGTGAAAACAGAGGTCTTGTCGGATGATCAGGCCAGTTTTCTGGTGTATATCCCCTCGCTGGCTAGCCGGGATCGCGCGGATGTCATGGCTGGGGAATTATCATCCAAGGGTTTTGATGCTTCAGTAATTAATGATCCGCAGTTTGCCAATTCAGTTTCGCTAGGTGTTTTTTCCTCACAGGCCAAGGCCGATGTCCTGAAAAGCAAAATACGCGAGCTGGGTTATCAGGCGGAAATCCGGCAATCGACGAGTGTCCGCCAGGAGCAGTGGCTTCGTGTTGATAGTGCGGGTAGCTCTGGGCGAACACAGATAGACCGCATTATTTCCGGGACACCGTATCTGCGAAGGGAACCTGCGGCCTGTGAAATTTAACCTCTGTGTCGGTTGTCAGTATGTTCAATGAGTCAAGTTTGGTTGAAATCAGCGGGCTTTCATTTGCTCGTGGACGCCAGATCATATACGACAATATCTCGCTGAGTGTGAAGCGCGGTAAAGTCACTGCCATTATGGGGCCTTCCGGTTGTGGTAAGACAACCATGTTGCGGTTTATCGGAGGGCAATTGCGCCCTGATGCCGGTCAGGTGTTATTGAATGGTCATAATGTTCCCGATATGAGTCGCAGGGAGCTTTTCAGGGCTCGTGAAAAGATTGGAATGCTATTTCAGAGCGGGGCACTTTTCACGGATTTGTCGGTTTATGAAAATGTAGCGTTTCCACTGCGTGCCCATACCCACCTGCCTGAATACCTGATTCGTGAAATAGTGCTAATGAAGCTTGAGGCGGTGGGGCTGCGCGGCGCCATTGATCTCATGCCTGCCGAGCTTTCGGGGGGTATGAATCGTCGAGCTGCCTTGGCGAGAGCTATTGCGCTTGATCCAGAGTTGATCATGTATGATGAGCCTTTTGCCGGCCAGGATCCCATTGTTAAAGGGGTGTTGGTTAAGTTGATTCGCACACTGCGTGAAGCCTTGGGGTTAACCACTATTATTGTTTCTCATGATGTTCCTGAAACTTTGGATATCGCTGATTACGTTTACATTATCGCCAATCATGAAATTGTCGGGGAAGGTACACCCGAAGTGTTAAAGGGATCGGAGTCTCCATTTGTGCAACAGTTTCTGAATGGCAGTCATGACGGTCCGGTGCGTTTTCATTATCCTGCAAAGCCCTATCGTGATGAAATTCGGGGGGCAAAATGATTGAGTCGATCAGGCGGATAGGGGCCTCCACACTCGATAAGATTGAGGCGTTGGGGGCAGGGGGTGTTTTTCTTTGGCAAGTACTGTTTGCACTGCCTGATATCCGGTCTGGTTTTCCTTTGTTGCTGAGGCAGCTATATGCTGTGGGCGTATTGTCGCTGGCAATTATTATTGTTTCTGGACTGTTTATTGGTTTGGTTTTGGGTTTGCAGGGGTTCAATATTCTTATTACTTATGGTAGTGAGCAGGCATTGGGTTCATTAGTCTCATTGACCCTTGTCCGGGAGTTGGGTCCGGTAGTCACGGCTTTGCTTTTTGCCGGGCGGGCCGGGTCGGCGTTGACCGCTGAAATCGGTTTGATGAAGGCGACGGAGCAGTTGGCCAGCATGGAGATGATAGGTGTTGATCCTCTGCGCCGCATTATTTCCCCTCGCTTTTGGGCGGGCTTTTTCAGTATGCCGGTACTGGCGGTGATTTTTTCCGCTGTCGGGATTCTGGGGGGGATGCTGGTTGGCGTAGAGTGGCTGGGTATCGATGCCAATTCGTATTGGTCCAATATGCAGCGTTCGACTGATTTCATGGATGATGTCGTCAATGGCATTATTAAAAGCGTTGTGTTCGGTGCTGTGGTTACCTGGATTGCTGTTTTTCAGGGATATGATTGCGAGCCGACATCCGAGGGTATTTCTGCGGCCACAACCAGGACCGTGGTTTTTGGTTCCCTGGCGGTGCTGGGTCTGGATTTTGTCCTGACTGCTGTCATGTTTGGAGGTTTTTGATGCGCACCCGTACTCTTGAATTGGCTGTCGGGGCTTTTCTGGTTGCAGGAATTGCAGCTCTCTTTTTTCTGGCGATCAAGGTCAGCGGTTTGAGTGATGAAACCGGCAAACCCAGTTACAAGGTTTATGCCCACTTCCAGAATATTGGTGGATTGACCCTTCGCGCAAAGGTAACGATGGCCGGCGTAACCATCGGTCGTGTAACCGGTATTGAGTTGGATCGTAAGCGTTTGAATGCGCGTGTAACCATGGAAATCAACAAGGACGTCAATGAAATCAGCACCGATGCCGTGGCCAGTATTCTGACTGCAGGCTTGCTGGGTGAAAAATATATTGGGGTTGTGCCGGGGGCGGATGACACATTTGTAAAAGACGGTGACGAAATAGAACAGACGCAATCTGCTCTTGTACTGGAAGATTTGATTGGCAAATTCCTGTTTAACAAAGCCACTGAGCAGAAACCTGCCGAGACGGCCCCAAGCGGGAAGGATGACTTTCAATGAGGTTACATATGAATCGCTCCAGTCGTTACGTCTTTTTTGCATTTGCAACCATGCTGGCCTTGTTCACGCAAGTAGCCTTGGCGGCTGAAAATCCCCGTGACATGCTGCAAAAGGCCGGGAACGCGTTGCTTGACCGCCTAGTTAAGGAAAAGGCAGCTTATCGTAAGGACCCGCAACTGCTTTACGATATTGTTGAAAAGAATATTGAGCCTTATGTTGACTTCGATGGCTTTGCCAAAGGTGTGATGGGGCAGTACTATCGTCAGGCGAATGACGTCCAGCGCACACAGTTTACCGTGACTTTCCGGAAAAGCCTGATTCGCACTTATGCTAATGGCATGGCCGCCTATGATAATCAGAAAATCATATTCAAGCCTTATGTCGCGGGTGATGATCCCAAGAAGGCGCAGGTCGATATGGATATCATGACGGCGAGCAACGGAGCCGTTCCGGTCACTTATCAGCTGGCCTTGAACAGTCAGGATCAATGGAAAGTCAAAAATGTTATTATCAACGGCATGAATCTGGGACTGACTTTCCGGAATCAGTTCGGGTCAACGGTGGAAGCGAACAAGGGCAATCTTGACAAGGCGATTGCTAATTTCATCCCTGCAGCGGACACCGTCAAGAAAGGTCAATGACGTCATGAGCGCCCAAGTGAGTCTCGTTGAAGGACGCCTCCGGTTCGGAGGCGTTGTCCATTTTGAGAATGCGCGCGTTATTTGTGAAGAGGGCTTAAGCTTGATTGCCCGCAGCCAGGGCGATATCGTAGTTGATGCCTCTGCCCTTGAGAGCGGCGGTTCGATTGACGCGGCCATTCTGGTGCAATGGTTGAAAGCTGCGCTGCACGCTCAAAGGCAAATCCGCTTTGAAAACATTTCAGACAAGCTAAGATCGATTCTTCGGGTCAGCGGTCTCAGTGACAGCTTTCCCATCGCTAACCAGTAACGGATATTCGCTATGAGCCCCGATGCGATTCGCGCCCTCTTGGTCGCGGCTTTCCCTGATGCACAGGAAATCCAGGTCACCGGTGAGTCCGGCAAATTTCAGGTCATTGTTGTCAGCGAGGTCTTCGCAGGCATGCGTCCTGTTGCCAAGCAGCAACGGATTTATGCGCCTTTGAATGAACATATCGCCAGTGGCGCGATTCACGCGGTCTCCATGCAAACCTTGACGCCGGAAGAGTGGCGCAAGATCCGCCTTTTCGGCTAAGGGAAAAAATCATGGATAAGTTATTGATTGTTGGCGGTAATCGTCTCGATGGAGAAGTTCGTATTTCCGGCGCCAAGAATGCGGCATTGCCATTACTGGCCGGCACGTTATTGGCGACAACGCCGATTACGTTGTCGAATGTGCCTCATCTGCAAGACGTAACCACGCTTATCCAACTGCTTGGCAGGATGGGGGTGACCGTCAGCATCAATGAAAAGTGTGATGTCGAGGTTAACGCAAATACCCTTACCACGCCAGTTGCGCCCTATGAGTTGGTCAAGACCATGCGCGCATCCATCTTCGTTCTGGGTCCGTTGCTGGCCAGGTTTGGCGAAGCCCAGGTTTCGCTCCCTGGCGGTTGTGCGATCGGCTCGCGTCCGGTGGATCAACATCTGAAGGGGTTGGCGGCGCTTGGGGCGGAAATCACGGTCGAGAAAGGGTATGTGCATGCCAAACGTCATGGCCGCCTGAAGGGCGCTCGCTTTGTGTTTGACATGGTCACGGTCGGTGGTACCGAGAATGTGATGATGGCGGCCGCTTTGGCGGAAGGGCGCACCGTTCTGGAGAATGCGGCTCGGGAGCCCGAGATTGTCGATCTGGCCAATATGCTGATCGCCATGGGGGCCAAAATTGAAGGGGCCGGAACGGATACCCTGGTAATCGATGGTGTTGAGAGCCTGAAGGGTTGTCACTACAGTGTCTGCCCGGACCGGATTGAAACTGGCTCATATTTGGCAGCGGCGGCGGTTACCGGTGGCCGGGTAAGGGCGACACACACCGACCCCAAGCCCCTGGATGCGGTGTTGCTGAAGTTTCTGGAAATGGGCGGCAAGGTTCAGACCGGCCCTGACTGGATCGAGGTGGACATGGAAGGCCGCCGTCCGCGCTCCGTGAGCTTCCGGACTGTACCGCACCCCGGCTTTCCGACGGATATGCAGGCCCAGTTCATGGCCATACTTGCGGTGGCTGAGGGTATCGGAACGATCACGGAAACGATCTTTGAGAATCGCTTCATGCATGTTCCTGAGTTGAACCGGATGGGCGCAAATATCCAGGTCGACGGTCACCTGGCGGTTGTTCGCGGGGCCGAGAAGCTGTCAGGTGCCCCCGTAATGGCGACTGATCTGCGCGCTTCCATGTCGCTGGTGCTGGCGGCGTTGGCGGCCGATGGGGAAACCCTGATTGACCGTATTTATCACATTGATCGCGGATACGAGCGTGTTGAGGAAAAACTGGCGCTGCTTGGTGCTAAAATCCGCCGCATTTCAAATCGTGGTGCCGTCTGATGTCCCGATTGACCATTGCCCTGTCGAAAGGGCGCATTCTTAAGGATACCTTGCCGCTTTTGCGTGCTGCGGGAATTGAGTTGCTGGAAGATCCAGAGAAGAGCCGGAAGCTGATTTTTCCGACCACGCATCCGGATGTGCAGATTGTGATTATCCGGGCGACAGACGTACCGACCTACGTGGAGAACGGTGCGGCGGATCTGGGGGTGGCGGGGAAGGATGTTTTGATGGAGCATGGCGCCAGCGGCGTTTATGAGCCTCTGGATCTGGATATCGCCAAGTGCCGATTGATGGTTGCCGGGCCTGTGAATGCTCCCGTGGTTGAGGGCCGTCTGCGCATCGCCACCAAATTCGTCAACCTGACCCGACAGTATTATGCCGAGAAGGGGGAGCAGGTTGAAGTAATCAAGCTTTACGGCTCCATGGAGCTGGCCCCGCTCATGGGGCTGGCGGATCGTATCGTGGATGTGGTTGATACCGGTAAAACCCTTAAGGAAAACGGTCTGGAGCCGATGGAGCTGATCGCCATGGTTTCCTCCCGCCTGATCGTCAACAAGGCCAGCTTCAAGCGCAAGGCCGATATCGTGCAGCCCTTGATCCAACAGTTGTCCGAGGCGGTTGCCCGCCAGCGCGCCGGATAGTCCGGCGGCATCGCGACTTTATTTGCAGGAATAGCTTCATGATCATTCATCGGCTTGATTCGGAGGCGGAAGGTTTTCAGGATGCCTTGGATGACCTTCTGGCTTGGGAAGCGGTCAGTGACGCCCAGCTTCAGCAGCAGGTAGACGAGATTATCCAGCGCGTCCGTCGCGAGGGTGATTCGGCCTTGCTGGAATACTCCAAGCGTTTTGACCGGCTGACGGCGGCGTCCATCGCTGATCTGGTGGTCGACATGGATACTCTGAAAGCCGCATACGAAACGCTTCCCGCGCATCAGCGCGAGGCGCTGGATGCCGCGGCACAGCGAATCCGGGTTTATCACGAGCATCAGAAGACGAGTTCGTGGCAAATCGTCGAAGCCAACGGTACGCGTTTGGGACAACAGGTGATGCCGCTCGATCGCGTCGGTATATATGTCCCCGGCGGCAAGGCCAGCTATCCGTCATCCGTGCTGATGAATGCCCTGCCGGCCAAGGTGGCCGGGGTCGCTGAAATTGTGATGTGTGTTCCCACCCCCGGGGGCGAAGCCAATCAACTGGTCTTGGCAGCCGCTTGGCTCGCGGGGGTGACGCATGTCTTCACCATTGGCGGCGCGCAGGCGGTGGCGGCCATGGCCTATGGCACCGCGACCGTGCCGCGCGTCGACAAGATCGTCGGGCCGGGGAACAGTTATGTGGCGACCGCCAAACGTCAGGTTTTCGGGCAAGTCGGTATCGACATGATCGCCGGCCCGTCTGAAATTCTGGTGTATTGTGATGGCAAAACTCCCGCGGACTGGATCGCGATGGACCTGTGTTCACAGGCCGAACATGACGAAATGGCGCAGTCGATCCTGATCAGTGAGGATGCGGCATTTCTTGATGCCGTCGAGACGTCTTTGCAGCGGTTACTGCCCGGGCTGGAGCGCGAGGTTATTGCCCGTACGTCCTTGTCCGGCCGTGGAGCTCTGATCCGGGTGCAAAATCGGGAAGAGGCCGTGGCGCTGATCAATCGCATTGCCCCGGAGCATCTGGAGTTGTCGGTTGAGGATCCTGACGCCTTGTTGCCCCTGATCCGTCATGCCGGTGCGATTTTCATGGGGCGGTATACCCCGGAGGCGCTGGGGGATTATTGTGCCGGCCCCAATCATGTCTTGCCAACCTCGGGGACGGCCCGTTTCTCCTCACCTTTGGGGGTTTACGATTTCCAGAAGCGCTCCAGCCTGATCTATTGTTCCGCGCAGGGGGGCAGCCAATTAGCCAAGGTGGCTTCGGTTCTGGCCAGGGGCGAGAGCCTGACCGCGCACGCCCGCTCCGCGGAATACCGTATCTTGCCGGGTGAGGCATGACCGTGAATGTCGATCAGTTCGTGGCCTTTGCCGAATCCGGCAATCAGCAGCGTTTGGCCCTGAGGGATGGCGCGGTATTGCAGGGCTGGATCATGGAGGTGAATGAACAGGCATTGCTGCTCAGTGTCGGTGCAGGGGAGTCCGGCAAGGATCACTGGATCAACTTCAGTGATATCGACACAGAGTCACTGGCTTATTGGGACCCCCGGCGGCAAGTCTGGCAGCCTTTCAAACCGCTTTAACCGCGTATCTTCCCGTTTCCTTGTTTGCTTCCGGAGATAGTCCATGTCCGACCTGTTGGCTCTGATTCGTCCTGAAATCCGGGAGTTGAGCGCTTACCATGTGGCTGATGCCACGGGCATGATCAAGCTGGACGCCATGGAAAATCCCTATGTTTGGGATGCGGCGATGCGGGCATCCTGGCTGCAGCGGATTCAAGAGGTTGCCCTTAACCGTTATCCTCACCCGAATGCGCCTGCCGTCAAGGCGGGGCTTCGTGGCTGCATGCAAATTCCGGCCGATATGGATGTCATGCTCGGCAATGGTTCGGATGAAATCCTGCAAATTCTGTTGATGGCATTGGCGTTACCCGGCGCAACTGTGCTGGCGGTCGAGCCTTGCTTTGTCATGTACAGGATGCTGTCGCGAATCGTCGGTCTTGAGTATGTTGGTGTGCCTCTGGATGAGGAATTCAGCATTCATCGCGAAGCGACGCTGGCGGCCATTGCAGTGCATCGCCCGGCGGTTATTTTTCTGGCCGAGCCGAACAACCCGACCGGTAACAAGTATGACCGCTCGGTGGTGAAGGCCATCATTGAGGCGGCTCCCGGCTTGGTGGTGATGGATGAGGCCTATCTTCCCTTCGCCGATGGCGATGCGATGGATCTGCTGCAGCAATACCCCAATGTCCTCGTGATGCGCACTTTGTCCAAGGTCGGACTGGCCGGTTTGCGGTTGGGGCTGTTGATCGGCCGTCGGGAAATCATGCAGGAGCTGGAAAAGATCCGTTTGCCCTATAACATCAACATTCTGAGTCAGGCCAGCGCCGAGTTTGCCCTGGCGCATTACCCCGTCTTTCTGGAGCAGGCTGCGCGCATCCGTCAGGAGCGTTCCGTGCTGTTTGAAGGCCTGTCGCGCCTTGACGGCTGGACAGTGTTTCCGTCGGAGGCCAACTTCATCCTGGCGCGGACCCCGGCGGGCAGGGCGAAGGCGATTTTTGCCGGACTTAAGGATCTTGGGATCCTGATCAAGTGTCTGGATGGCGCGCATCCGTTGCTGGTGGATTGCCTGCGCTTTACGGTCGGGCTGCCCGAAGAGAATCAGGCCGTGCTGACGGCACTCCGGAAACTTGGCGCATAGCCGGGGAGAGGCGCGCCTTCTCCCCGGTCATTCATTCCTCCACGGGTTCAGAAGCGGTTTCCGCTTTCGGGCGCTTGCCAATAGTGACCGCCAGTTCAATTTCCCGGTTCCCGCGTTTGACAACCAGCTTCACCTTCGTACCGGGTTTGATCGCGCCAACGCGGGTGATGAATTGTCCGGAGTCGGTGATTTTCTGGCCTTCAATGCTGGTGACAATATCCCCCGGTTCTATCCCTCCCTCGGAGGCAGGACCACCGCGCACTACGCCGGCAATGAATGCACCTTCACTGACTTTATTGTTCAGGCTGCCGTCGGCATTGAAGTCGCCGCTGGTGGGGCGAACCTCTACACCCATCCATCCGCGGATAACCTGACCATGCTGGATGATTTCCATCATGACTTGTTGCGCCAGCTTGGCCGGAATGGCGAAGCCGATGCCCATGGAGCCGCCTGAGCGGGAGTAAATGGCCGAGTTGATGCCCACCAGATTGCCGCCCACGTCAATCAAGGCTCCGCCGGAGTTTCCGGGGTTGATCGCGGCGTCCGTCTGGATGAAGTCTTCATAGGTGTTGATGCCGAGTCCGTTGCGTCCCAGCGCGGAAATAATGCCCTGAGTTACCGTCTGACCGACGCCAAACGGGTTGCCGATGGCAAGCACCACGTCTCCAACCTGATTGCCCGAGGTTTTAAAGGGCAGTGTGGGCAGATTGTCTGTATCAATGCGAATCACCGCCAGATCGCTGTCCGGGTCTGTTCCGATAATCTTGGCCTTGGCTTTGCGGCCGTCCTGAAGGCCGACAATAATCTGGCTTGCCTGGCTAACAACATGATTATTGGTCAAGATATAGCCATCCCGAGAGACAATGACGCCGGAGCCAAGACCGGCCCGGGCTTCTGATTCCTGTTCGGGAAGGCCGCGATTTTCAAAGAAGCGCCGGAAGAACGGATCATTCATCAACGGGTTGATCTGCCGGTGAATGGTTTCAGTGGTGTAGATATTGACTACCGCCGGCGCGGCGATCTTGACGGTATCCGCGTACGATGCGATGACGCCGGGAGCCAGCGACTGGGGGTTGAGTGCGCGCTCTTGGGGTAGGTTGACCTGCGGCCGGGTTTCCGGCTCCGTCTTTTCCTTGGGTTGGCACCCGCTCATTGTCAGGATAAGAAGCGCGGCGCCGGTCAGCATGATGCCTGGGTGGTGCGTTTTCATACACGATTCCTGTCAGCAAGACTCCGGCTGCATTATAGTTTGTTATCTTGGCATGCAATGCAAAGCTTCTATCTGGAAATCGTATGGCTACGTTAACGCAGGTTATTGAACTGTTACAGCAAACCCTCAAGCCCGGTCTCTATCCGGATTATTGTCCAAATGGGTTGCAAGTCGAAGGCAAGGCGGAGGTACGGCGTCTGGTCACCGGCGTTACCGCCAGTCAGGCGCTGCTCGACGAGGCGGTCCGGCGTCAGGCCGATGCCGTGCTGGTGCATCACGGCTATTTCTGGAAGGGTGAAGATCCTTGCGTGGTCGGCATGAAGCAACGCCGGCTGAAGACCTTGCTGTCGAATGATATGTCCCTGCTGGCCTATCATTTGCCGCTGGATGGACATGAGTCATTGGGTAATAACGCGCAACTGGCTCGCCGTCTGGGCCTGCCGCTTTCCGAACCGCTTTATCCGGAGAACCCGCGTCAGGTCGGGAATATTGCCATGCTGGAGCAGCCGATGCGCATCGATGAGCTCGTGACGCGGCTGGCGCGCATATTGGAGCGTCAGCCGCTGCATATTGCGGGTGGTCCGGAGTTAGTGCGTCGGATAGGATTTTGTACCGGCGGTGCGCAGGGCTTCATTGAACAGGCGGCGCTGATGCAATGTGATGCCTACATCAGTGGAGAAATTTCCGAACAGACGGTTCATGTCGCGCGGGAGCAGGGCATTCACTATTTCGCGGCGGGCCATCACGCTACCGAGCGTTACGGGGTGGAGGCCGTCGGGGAATTCCTGGCGGCAGCGCTGGGGATTGAGCATGAATTTGTGGATATCCCCAGCCCGGCGTGATCAATCGCGCCGCAGATAGCCGGTGACTTCTTCGCGATCGTGATACAGCTGTTTGATGTGCAGCTGATATCCGCTACGTCCGGTGGCCAGGATGCCATCGATGATTTCCTGACAGTGCCGCAGCTCCTCATAGCGTTTTTTCATTGGCAGCTTCAGGTTGAAGATGGCGCGTTGGGCCGCGCCGTCGGCAATCCATGCCGCGATGGTCTGGGCGACTTTGGCCGGGCTCTCTATCATGTCGCAAACCAGCCAGGTGACCGCGCGCTCCGGCCGGTAACGGAAGCCGTCGACGCGCAGGTGTTCGACCTGTCCTGACCTCATCAACCCCGGATCCATGGGCCCGTTGTCGATGGCGGTCACGGTCAGACCGTGCCGGACCAACTGGTATGTCCATCCGCCCGGCGCGGCCCCCAGATCGACCGCGGTCAGCCCTTCACGCAGCCATTCCGCCCGCGCAGCCTCATCGAGGAAGGTCAGGAAGGCTTCCTCCAGCTTAAGGGTGGAACGGCTGGGAGCCTCGCGAGGAAACTTCAGTCGCGGAATGCCTTGAGGCCAGGGGGATGCATTCTCCGGCGTCGAGTGCCCGATATAGACGGTCGCCGAGTCCAGAAAGAACAGGTGCAGGGTGCGGGTGGCTTTCTTGCGCAAGATGCCTCGCTTGTCCAGCACGGCACGCAGGGTGTTGCCAAAAGCCTTGAAGAAACCACTGAGGGCGTTGCCGTCATTGGTGTCGGGGGACTCCAGAACCAGATTATGGAAGATCTGCCCGCCAAGATACGCGACCAACGGAGTGATGCGGTCCTGTGGATCCAGAACCAGTGGGTTGCTGTCATCCAGAAAAATGAGTTGGCGGGCAAAAACAAGATCAGACCAACGTGGTGCGGCAGAGCCGGTTTGCGGGAGGTCATCGCCACAAAACAGGACATGCGCGGCATCCGGGCGACTTTTGGCGTACCCTCGCCGGCCATGGAGTGCGGCATGATGCTGCAATTCAGCGGCCGCTTCCTTTTCGAAGCCGGGGCGACAGTAAATCAGATAAGCATTGGCCATTGTGCTGGTGAGAAAGAGTATGGGGTGGCTATAATTGCCGCCTTTCCCGATCACCGCAAGACAAAGAGGACCTTATATGTCACTGGTTAAACCCCATGGCAGCGATGTGCTGCTGCCCTTGTTGCTGGAAGGCGACGCTCTGGCCGCCGAACAGACCCGCGCCAAGACATTGAAGCAGGTGAAAATCAGCTCCCGTGAGTGCGGCGACCTGATCATGCTGGGTATCGGAGGCTTTACGCCGCTGCAAGGATTCATGGGGAAAGACGACTGGCAAAGCGTCTGTACGAAAATGCAACTGGCGAACGGGCTGTTCTGGCCGATTCCCATCACCCTGTCCACGGATGCGGCTACGGCCGGCGGCCTGAATATCGGGGAAGATGTGGCGCTGGTCGACAGCGACACCGGTGAAACCATGGCGACCCTGACCCTGACCGAGAAATACAGCATCGACAAGGATCTGGAGTGCCGTGAAGTCTTCCGCACCAACGATCCCGCCCATCCCGGCGTCAAGATGGTGATGGAGCAGGGCGATGTCAATCTGGCCGGACCGGTCAAGGTGCTGTCCCAAGGCGATTTCCCCACCAAGTACGCCGGCATTTACATGACTCCGGCCGAGACGCGCAAGCTGTTCGAAGAAAAGGGCTGGAAAACCATCGCGGCCTTCCAGACCCGCAACCCGATGCACCGTTCGCACGAATACCTGGCCAAGATTGCCGTGGAAATCTGTGACGGCGTCATGATTCACTCCCTGCTGGGGGCGTTGAAGCCGGGTGACATTCCGGCGGATGTGCGTCAGGAGGCGATCGGTGTGCTGATCGACAAGTATTTCAAGAAAGATACCGTTATCCAGTCCGGCTATCCGCTGGACATGCGCTACGCCGGCCCCCGTGAGGCGCTGCTGCATGCGCTGTTCCGTCAGAACTACGGCTGCTCGCACCTGATCGTCGGCCGTGACCATGCCGGTGTCGGAGACTACTACGGTCCGTTTGACGCCCAGCATGTATTCGACGAAATCAGCAAGGATGCACTGGTCACCCAGCCGTTGAAAATTGACTGGACCTTCTGGTGCAACGCCTGCGGCGGCATGGCCTCGACCAAGACGTGCCCGCATGAGGAAAGCAATCATGTGAAGGTTTCCGGGACGAAGTTGCGCAAGGCCTTGTCAGAGGACGAAGAAGTTCCTGAGAATTTCAGCCGTCCGGAAGTGCTGGAAGTGCTGCGCAAGTACTATGCCGGCATCGCGAAGGAAGATCGCGCCAAGGTGGAACTGAAGGGTCATTCGGCCAAGTAAACCGGCCGCATGGACATGAAAAAGCCCGCATTTCGCGGGCTTTTTCATGTCCGCAGGATGCGGGCCAGCGGCGGGCTGAGTGGCGGGATGGAGTCAGCGGTCGGCAGGCAGTCCATGGGACGGGAGTTAAAGGTGTTCCAGAACAGTACTGGCCCCGCACATGACTTCAAGCGATCCATGAAACAGGCGGCCGCCTTGGCGCTGTACGTTTGCTCCAGTTTGATCCCGTGCGTATCGCCAAACAGACGGATTGCATCCAAGGCCTCCGGCGTCGGCTCGCCGTAGCCGGGGCCGTAGTAATCCTCGTTCAGGACCGGTTGCGCCGGTCTTTCCGGAATGATCGGGCCCAGATATTTCCGCAGAAAAGCATGGGCTGTATGGATTTGCGCCATGACGGTTCCCGTCGTACAGGCCGGAAAAGGCCCGAGGTGCGAAGGGGCGACCCGCACGCCGATAACCCGGGTTTGCAGTCCCGCCAATTGGCAGCCCAAGGTCAAACCGGCGAGCGTGGAGCTGGAGCCAACGGGGACGACGATTTCGGCGGGTTCCGGCAGTTCGCCAGCCGTGATTTGCGCCTTGAGTTCAAAGGCGGCGTTGATATAGGCAAATGTCGCGGCGGGGTTGGCGCACCCGGCAAACAGGAAATAACGGTCCGGCCGCAAGCGAAGCGGGTGCAGGTAATAGCGCAATACGGTGTTGAACAGGCTGCCGCAGTAATCCAGCTGCGCCCCCAACTGCTGCATGGCCCTGAGGTTGGCACGGACGGTGGCACTGACTGGCTGGTCAAACAACAGTACGCGGCAGCGGATGTTTTCCTCGCGGCAGGCGAGAGCGGTGGCCAGTCCGGCGTTGGTGCCGACAGCGCCGAAGGTGATGACTTCACGAATATTCCGGGTGCGCCATTCCCCGATGATGAACTCCAGCTTGCGAATCTTGTTGCCACCGTATAGCGGATGGGTTAGGTCATCGCGCTTGATCCAGGCTTCTTCATGGCCAAGCCTTCGGACAGCTGTAGGCAGGCTGGCAAACTCCGCACAAGGCAAGAGTCCGACCAAGGTCGGATATTCGGTAAAAATATGACGCATTATAGTGACCCGCCATGCGGTTATTTCAGGCCAAACTCTTCGTCAAGCGTGCCCTTGTCGTCGGGGCTCTTGGTGGCATAGTCGCGCGGCGGCATGACGTTGGCCAGGAATTTGTCATCGTTGAGCATGGCCGGATGCGGGAAGGTTTCCTGCGGGGCGCTCAAGCCGATAAAGGCGTTGGCGGGGTTGTTCGTGCTGTGACGCTGGTTATCGGCGCAAAGGTCGCTGGCGCCGCGCTGCAGGTGCTCGTGGACATCCCGGTAAGCGGTGGTGAGGTTGTTAACCAGTTGCGCGGATTGGGCGAAATGGCCCGTTACGGCCTGCTGATAGCTTTCGTACTTGCCTTGCAGGGCAGTCAGGTGGTTTTCAAGTTCCCGGACGCGGTTGTCGTTGTTCCGGTAGAACAGAAAGGCATAGCCGAGCCCGAAACCCAGCGCAAATACGGCCACGTATCCCAGCCAAACCATGACACCCTCTCCCCATGTTGTCAGTGCGTAAAAGTTGGCGATCGGCTTGCCAGTCTATAACATTCGCACGGTAATTGATGAATGAGTCCGCAAATGCCTGAAACCAGCCAAGTGCCGGGGCCTGCCGGCCCTCTGGAAATACGCTTCACCCTACCACCGAACCCGGAGGCCGGGCAAGTGGCGGTCATCTGTCATCCACATCCGCTTTACGGCGGCACGATGGACAACAAAGTGGTAAGCACCCTGTCCCGTGCCTGTCTGGAGGCCGGGATTCCGGTGCTGGTATTCAATTTTCGGGGGGTTGGCGGCAGCGCCGGGAAGCATGACCATGCCATGGGTGAGATTGATGACTGTCTGGCGGCCGTTAATTGGGCCCTGGCGAGAACCAACGCCGATACGTTGGTTCTGGCGGGCTTTTCCTTCGGTTCATATGTGGTGGCCGCCGCCGCCGCCCGCTTGCCACCCGGGGTGCGGTTGCGCCGGCTGATGATGATTGCTCCCCCGGTGCATCATTACCCGGTCGCCGGTCTGGTTATCCCTGCCGATACCTTGGTTGTGCAGGGGGATGCGGATGAAGTTGTGCCTCCGGAAGCGGTATTCGCCTGGGGAGAACAAGCCGGCTTATCCGTGGTGCGCCTGGCCGGGTGCGGTCATTTTTTTCATGGTCGCCTGACCGAACTGAAGCAGATTGTACTGGGAACATTGACATGAGCGAGCCGGTGATCAGTCCGCGCGAAAGATATCTGAAAGATGTGGCCGGTGGGGAGTTTCGTTCCGATGACGCCCAGGCGGCGGCCGTAGAGGAGTTGCAGCGGATATGGGAGGCTTTGGTTGCCCGCTACGAGGCGTCACTGACCAAGCGCGGACTGGGCAGGCGCAAGCTGGCCAAGCAATTGCAGCAGCCGGTGGAAGGCTTGTATCTGTGGGGCGGTGTCGGTCGGGGCAAAACCTATCTGATGGATCTGTTCTTCGATGCCGTGCCTTTTCGGCGCAAGCTGCGGATGCATTTCCACCGCTTCATGCAGCGGGTGCACCAGGAGTTGCGCAGTCTGACCGGCGAAGCTGATCCTTTGGAGAAAGTGGCGGATCGGATTCGGGCCGACGCGGTGATTATCTGTTTTGACGAGTTTTTCGTGTCGAATATTACGGACGCGATGATCCTCAAGAACCTTTTTGAGGCCCTGTTTGCCCGGGGGGTTACCCTCGTCGCCACCAGTAATATTGTCCCCGAACGCCTATATGAAAACGGGTTGCAGCGGGAACGATTCCTTCCGGCCATCTCGCTGGTGCAGAAGCACTGTCGTGTACTCAATGTCGACTCGGGTATTGATTACCGCTTGCGGGTTTTGACGCATGTCGAGCTGTACCACACGCCGCTGGATGTCCAGGCGGAAACCAGCCTTTGCCGGAGTTTTGGTGAGCTGGCGCATGGTGCCCACGTCTACGAAAGCGCGCTGGAAATCAATGATCGGGAAGTTTTGGTCAAGGCGCGGACCGATGATGTGTTATGGTGCGAGTTTGACGAGCTTTGCGAAAAGCCGCGCAGTGCTCAGGACTACATTGAGCTGGCCCGTGAGTACCATACGGTGCTGATCAGCAACGTGCCGCAGTTGGGTGAGTTGCGTGATAACGCCGCGCGGCGGTTTATTAACCTGATTGATGAGTTTTATGATCGACAGGTCAAGGTCATCCTTTCCGCGGAAGCACCGATTGCGGAAATCTATACCAAGGGGCGGCTGAATTTTGAAATTCGCCGGACGCAAAGCCGGTTGCAGGAGATGCAGTCCCTGGAATACCTGCAATTGCCGCATTTGCCTTGAAACCGGTTGTCCGGAGACAGCGTCATGAGCTATGAGCAGCAGCAGATACGCGCATTGGCGGTCTGGCGTGGGCAATTGCCGGTCGGACTGGTCCTTTCGGGGCGGTTGGCGCCGGTGGTTTCGTTTATGGAGCGAATGGTGCCTCTTCCCGTATTGCAAGCCGGGCTGGAAGGGGCGTGTGGCTTGGGCGAGCGCCTGGCGTCACCCGGAACGGTGCTTGAGCTGTCGGGCGTGGGCTCTATTGCCGCCCTGCGGGATGGCGGCCTGGAGTTGTGTGACCGTCTGGCCAACCGTACCCATGACCGTGCGATTGCCCTTGCCGCGGCGGAAGGCGGAATCACCGGCGCTGCCGGCCTGGTCGGGGTCGTGTTGGATATCCCCGGGCTGATGACCCTTTCGTTGCGGACGATCTACCAGATCGGTCTGTGCTACGGTTTCGAGTTGTCCGGGGAAGAGGGGCGGCAGCTGGTGCTGCGGATTCTGGGGTTGGCCGGCGCCAATACCATCAAGGAAAAGGAGGCGGCGCTTTTCAGCCTGGCCGCATTGCGGCAGGTGTTGGCCCATCAGTCCTTGGGGCCTATCCGACAGGCGGCAGTCTCGGCGTTTGGCAGGGAAGCAACCATGGCGGCCCTGCGCGATGCTGCCATGCAGGTGGGGCTCAGGCTGGGCAGGCGCAAGGCTGCAAACCTGGTGCCGGTGGTCGGCGCGGCCTTGGGGGGCATGATCAACGCGGGTTTTGTCCGGGATGTTGGCTGGGCGGCCCGTCGAACGTTTCAGTCAATGTGGCTGGAAGGAGTGTCTCTTTCTGGATTGGGTCAAGACGACCTGGCAAGTCGGTTCCCGACGGCGGCGGAATTTAATTTTGCCTTTTCGCAAAATACAGGACCGTCAGCTGTTGTCAAAGCGGCAGGGGTTGAGTAAGATTCACACCCTATTTTTAGCAGGGCGATTGCGCTCTGTGTACACACTTGCATAAAGGCGTTGTAACATGAAAACGATCAGTGCCAAGCCAGAAACCGTCAAGCGCGACTGGTATGTGGTTGACGCATCCGGCAAGACGCTGGGTCGTCTGGCTTCCGAAATTGCCAGCCGTCTGCGCGGCAAGCACAAGCCCGTATACACACCGCATGTGGACACGGGCGACTACATCATTGTCGTGAATGCCGCCAAGGTTGCTGTAACCGGCAACAAGGGCGAAGACAAGATGTATTATCGCCATTCCGAGTTCCCTGGCGGCATCAAGGGCATCAACTTCAACAAGTTGATCGTTCGCAAGCCGGAACTGGTTATCGAGAACGCTGTCAAGGGCATGCTGCCGAAAGGCCCCCTGGGTTATGCCATGTTCAGCAAACTGAAGGTTTACGGCGGCGCCGAGCATCCGCATACTGCCCAGCAGCCTCAGGCTCTGGATATTTAAGGGGTAGTCCATGACTGCAGCAGCAACGAATTATGGCACCGGCCGTCGCAAGACCGCTACCGCCCGCGTGTTCCTGAAGGCCGGTACCGGCACCATCACCATCAATAACCGCAGCCTGGATACCTATTTCGGCCGCGAGACTGCCCGCATGATCGTGCGTCAGCCTCTGGAGTTGATTGAAGGCGCCGACAAGTTTGACGTGTATGTCACTGTCAGCGGCGGCGGTATTGGCGGCCAGGCCGGCGCCATCCGTCACGGCATTACCCGTGCCCTGGTTGAGTATGATGAGACCCTGAAGTCTCCTCTGCGTCAGGCCGGTTTCGTGACCCGCGACTCCCGCGAAGTCGAGCGCAAGAAGCTCGGCCTGCGCAAGGCGCGCAAACGTCCTCAGTACTCCAAGCGTTAATTCGCTGGTTGTATGCTCAATCCCCGGCTTGCCGGGGATTGTTGTTTGTGGCGGCGGCAAAAAGACTCGGGGCTTGTTACCTAATTCCCTTGTCTGTCTAAGGCTTTTTCCTTGTAACAACACGTTAATTTATTTAGTATTGCGTGGATTTTTGGTGGGCTTTGCGGCGACTGGCTGCACGGCCCTGTTGTGCTTGTTTGGGGAGTGCGTGAATGAGTACTGACGGCGTTAATCATAGCCGCCGAAGGATGCTGATCGGCGCCACCGGGGCCGTAGGGGCCTTCGGGGTGGTGGGAGTGGCTGTCCCGTTTGTGAAGTC
>DASUIM010000113.1:0-1173 GCA_036279775.1 Fluviicoccus sp. | reverse complement strand
GGGGCGGGGCGGGGGGATTTCGGTATGCCTCCCTGCCCCACCCGTGTAAGATTCCCGGAAATTTTGACCTACCCCCCACGCCTTAAAAGGATTTTTCCATGCGCCTGTTGCCCGCCGCCCTGCTGATGCTGGTTTTCCCCGTTGCCCACGCCGCCGTGGTCCCGGTTCCCGACACCGGCTGGGGCATCAACCTGAACCTGCCGGACCTGGCGAACGCACAAGACCGTCCCAATGGCCCGAACTATTCCTACGAGGCGAAGGCCGGCAACTTCATCGTTTCCCTGTTTGTCGAGAAGCCCAAAAACGCCAAGACCGCCAATGCCGACGTTTACCGGTATTACTGGCCGCGGGCGGCGAGGAACCCGATGATCGACCAGACATCCGTGCACATGACCGAACAGCCGGACTTTGTGCGGGTGGATTATTTCTACAGCGGCGTCGCGGACGGAAGCCTGGTCCGGATGAAGAGCTTCAATTACTACTTTGCCCACGAGGGCAAATGGGTGGACGTGCATCTCTCGGTCAGCCACCCCGCGCCGACGGATGATGCGGCGATTGGCCAATTCGAGGCGGCACTGAAGGCGGTCAGCCTGGATGCCGCCAAACCGGCCGACCCGGTGGCCGCCACCCCCGCACCAAGCACGGCCCCGACCACCGCACCCGGCCTCAAAACCCTGAGCCTCGGGCCCGACCGGACGATCAGCTATACCGCCGCCCCCGGCTGGGCGCAATCCCAAATGACCGGCGCCGCGAGTGACCCGCTGCAGGTCATCTTGCTGAAAAAGGATGCCGCCAGCGAAGTGCAGTTGATGTTGATGGCCATTGCCCCGCAATCGCCATTGGCCACCCAGGCCAACCCGGCAGACGGCCTGGCCGCCTTCCACAAGATCAGCTGCGCGCAATATGTGCGGGGGTCGGTTGAAGGCGCTTATCAGGTCAAGCCTTGGCTGGCCGACGGTCTGGAGTCCTCGTTCACCGCCCGTGCCTATGGCGGCAAGCCTGCCCCCGCCGGCAGTTTCCGGGTCGTCACGCGCCTGACCACGGTGGTCGGCCCCGTGCGCTCGGGGGTGCTGGTTTCGGCCGTGCTGCTGTCACAGGATCTGGACGGCAGCGACTTTGCCGCGATGAAGGCCATGGTGGCGTCATTGGCGTTGGGGACGGCGTCGCGCTGAG
>DASUIM010000112.1:0-2587 GCA_036279775.1 Fluviicoccus sp. | reverse complement strand
CAGCACGATGATGACGCAGATCGCCAGGTTCAGGTACAGCGCATGGCGCACCTGGCCGACCGCATCGCCTTCACGGCCTTCCACGAACAGGAACAGCCGCACTTCCGGCATGTAGCGCACGTTGAGGAAGGTGATGCCGTCCTCGGTCTGGTACTGGTAGGTGCCGCCCTTGATGTTCAGGGCCTGCGCCGCCACGGCACGCAGGCCCGGCAGCTCCTGAATGCGCTTGCGGCTCTGCGGATGGCGGCCGGTGAGGCGGATGCGGCCTTCGGAGTCCACCAGGTAGATGTCCTTCTGGTAGCGGTCGCCGTATTCCGCCAGCAGGTTGTGCAGGCGGTCCATGCTCAGGCCGACGCCGGTGGCGCCCAGGTATTTGCCCTGGCGGTCCTGCACGCGGAAATTCATGAAGATGGCCAGCGAGTTGTTGTTGGCGGCGTCGTAATCGATGTTGATTTCGTAGCTTTGCGGCATCTGCTGCACGCGGAAGTACCACTTGTCGACCGGCACATCCCGGGAAATGCGCTTGAGGATGCCATCGGCGTAGTAGTAGTTGCGGGTGGCCTCGGAGACAAAGAAGCTGGTGAAAACCTGATACTTGGTCTTGGTCTCGCGCAGGTAGCGGCTGACTATGCCCGGGTCCTTTTCCCCGGACGCCACCCAGTCATGCAGGAAGGTGTTGGTGGCCATCATCGAGGAAATGAAATAGGGCCGGATCAGGTCTTTCTGCAATTCGGCGTAGATGGCGTTCGAGGTCAGCGGCAGCTCCTTTTCCACCAGCGCGATCTGGATGGTATTGCGCGAAGCCTGATAGCTGATCAACGAGACGGCGGCAAAGGACACCGAGAGCAGGATGCTCAGGATCAGGGTCAGTCGGCGGCGTTGCAGCAGTGTATCCATACGGGCGGGTACCGGATCAGAACGGAGCAGGCTGAATCATAGCGCGGCGACCGGGGATGCGCTCAACAATTCACGGTATGAGGCAGGCCGTCGCGGAAGCACAGCAATTCACCGGGCTGCATGGCCCGCCACGGCTCGTTGGCGGTCAGCGGCTCGGTGACGATCACCGCCACCCGGTCCTCCGGCGAGGTCAGGGCGCTGAAATCGACACTGAGATCTTCGTCCTTCAGCTGCGCCACCGCGAACGGCGCCTGCCGCACCAGGTAATGCAGCTTGGTGGCGCAATGCGCGAACAGCCATTCGCCGTTGGACAGCATCATGTTGAACACGCCATAGCCCGCGATGCCGCGCACGATGTTCGCCAGCGCCCGGCTCAGCTCCGGCAGCGGCGGCGCGACGGCAAACCGCTGCCGCAACTGTTCCAGGATCAGGCAGAAGGCATGCTCGCTGTCGGTATTGCCCACCGGCCGGTAGTGTTCGCCGCTGACCGGCGGCAGCCCTTTCAGGTCGCCGTTGTGCGCGAAGATCCAGTACTGCCCCCACAGCTCGCGCTGGAAGGGATGGGTGTTGGCCAGACTGGTCACGCCCTGCGTCGCCTTGCGGATATGGGCGATGATGTTGGTCGACTTGATCGGGTAGTTCTGCACCAGCTCGGCAATCGGTGAGGTGGCCGACGGCAGGTAGTCCAGGAACAGGCGGCAGCCCTGCCCCTCGAAAAAGGCGATGCCCCAGCCGTCGCTGTGGTGGTCGGTGCGGCCGCCCCGGCAGGCGAAGCCCTTGAAGGAAAAACAGATGTCGGTCGGCACATTGCCGTTCATGCCGAGCAGCTGGCACATGGTCCAATCCTCAAAAAATACGGTCAGGAGGTCAGTCGTTCCAGTTCGTCCAGGTACGTCATCGCCTGCGCGCGGCTGTCGCCGCACATGCCCGCCGTGGGGCGCAGGCTGGCGCAGACCGCCGGGCGCTCCGGGCGGCCGAAAATCCGGCAGCAACCCTGCCCGTCCAGCTGCGCGCAGGGCACGCCCGCCGGTTTCCCGTGCGGCATGCCGGGAATGGCCGAACTGATCGACGGCGCGATGCAGCAGGCCGAACAGTGCGGGCGGCAGGGAATTTCGGGTTCACGGCATTCGATACGTTGCACCGGCGCAAAAACCTGACAGATGAAGGGGTTTTTCCCCATGGGAAATCTTTGTGGCCGGGCCGCGATGGCTTATGCTCACTGTACATAGTGAGAGTATTCGCTCTACCGGAATATTGCCAGAATACCAAGAAACCCGAATCCGAACACAGGGAGCGCTTCATGAGCCACAACCGCTATTCGTCCATTGCCCAGGCGGTCAGCCACATCCTCAGCGAAATTGACGGCGACATCACGCTGGGCGTGCCGCTCGGGCTGGGCAAGCCCAATCCCTTCGTCAACGAGCTGTACCGCCGCCTGAAGGCCGACGGCAAGCGCCGCCTGAACATCTACACCGCGCTGTCTCTGAACAAGCCGACCGCGCACAGCGACCTGGAAGCGCGCTTCCTCAATCCCTTCGTGGAGCGCGTGTTCGGCGACTACCCCGACCTGGACTACCTCAACGACCTGCGCGACGGCACGCTGCCGCCGAACATCACCGTCAACGAATTCTTCCTGAAGTCGGGCGACTGGCTGGCCAATACCGTGGCGCAGCAGAACTACATCAACAGC
>DASUIM010000111.1:0-19766 GCA_036279775.1 Fluviicoccus sp. | reverse complement strand
CGCGATGACCGACCACAACTCCGAACTTGAACAATTCCGCGACATGGTTCGCCGTTTCCTGGACAAGGAAATCAAGCCGCATTACGACCTGTGGGAAAAGGAAGGCATCATCCCCAAGGATGTCTGGCTGAAGATGGGCGAAAACGGACTGCTGTGCGTCGACCAACCGGAAGACCTGGGCGGCTCGGGCGTGTCCTACCTGTATTCGATGGTGGTGCTGGAAGAGGCCTCGCGCGCCAATTTCGCCTCGCTGGCCACCGGGCTTTCAGTGCATTCCGACATCGTCGCCCCCTATGTGCTGCATATCGGCAATGACGCCCAGCGCCGGCAGTGGCTGCCGAAAATGGCCTCCGGGGAAGTGGTGGGCGCCATCGCCATGACCGAACCGGGCGCCGGTTCCGACCTGCAGGCCATCCGCACCTCCGCCGTGCGCGACGGCGACCACTATATCCTGAACGGCTCCAAGACCTTCATCACCAACGGCCAGCATGCCGGGCTGGTGATTGTCGCCGCCAAGACCGACCCTGCCGCCGGGGCCAAGGGCGTCAGCCTGTTCCTGGTGGACATGAGCCTGCCCGGCTGCGCGCGCGGCCGCAACCTGGAAAAGATGGGCCTGCACGCCCAGGACACCTCGGAGCTGTTCTTCGACAATGTGCGCCTGCCCGCCGGCAGCCTGCTGGGCGGGGAAGGCCGCGGCTTCGCCATCATGATGAACGAACTGCCGCGCGAGCGCCTTAACCTGTCGGCCTGCGCCGTCGCCGCCTCGGAAGGCCTGCTGGCCGCCACCATCGCCTACACCCAGGAACGCAAGGCATTCGGCAAGCCGATCAGCCAGCTGCAGAACACCCGCTTCGTTCTGGCCACCTGCCACACCGACATCGCCGTCAACCGCGCCTTTGTTGACCAGTGCGTGCGCCAGTACATGGAAGGCAAACTGGACGCCACCCAGGCCGCCACCGCCAAGATGGCCAGCACCGACATGCAGGGCCGTGTCGCCGACGCCTGCCTGCAATTGTTCGGCGGCTACGGCTACATGCTGGAATACCCGGCGGCCCGCGCCTATGTCGATGCGCGCATCCAGCGTATCTACGGCGGCACCAATGAAATCATGAAGGAAGTGATCGCCCGCTCGCTGGTTGGACGCTAATCATTCGATAATGGACGCCATCCGGATGGATGGCGTCCATTCCCCGACGAACCTCCTACCCCATCCCCGCCGTGACGAAATATTGTCAAAATGTTTCAGTCGCACTATAAATAATCACGATTAGATTTCGCGAACTGGAGTAACCTGACGTTGATCAATGCGTCGGATCCGGTTCCGGCATAACAAGAACAAATTCCGTTGGAGGCATTATGCGGCGTGTTTTAAGGACCCTTCTGGCGGCCTCGTTGCTGGCGGCCTTCATTCCGGCGGCCCACGCTGCCGATGAGCAGGATGACCTGGACGAACTGCAGGTCAAGCTGGGCAATGAATGGGTGCAGGTCAAAAACGACCGCCTGCGCAACATCAAGACCTTCGCCAAGCAGGAAGACGGCAAGCGCTACCGCTCCTTCAAGGTCGAAGCCGAACTGGAAGGCACCGCCGAAGCCGGCGCACGCGTACTGCTGGACTTTGACAACTACGGCAAGTGGTACTGGGAAGTCCTGAACTCCAAGTTGCTGAAGCGGGTGTCCCCGACCGAATACTACATGTACATGGTGCACCGCGCTCCCGGCGGACTGCCGAACCGCGATGTCATCCTGCACGCGGTGGTTGAGCCCCAGACCAAGACCAAGAACTACCTGATGCTGAAGGTCAAGGCAGTCGCGGATTACATGGAGCCAAAGCCGCCGCTGGTGCGCATGCCCGCCGAGGACATGACCGTGAAATTCACGCCCATGACCGGCAACAAGGTGCAGGTTGAGGCCGAGGGCTATATCGATCCGGGCGGAAAGGTGCCGACGTGGGCGATCAACTTCATTCAGCGCAGCGCCCCTTACAGTGTGATGGTGGGCTTGCAGCGCATGATGCGGCTGGATGAATACAGCAAGGCCAAAACACCGCTGCCATTCCCGGTGTATGACGCTGGCCGATGACGGAGTTGTAGGAGGGTTGCGCGCTTGCCATACGGCTCAGTGCGGCTACTCTGTAAGGGACTGCTTCTCTCGCAATAAAATGACAATAATGCTAATGCTGGAGCGACACCATGAAAAACTGGCTCAAAAAACTGGCTGTCCCGCTGTGCATGGCCGCGATCTCAATGCCTGCTCTTGCCGCCAATGATGACCTGGACGAACTCCGGGACAAGTTGGGCAACGAATGGGTACAGGTGAAGAATGACCGCCGCCACAACATGAAGACCTACGTGAAGCAGGAAGATGGCAAGCGCTATCGCTCCTTCAAGGTCGAGGCGGTCTTTGAAGGTTCGATTGAAAGCCTGATGCGGGTCATCCTGGATTTCGACAACTACACCAAATGGTCCTGGAATGTGCTGGAGTCGAAACTGCTGAAAAAGGTTTCTCCCACCGAGTACATCCTCTACGTCGTCCACGACTCCCCTTACGGCGTCCCCGACCGCGACATTATCCTGCGCATGACGATCGAACCGCAAACCCCGTCACGTCCCTACCTGCAATTCCGCCTGAACGCCCTGCCTGAATATATCCCGGACAAGCCGCCGCTG
Source organism: Fluviicoccus sp. (assembly GCA_036279775.1). Classification (GTDB taxonomy): domain Bacteria; phylum Pseudomonadota; class Gammaproteobacteria; order Pseudomonadales; family Moraxellaceae; genus Fluviicoccus. Next base: position 17,100 of record DASUIM010000111.1, on the reverse strand, counting down.
GTGCGGATGCAGGCCGAGGACATGGTGGCCCGCTTTACCCCGATGGGCGGCGGCAAGTTTCTGGTGACCAACGAAGGCTATGTGGATCCGGGCGGCAAGATGGCGCCCTGGGCCATCAACTTCGTTTCCCGCAATGCGCCCTATATCACGCTGTTGGGCATGCGGCGCCAGATGCAACTGGACGAATACATCAACGACAAGAAGCCCCTGCCCTTCAACGTTATCAATTAACACTCTATAACCGTCTGAACCGGGGGTGACGCCATCAAGGCGCCACCCCCGGGCCGTCTGTCGCGTTTTAATCACCGTTTATCCGACAAAACATTCGATATCATCGTATTGTTAGCACTATACGGCCTTGGCAAAAGACCCAAGGAATTGCCCCGCATGCATGTCCGCTCCACACTCAAGCCGTTTCTGGCCGCCGCATGGCTGATGCTGGCGCCGGTGATGGCCGTCGCCGATCAGGACTGGCGTGAAGTCCAGTCCCGGATGGGCAATGAATGGCGACTGATCAAACAGGATCGCCAGCGCCAGATCCGTACCTATGCCAAGCTGGAGGACAACAAAAGCATCCGTTCCTTCAAGGTGGAAGGCATCCTCAATACCCGCATGGACACGATTGCCCGGGTGCTGCTGGATTTCGCCAACTACAACAAATGGTATTGGGAGGTCATGGAGTCCCGGCTGCTGAAGGAAAGCTCGCCGACGGACTATCATGTCTATCTGGTGCACCGCGCCCCCTACGGTCTGCCCAACCGCGATGTTATCCTGCACGCGACGCTGGAATTGCAGAGCCGCGAGCGCAATTTCGTGGTCGTGAAAGTCAAGGCGGATCCGGACTATATGCCCGAGGTGCCAAAGCTGGTGCGCATGCCGGCCGAGGACATGACCATCCGCTTTACCCCGCTGCCCGGCCAGCGCGTGATGATCGAGGCCGAAGGTTTTATTGATCCGGGCGGCAAGGTGCCGTCCTGGGACGCAAATCTGATCCAGCGCAATGCCCCCTACACCGTGATCATGGGCTTCCAGCGCATGGTGCTGCGCGATGAATACCGGCTGAACAACACCCCGATCCCGTTTACCGTCTATGACCACGAGCAATTGGCCGCGCGTCAGTAACCCCCCGGATGCGTGGTTGCAGTAAACCCTCAAGTACGCTAGGTTCAAGGCTCCCGCCGGCTATTGACGGTTAACGCATGATGACCCACCCGCCGACCGGCTCCGACCGGCGCCTGTTACGCCTGACGGCCATGATGCTGGCGGCCTCGCTGAGCGTGGCGATCGTCCCGGCTCATGGCCAGGAGGACCTGCACGAACTGCAGATGCCGATGACCGCCGAATGGCAGCTGGTGAAGGATGACCGCATCCGCAATGTCCGGACCTATGCCCGTCTGGAGACGGGCAAGCGCTTCCGTTCCTTCAAGGTGGAGGCCGTGATCGCCTCTCCGCCCGAAACCCTGGCCCGACTGATGCTGGATTTCCAGAGTTATACCCGCTGGTACTGGTCGGTGCGGGAATCACGCCTGCTGCAGCAGGTTTCACCCACCGAATATTATGTCTATCTGGTGCATAACGCGCCCTATGGCATGCCCGATCGCGATGTGATCCTGCATGCCGTGGTCGAGCCGCAAACCCCGGAAAAGCCGTATGTGCTGCTGCATGTCAAGGCCGTGCCGGATTTCATGCCGCTGCAACCGCCGCTGGTGCGCATGCCTGCCGAGGACATGACCATCCGTTTCACCCCGCTGCCCGAGGACCGGGTGCGGATCGAGTCGGAAGGCTACGTCGATCCGGGCGGAAGGGTGCCGCCCTGGGCCTCCAATTTTGTACAGCGTAGTGCGCCCTACGGTATTATCGTCAACATCCAGCGCATGGTGGAAAAAGAAGAATATGCGCGCAGCGGCGCACCGCTCCCCTTTCCCATCTACCGGTTCGGGGAAACGCCCATCGCCGCGCCCTGACTGCGCCCACTGCGTGCCCGCCAGCCGTTGGCCCATTGCTCCGGAACCCTGAACATGCCGCATTTCGCCGCCAACCTGTCGCTGCTGTTTCGTGAATACCCGCTGATCGATCGTTTCGGGGCGGCGCGCGCCGCCGGTTTCGAAGCGGTGGAAATCCAGTTTCCCTACGAGTTGCCCGTGGAAGCCATTCGGCGCGAGCTGGACCTGAACGAGCTGGACCTGGTGCTGATCAACGTTCCCGCCGGCGACCTGATGCAGGGCGGCGACGGACTGGCCTGCGTGCCGGGCCGGGAGCAGATGTTCCGGCTGGGCGTGATGGAGGCGCTGCGCTATGCCGAGGCGCTGGATGTCAGCTGCGTCAATGTGCTGGCGGGCCGGCAGCCGGTGGAGAAGGAGTTGCTGGAATGCCTGCAGACCCTGTCGCAGAACCTGCGCTATGCCGCCGAGGCCTTCCAGTCGGTCGGCATCACCACCACCTTCGAGGCCATCAATACCCACGACATGCCGCGCTTCCTGATCAGCACGGTGGCGCACATGCAGGAAATGCGCGAGGCCGTGGATCATCCGACCCTGAAAATGCAGTTTGACTGCTACCACATGGCGCGCATGGGCGAAGACCTGCTGCCGGCGCTGCGCGACAATCTGGAGGCGATCGGTCATATCCAGTTTGCCGATGCCCCCGGCCGCAACCAGCCCGGCACCGGCGCGCTGGATTTCCCCGCCTTGTTCACGCAGCTGGACCGCATGGGCTATCACGGCTATTGCGGCGCGGAATACCATCCCAGCGGCCATACCCTGGAGTCGTTGGGCTGGTTTGACCCCTACCGGGAGTTGTAATGAAACACTGCATCTTTTGCGCCATCGCCGCCCGCGAGGCGGAAGCCAGCCTGATCTACGAAGACGCGCTTTGCCTGGCGTTCATGGACCTGTTCCCGATGCGGCCCGGCCACGTGCTGGTGGTGAACAAGCGTCATGCCCAATACGTCCACCAGCTGACCGCCGCCGAACGTGCCCATCTCGTTGAAACCGGCAACCGCATCGGCCGGGCCTTGCGGCACTCCCCGCTGCAACCGGCGGCGTTGCATTTCAACATCAACGACGGTAAAGCCGCCCACCAGACCGTGCCGCATGTGCACCTGCATGTACTGCCGCGCTATGACGGCGATGTCGCGGCCTTTGTCGGCGGCATCTTCGCCAAGCCGTGGCAACTGCTGCGCGGCGGCGTGCCGCGGGCGCGGCTGGAGCGGCAGGCGGCGGAGATCCGCGCGGCCCTGGAAGCACTGACGGACTGAAAACAGGCTTGTCCGCCCGTCGGTTCCGGCGTATTCATGCATCTTTAACTCCTTTTCACGGAAGCTTTCATGAATCTGGAAAAAGTCATCTTCGCCTTCTTCATCGTGCTGGCGGCCACGCTGAATTTCGGTTTCTTCATTGGCGATATCGACCGCCCGGAACTGCACCATGTCGGGGAATTCGCCGCCGCGCTGGTGGTCAATCTGATCGCCACTTCGCTGAAATTCGGCGACCGCTCGCACATGGGCGCCACACAGCTGGCCACCAGCCTGGTGGCGGTGCTGCAACTGGTGGCCGCCGCCCTGCTCTGGGGCTTCCAGACCCAGGTGGCGGGTGAAATGACCCCGACCGCCATGGCCAGCATTGTCTCGCTGGCCGGAGGGGCGATGCTGGCCAATTTCGTGTCGCTGATCCTGCTGATTGCCGAAACCGTGATGTTCCGCCGCTGATGAACACCGCGCTCTTCATCGCCCTGCGGCGGTTGCGGCTGCCGATCATCGCCGTGATCCTCAGTTACGCGATCAGCGTCACCGGGCTGGTGCTGATTCCCGGCGCGGACAACAGCGGGCAGCCGGTAGCGATGAGCTGGTTCCACGCCTTCTATTTCATGAGCTACACCGCCACCACCATCGGCTTCGGGGAAATTCCCTATGCCTTCACCAACGGCCAGCGGATGTGGGTGACCTTCTGCATCTACCTGTCGGTGGTGGTGTGGGCCTGGCTGCTGGCGGCGATCATGGCGCTGGTGCAGGACCGCACCTTTCTGGAAGCGATGAAGCGCGGGCGTTTCAGCCGTCAGGTGCGGCTGATCCGCGAGCCGTTCTGGCTGCTGTGCGGCTATGGCCAGACCGGCTCGCTGCTGTGCGACCGCCTGGGCCATGAAGGCCAGCGGGTGGTGGTGCTGGAAAAACGCGAGCAGGAAATTTTTGAACTGGAACTGCACGACCACGGGCTGAGCATCCCGGCGCTGCTGGCCGACGCCCGCGACGCCGAGGTGCTGATGTCGGCCGGTCTGTCGCACCCGCATTTGGCGGGCGTGCTGGCGCTGACCTCAGACGACCCGACCAACCTGGGCATTGCCGCCGCCGCACGGGTGCTGAACCCTTATGTACCGGTCTATTGCCGCTCGGAAACCCCCAGCATCGCCGAAAGCGTGCTGGCCTTCGGCACCGACATGCTGGTTAACCCCTTCACCGCCTTTGCCGACGAGTTGCGGCTGCTGCTGGCCAACCCGGAAGCGCATACCCTGTTCACCCGTCTGACCCCGACCCACGGCACCGGCCGCCTCAGCGACCGTCCCTGCCCCGAAGGACAGTGGATCATCAGCGGCTACGGCCGTTTCGGGCGGCTGGTGGTGGATGCCCTGGCCGAAGCCGGACGCCCCTGCACGCCCGTCGATCCGACCTTGCTCAACGCCGCGCCGAAGGAATTCGAGGGCGTCTGGCAGAACGAGCTGAACGAACTGAAGGAGGCCTACCTGCCGCATGCGGCGGGCATCGTCGTCGGCACTGACAACGACACCCGCAACCTGGCGATTGTGGCGCTGGCGCGGCAGATCAATCCGGACATCTATGTGATCCTGCGCCAGAACGATGATCACAGCGCCTTGCTGTTCCAGGCGCTGAAGCCGGACATGCTGATGGTGCCCAGTGTCATGGTGGCGCGGCAATGCCTGGCGGCGATGACCTCGACGATGCTGCCGCGCCTGCAGGAACACCTGCGCGACATGCCCACCGGGACGGTGCGGCGCTTGCTGGAACACCTGCCGGACGAGGACACCCGTGTCTGGGAAGTGCGCCTCAACCATGATGAGTCACCGGCGGTATTCGCCTGGTTCAACGCCCACCGCGAAATCCGGCTGGGCGAGCTGCTGCGCGACAACCGCAACCGCGCGGAGCGGCTGAACCTGCACGTGGTGGCCTTGATGCGCGGCCGCGAATTCCTGGCCGGACCGGATGAGGAAACGCTGGCCCTGCGGCCGAACGACACGCTGCTGCTGGCCGGGCAGCCCGGAGCGGATTACCGGCTGTCACTGACCCTGCGCGACGAGCAGGTGCTGGCTTATGTCCTTGACGGCGTCAACCGGCCGGACGGCCTGATCTGGCGCTGGCTGGCCTCGCGCCGGAAAGACCCGGACGCCTCCTGATCAGGCCACGAAATCATCGGGATGGCGCAACAGCCAGTCCTTGACCCGGTGCAGGCGCTGGGCGGGATCATTTTCTTCCAGCAGGCCTTGCCGCTCGTCCAGCGACATCGGCAGCGCCTCGGCCAGCCGCCAGGCCAGCATCCCCGCGTCCTCCAGCCGCTCGCCGCATTCACTGAAGGAATCGGCCACCGGCTTCAGGTGCGGGGGAATCGCCACCCGGGGATCAGGCGGCAGCCACTCCACGGCGGCGCGGGTCAGTCCGTCTTCCTCCACCCGCAGCGAATCGATGCGGAAACGCCGGTCGCCCACCACCTCGATGGCCAGGCTGCCGTCGGCCAGCGCGATGCGCTGCACCACATAGGCGGCGCAACCGATATCATAGGGAAAGGCGGCGTCACCGACCTCCTGACCGTAACGGATGCGCACCAGGCCGAAGGGCCGGGTGCGCCCGCATTCATCCAGCAAGCGCCGGTAACGCAGCTCGAATATCCGCAAGGGCGTCCCCCCGCCGGGAAACAACACCTGATTCAGCGGAAACAGCGCCAACTCAGTCTTCATGCCCGCTCCTGCACCGCCCTGAACCCGAAACTTCCTAACAAGCCTAGTCCAATTGCGACGGAACGGGAGAGCAACACAAGACCCTCAGAAAAAAATGCAGCCGACGCCTGAAAATGCGCTAGGCTTGAATACGGGCTTCACATTGGCCGTCTATAAAACAAGAACCTCAAACAAAGAATAACCCTCGGGAGAATGGCACTCATGAAACGCCGCGACCTACTCAAAAATATGGGATTCCTGACCACCTCGGTGGCCGTCTTTGGCCTGCCCGGTTGTGGCGGCGGTGACGATGATCCGCCCGCCAAGACGCCGCTGGCCGCCGACCCGCTCAGCCGTCCCGGCACCACCGGCAGCCACAAATTCCCGCAGGGCGTGATGTCGGCCGACCCCAAGCCCGACTCGATCATCCTCTGGACCCGGGTGGTGACGGGCTCCGCGAACAATGTGACTCAGGTGGGCGCCACCGAGCCGGATATCGCCGTGACGCTGGAGATCTCCGCCAGCACCGACTTCACCACACTGCTGATCCCGGCAATCGCCCTGAGCGCCCAGGCCGCGCATGACAACTCCATCCGCCACAAGCTGACCGGCCTGAACCCGGCCACCACCTATTTCTACCGTTTCAAGGCGGGTACCGGCATCAGCCGCATCGGCCGCTTCAAGACCGCGCCCGCCGTCGCCGCCAGCCCGGCCGAACTGAATTTCGCCTTTGTGTCCTGCCAGGACTGGAGCGTCAACCACTGGGTGGGCCTGAATGCCCTGATGAAGCAAGACATCGATTTCCTGGTGCACCTGGGCGACTACATCTACGAAGCCGCGGGCGACAGCTACCAGTCGGAAAGCCCGGAAAGCAGCCACGCCAAGCTGGTGCTGCCCAGCCAGACCCTGAAACCCGGCAGCACCACCGCGCACGTGGCGACCACGCTGGAAGACTACCGCTACCTGTACAAGCAGTACCGCACCGATGACCGGCTGCAGGAACTGCATGCCCGCTGCGCCATCATTGCCATCTGGGATGACCACGAATTCTCGGATGACTGCTGGCAGAACAACGAGACCTATGACAACGGTTCGGTAACGCTGGTCAACGGCGTGCTGCCGGTTTCCAACGAGCAACTGGGCGCGCCCTCCGCCGCTACCGACACCCGCCAGACCAGCCGCCGCCGCGCCGCCAACCGCGCCTGGTTCGAATTCATGCCTGCCGACGTGCCCGACCTCGACGAATCGGTGGCCAGCAACTTCGCCACGGTGAAGATTTACCGCGACCTGCAATTCGGCACCCTGGCCCATTTCGTGATGACTGACGAACGCCTGTACCGTGCCGACCACGTCCTGCCCGAAGCCACGCCGAATCCGGCCAGCGGTCAGCCGCTGGGCAGCATCGGCGGCCGCTATTTCGTGCCCGAACCCACCTTCCTGCAGGTGCAGGGCGGCAAGATGCAGTTGGCCGTGGGCATGGCCGCGCAAGCGGCCGCCACGGCGGGTGATCTGGCCACCGCCGGTTTTCTCGGCGGCATCGTCGCCAAGCTGACCGCTGATCCCACCGGCGCAACGCTGGCCGCCGACGAAGTCGCGGCGCTTTACGACACCGGCCTGGGCCTGGTCTCCGTACTGGGCAAGACCCAGCGCGACTGGTGGAAAACCAAGATGGCCACCAGCCCCGCCACCTGGAAATTCTGGGGGAATGAAGTCTCGCTGCTGCGCATGGCGCTGAACCTGAACGCCCTGCCCGCCATCGTCGCCCAGGCCAACGCCCTGGCGGCGGCGGGCAGCACCACACTGAAGGACATGCTCAACACCTACCTGGTCAACGCCGACCAGTGGGACGGTTATGCCGCCGAGCGCACGGCCCTGACCGGCTTCCTGAAGGGCGCGGGCGTCAAGAACGTGGTGGCGATCACCGGCGACATCCACGCTTTCTACGCCGGGGAAGTCCCGGCCAATTACGGAGCCTACACCGAAGGTGACGCGGCGCTGGTCGATCTGGTCACCGCCGGGATCAGCTCCTCCAGCTTCTGGAGCTATCTGGCCGGGGTGGTGGGCAGCTTCGAGGACGAAGTGAAAGCCGTACTGGAGGCGCGCAAGGCCGATCCGCTGGGCTATGTGAACACGCTGGAAACCAGTACCAATCCGTTCCGCGCGCTGCGGCCGCTGGTCTACTCTTCCGGGAACATGCTGCTGTACCAAGGCGTGCGCACCGAGGTGGTGAAGCAACTGACGACGCTGCTGCCCACCGGCTCACTGGATGTCGGCACCCCGGACGGGCAGATCGCCTTCGCCGGCCTGTCCGCCAAGCAGCAGACCGACATCAACCGCTTTGCCTTCGAGGAATACCTGAAGCGAGCCACCGCCGCCGGTTACACCCCGGTCAACACCCTGAACGAAACCCTGGCGGGCAACATGGGCCAAACGCTGCAAGCCATGGCGGCCGCAGCCGGGCTGACCATTCCCAACCCCTATACCGGCGGCGCGGGCGCGCCGCCCGTGCAGAACCCGTGGATCAAGTACGTGCAGACCGGCACCCAAGGCTTCGCCACCGTCAAGGTCACGCCGACGCAGGTGGTCACCAAGTTCCATCACACCATGCCGATGGTGGTGACCGGCGGCACCCGAACACCGCCGAAGACGGAAGAAGTCGTGACCATGGTCAAGACCGTGACCGTCAACAAGGACTCGACGGCGCTGACGGTCAGCTGAGGCTACTGCCGGTCCAGCAGACGGAAGGTGATGGCTTCGGTCAGGTGCGCCGTCTGCAGTGACTCGGAACCGGCCAGATCGGCAATGGTGCGCGCCACCCGCAATACGCGGTGATAGGCGCGCGCCGACAGCCGCAGGCGCTGCATCGCCTGCTCCAGCAACCGCGCCTCCTTTTCCCCCATCACGCAATGGCGATCCAGCTCCGCCGGGCTCAGCGTCCGGTTGGTTGCGCCTTGGCGCGCCTGCTGCCGCGCCCTCGCCGCCAACACACGCTCCCGCACAGCCGCTGAATCCTCGCCGGGCTTCGCCTCGCGCAGGGCCGCCGCCGGCAGGGCGGGCACTTCAATATGCAGGTCGATGCGGTCCAGCAACGGCCCGGACAACTTGCCCCGGTAACGCCCCACCTGCTCCGGAGTGCAGCGGCAGCGCGGACTGCCGTCGCCCAGATAGCCGCAGGGACAGGGATTCATGGCCGCCACCAGCTGGAATCCGGCGGGAAAAGTCGTCTGCCGCGCCGCCCGCGAGATCACCACATGCCCGGACTCCAGCGGCTCGCGCAGCACCTCCAGCACCTTGCGGTCGAACTCGGGCAGCTCATCCAGAAACAGCACACCGTGATGCGCGAGCGTGATTTCCCCCGGACGCGGATTGGAGCCGCCGCCCACCAAGGCCGCCGCCGAGGCGGTGTGGTGCGGGGCGCGGAACGGCGGCAGCCCCAGCGGGTGGTCCGGCTGTCCCGCGACGGAATGGATGGTGGCGACTTCCAGGCTGGCGGCTTCGCCCAGTTCCGGCAGGATGCCGGGAAGACGGGAGGCCAGCAGCGTCTTGCCGGTGCCGGGCGGGCCCATCATCAATAAGGAATGGCCGCCCGCCGCCGCAATTTCCAGCGCGCGGCGGGCGCGATGCTGGCCCTTGACGTCGGCCAGGTCGGCGGGACGAACCGGATTCAGCGGGCGCGAGGCCGTCGCGCGCGGCAGCATCGTGTCGCCCTGCAAATGCGCGCACAGGCTGCCAAGGCATGCCGCGCCGAAGACCCGCGACTGCGGCGGCCGCGCCGCCTCCCCGGCATTCTCGGCCGGGACAAACAGCGCCCGGTTCTCGCGGCTGGCGGCCAGACTGGCCGACAGCACGCCCGGAACGCCACGCAGTTCCCCGGCCAGCGCCAGTTCGCCCACAAACTCCCGGTCCTCCAGCGCCTCCACCGGAATCTGGCCGCTGGCGGCGAGGATGCCGAGCGCGATCGGCAAATCATAGCGGCCGCCTTCCTTGGGCAGATCGGCGGGGGCCAGGTTAATGGTGAGGCGGCGCTGGGGGAATTCAAAACCGGCGTTGAGCAGCGCGGAGCGCACGCGGTCCTTGCTTTCACGCACGGCGGCTTCCGGCAAACCAACGATGGTCAGCGCCGGCAAGCCGTTGCTCTGGTGAACTTCCACGGTAACGAGGGGCGCGGACAGGCCGATGGCGGCGCGGGTCCGGACGAGGGCGAGCGACATGATGCACATTCCTTGTAATGAAGCGGGCGTCCATCCGTCGGACGCCGGGGCGCGGATTATACCGGTTTTGTCAGGGCCTCCAAGGCCTTCAGCTGCGTCTCCAGCGCTTGCAGCTTGACGCGCGCCTCGCTCAGCAATGCGCTCTGGCGGTCGAATTCCTCGCGCGTCACCAGATCCATTTTCGCAAAAACTTCGGTCAGCACCGCGTTCAGGTTGCGGTCGACCTCTTGCCACAGACCGGCCTGATCCGCCTGATTGAAGCGCGCGCGCAGTTGCTCACGCACCGATTGCACCAAATTATCCAGGGCCATGCTCATCTCCGCCCAAAAAACGCACCAATACGAGGAAAAAAACCTGATACCGCACCATTTTCGCCCACCCCTGCCCGAAGACAAGAGCCAAAAAGCAGCGCGGCGAGCAAGTATTACAGTTTGTGTCCGCCTGTAAAGCCTTTGTGACAAGGTATTTCGCCTAGTTGGCACGGCTTCTGCAAAGCATTACTGGCAACCCACTTTTTAGACTTTTCCGAGTCTGTTTACAACGCTGTATCAGGAGTCATTCTATGAAACTCGCTACTCTGGCCAAAGCCGTTCTCGCCGGTTCCGTTCTGATGTCCGCTTCCGTGTTCGCGGCTGACGCTCCTGTCACCGTCACCGGCAGCACGGCTTTCACCACCAACTACCTGTTCCGCGGCGTCTCCCAGACCATGACCAATGCCGCCGTTCAAGGCTCCATGACCTTCACCCACACCAGCGGCGCCTACTTCTCGATGTGGGGCTCCAGCATCGCCAACGGCATGGGCGGCCTGGAACTGGACACCCTGCTCGGCTACGGCGGCAAGGCCGGTGACGTCTCCTACGATGTCGGCGTGATGCGCTACAACTACCCCGGCATCAACGATCCGCTGGCCTATGACGAAATCTACGGCTCGGTCAGCATGAGCGGCGCCAAGCTCGGCCTGAACATCAGCCCGGACTACTTCAACAAGAGCGACAAGTTCACTTATCTCTATGCCAGCTATGGCACGGAAGTGGCGGGCTTCGGCGTCTCCGGCAGCCTGGGCATGAACAAATTCGACAGCTCCGCCATGATGAGCAAGGCCTTGGGCACCACCGGTTCCGACGACAGCTACATGGACTACAAGCTGGCCGTGTCCAAGACGCTGGGCGGCGTGGGTGTGGAAGGCGCTTACATCGGTTCCGACATCGATGAAAAGGACTGTGGCAACAGTCTGTGCGAAGGAACCTTCGTGCTGACCGTCACCAAGGGTTTCTAACCGTTTTGGGCCGGCTCCCTTCCCCTTTCGGGAGCCGGCCTCTTTCTCAGGAGCAACATGATGAAACTGGTTACCGCCATCATCAAGCCGTTCAAGCTGGATGACGTCCGCGAAGCCCTCTCCGACATCGGCGTGCAGGGCATCACCGTCACCGAAGTGAAGGGTTTCGGCCGCCAGAAAGGCCACACCGAACTGTACCGCGGTGCAGAGTACGTGGTGGACTTCCTGCCCAAGGTCAAGATTGAAGTCGCCATCGGCACCGACCTGCTCGACCAGGTGATCGAAGCCATCACCAAGGCCGCCAACACCGGCAAGATCGGTGACGGCAAGATCTTCGTCAGCAGCCTGGAGCAGGTGATCCGCATCCGCACCGGCGAGACCGGCGTCGACGCCGTCTGACCACCGCTTCAAAACCTTTGTCCTTTCAGGCAATCACGTGGAGAACCACCGTGAAAAAGTTCCTTATCGCCCTGAGCTTGAGCAGTGCGCTATTCAGCGCCGCTCCGCTCCATGCCGAGGAGGCCGCAGCGCCTGCCCCGGCGCCCGCCGCCGTCACGGCCACCGCCGCTGCGGCTCCTGAAACCGCTGCTCCCGCTCCGGCCGCCGCCGAAGCCGCTCCCGCGGCTGAAGCTGCCGCTGCTCCCGCCCCGACCGCCAACAAGGCGGACGACGGCTTCCTGATGATGTCGGCCGCTTTCGTCATCCTGATGTCCATTCCCGGCCTGGCCCTGTTCTACGGCGGCCTGGTGCGCAAGAAGAACATGCTGTCGGTGTTGATGCAGGTCTTCACCATCTTCTCGCTGATCACCGTGCTGTGGATGGTCTACGGCTACAGTGTCGCCTTCACCGAGGGCAATGCCTTCTTCGGCTCGCTGTCGAAGGTGTTCCTGAACGGTGTCACCGCTGATTCGCTGGCGGCGACCTGGAGCAAGGCCACCCCGATCCACGAGATGATCTACATTGTGTTCCAAGGCGCGTTTGCCGCCATCACCTGCGGCCTGATCGTCGGTGCTTTCGCCGAACGCGCCAAGTTCGCCGGCGTGCTGGCCTTCACCGTGCTGTGGTTCACCTTCTCCTACCTGCCTATTGCCCACATGGTGTGGTACTGGTCCGGTCCGGACGCCTACACCGATGCTGACGCCGCCACGGCTGCGACCGCTACGGCAGGCTGGCTGTTCCAGAAGGGTGCGCTGGACTTTGCAGGCGGCACCGTGGTGCACATCAACGCCGCTGTCGCGGGTCTGGTGGGTGCTTATGTGATCGGCAAGCGTATCGGTTACGGCAAGGAAGCGATGTCTCCCCATAACATGGTGATGACCATGATCGGCGCTTCGCTGCTGTGGTTCGGCTGGTTCGGCTTCAACGCCGGTTCCGCTCTGGAAGCCAACGGCATCGCCGGTCTCGCCTTCATCAACACCTGGGTCGCTACCGCTGCCGCCGCCGTGTCCTGGTCGTTCGCCGAGTGGATCTTCAAGGGCAAGCCTTCCCTGTTGGGCGGCGTGTCCGGTGCGGTGGCCGGTCTGGTCGCCATCACCCCGGCCTGCGGTTTTGTGGGTGTGAGCGGCGCGCTGGCCATCGGCCTGCTGGCCGGCATCATCTGCCTGTGGGGCGTGCACGGCCTGAAGAAGCTGCTGGGTGCTGACGACGCGCTGGACGTGTTCGGTGTCCACGGTGTCGGCGGCATCCTCGGCGCCCTGCTGACCGGCGTGTTCGCGGCTCCGTCCCTGGGCGGCACCAGCTGGTGGGACTATGTCACCAACGCACCGGGCGCTTACGACATGATGGGCCAAGTGAAGGTACAAGCCATCGCCGTCCTCACCACCATCGTCTGGTCGGGTGTGGTCTCCTTCATCGCCTACAAGCTGGTCGACATGACCATCGGCCTGCGGGTTGACGAAGAGAACGAGCGGATCGGCCTCGACGTTACTTCGCACGGTGAACGCGCTTACAACGACTAACCGGTTCCGGTACAGTCGGCTACAATGGAACGGAGGCTTCGGCCTCCGTTTCCATTTGTTCCGCCGACCCGGAGGCTTCATGTCACGTCGCACTGCCCTCGCGGTGGCCCTGCTCGGGCTGTCCACCCTCGCGCATGCCGAGATTTATCAATGGCGGGATGCCGACGGCAAACTGCAATTCGGCGACAAGCCGCCCGCCAACCAGAAAGCGCAAACCCTGGATATCCGCACCGCGCCCGCTGCCGCCGAGTCCGCGCCGCCGCCCGAAGACAGTGCGGTCAACCGCCAGCGCAAGCTGTTGCAAACCCTGGATGAAGAAAAGGCCCTCAAGGCGGAACAGCAGCAAAAACAGCAGGAAGCCCGGCAAAAACAGGACAAGAATTGCGCCATGCTGCGTGAACAGCAGCGGCTCTATAACGAAGGCGGCCGCTTCTACAATCTGGACAAGAAGGGCGAGCGCCAGTACCACACCGATGCGGAAATCGACCAGCAGCATGCCGCCGTCAACAAGGCGCTGGAGAAGTGCCGCTAGGACTTGCCCCGCGCGGCCGGGACAATCGCGGTTTCCGGAATCGGCAGCAGCAACGCCACGCCCAGCCCCCGACCGTCCAGACCGTGGGACAGCACAATGCGGGCGGCATGCAATTGCGCCACGTCCTTGACGATCGACAGCCCCAGGCCCGATCCCTCGCCGCCTTCATCGTTGCGATAGAAACGCTCGAAAATGCGGTCGCCGACGCCGGGGTCAATCCCCGGGCCGTTGTCGAGCACGCGGAAGGCCGGTTGCGGCGACGCCGATACCTGTAGCACGATCCGCACGCCCGGACCGCCATATTTCAGGGCATTGTCAATCAGGTTGCTGACGGCCTCGCGCAGCAAGGTGGCGTGCCCCAGGATGCGCACCGGCTGTTCCGGCCCTTCAAAACTGAGTTCCCCCCCCGACTCCAGCACCACCGGCACCCACTCGCTGCCCTCCTCGCGGATCAGGCTGACCAGATCCAGCAGCTGCAACGCGTTCTGCTGCAGGCTTTCCGGCTCGGCGCGGGCCAGCGTCAGCAACTGCCGCGACAGGCGCACGGTGCGCTCCACCGAGGTGCGCAGGTGCAACCCCGCCTCGCGGCGGTCTTCCACCGAGTCGGCGTGCTCCAGCCGCTCCAGGTTCAAGCGGATGGCGGTCAACGGCGTGCGCAGTTGATGCGCGGCATTGGCGATGAATTTGCGCTGCGCGGCCAGCGCCGCCTCCAGACGCCGCAACAGATCATTGATGGCGCGGGCCAGCGGCTGGACTTCGCGGGGCACGCCCTCGTCCGGCACCGGCTGGATGCGCTGGTGGGTCTGCGCCTCCAGCGCGCGGGTCATGGCCGATAACGGGCGCAAGCTGCGGTTGACGCCCAGATTGACCACCAGGATCACGATCAGGATCAAAGCCAGCTGCGGCACCACCACGCTGAGCAGGATCTTGCCGGTCAGTTTTTCGCGTCGGACCTGGGTCTGCGCCACCTTGACCTGCACCTCCTGGCCCAGCTCCGGGTGATCGGCCAACAACACCGCCACCCGCACCGGCGTCCCCTTGAACTCCCCGTCGAAGATCAGCGTATCGAAATACTTGAGGATGGTGCCCTGCGCCTCGGGAAAGGTCTTTTCCCCGGCAATGATCTTGTTGCGGGTACTGATCTGATAATAGGTGGTATCGAAGTCGTTCCAGAGGAACATGCGCTTGGCCTGCCGGGGCATGTTCAGGGTGATGCGGTTGCCGCGCTTTTCCACCAGTTGCGCCAGCGAGTGTACGTGGTTATACAGCGTCTGGTCATACTCGCTGTAGGCGTAGTAGACCGCCTGATAGTAGGCAATGACCCCGGAAAACGACAGCACCAGCAGCAGCGGCAACAGCATCCACAGCAGCAGGCGGCCGCGCAGGCTGTAGACACGCCGCAAGCGCAGGCGCTGCCGGCGGCGGCGCTCGCGGCGCGAGACGACCGGCTCAGACATCCGCCGCCCCGGCCTGCAACATCACCCCGAAACCGCGAATGGTGCGCAGTTGCACGCCCGTCCCTTCCAGCCGCTTGCGCAGGCGGTGCATGTACAAATCGATGGCGGAATCGCTGAGGTCGGTATCCCAGTCGCTGAGATGCTCCTGGATCTGCGGCTTGCTGACCACCTTGCCCGCGCGCGTCAGCAGCAACTCCAGCAGGTTGTATTCACGCGGGGACAGGCCCATTTCCTCGTCGCCGGCATAGACGCGGCGGGCGGTGCGGTCCATGCGCAGGCCGCCCAGCGTCAATTCATTGACCGCGCCGCCCGCCGAGCGGCGGGTGACGGCGCGAAGGCGCGCCAGCAGCTCGTTCACGTCAAAAGGCTTGGCGACATAATCGTCCGCACCGCTGTCCAGTCCCTGGATGCGGTCGCCGGACTCATCGCGCGCGGTCAGGATGATCACGGGTGTGGTGACGCCCCGACCGCGCCACTCCCGCAGCAGCGTCAGCCCGTCCAGGCGCGGCAGGCCCAGATCGAGGATGATCGCCTCATAGGGGGCGGCCTCCTGCCGCAGCGCCTCGCGCGCCACCAGCCCGTCATGGGCGACATCAACGCTGTAGCCTTCGCGGCGCAGGGCATGGCGCAAGCCCTCGGCAATGGGCAGATCGTCTTCAACCAGAAGAATTCGCATAAGGCTGTTTTTTGAAAGGTTGGTGAAAGCTTGACCGGCTTATTATAAACGTGCGGCGAGGTTCAGGGTGTTGACAGTAGCAGCTTCGGAAAGACAGTTTGTCGTCTGTCTGGTTCTCTTCCCCATTCGGGGTTGCTACTGTCGATACCCCCTCTCTTAATCCTTCCGCCCCTCCGTTTGCATCTTCCCCGTTTGTGTTCCCCGATAACAGCCCTTCCGTCCGTTATTTTTCGTTGACTTTCAATTGTTGCGACTCCTGTGGTATCTAACGGCATTCCGATGCGGCCTGTCCGCCCGAACCGCGAGATCCGCCGATGACGTCACGCCTTTTCCCCCGTACGCCGCGCCTGGACGGCCCCGACGCCGCCACGGTCCGCCGCGTGCTGCGCGAGTATTTCACCGCCACCTTCGACCGCTATGAAAGTCTGTTCGAAACGCTGACGGGTGAAGAAGCCTATGTGCGCAAGCCGATTGCGCTGCGCCACCCGCTGATTTTTTATTTCGGGCACACCGCCACCTTCTTCATCAACAAGCTGTTGCTGGCGCGGCTGGTACAGGAACGGCTGAATCCGCGTTTCGAGTCGATGTTCGCCGTCGGCGTGGATGAAATGAGCTGGGACGACCTGAATGACGCCCATTATGACTGGCCGTCGGTGGCCGAGGTGCGCGCCTACCGCCGCCAGGTGCGCGAACTGGTCTGCGCCGTCATCGAGCATGTGCCGCTGACGCTGCCGATCGGCTGGGAGCATCCGTGGTGGTCGATCGTGATGGGCATCGAGCACGAGCGCATCCATCTGGAAACCTCGTCGGTGCTGATCCGCCAGCATGCGCTGGAGTTCGTGAAGCCCCATCCTGACTGGCAACCCGGCCGCGACAGCGGTCCCGCCCCGGAAAACCGCCTGCTGCCGATGCCTGCAGGCACTGTGCGACTGGGCCGGGATTTCACCGATCCGGTCTATGGCTGGGACAATGAATACGGCCGTCATGAAGCTGCCGTGCCCGCCTTTGAAGCGGCGCGCTACCTGACCAGCAATGGCGAATTCCGCGAAT
>DASUIM010000110.1:0-2467 GCA_036279775.1 Fluviicoccus sp. | reverse complement strand
CTGGCCGGAGCCTTGTCCGAAGCCTTTCCCAAGGCCGCGGTGCTCATTCCGCAGGGCTTCCAGCCGTCGCCCTATCCCGGCGGTCGCCAGTGGTTTCCGCTGGAAGGCGTCAATGACGACACCCGGCCCGAGCGCGTGGCGGAAGTCATGCCGCAACTGGTCGCCTACATCCGCGAACAGCAGGACCGCTTCGGCATCCTTAATCCGGATACCGCGCTGGTCGGCTTCTCGCAAGGGGGCATCATGGCACTGGAGTTGAGCGTGGCCCATGACGGGCTGGTGGGGCGCGTGGTGGCCTTCGCCGCCCGCTTTGCCCGGCTTCCATCACAAGCACCGGCGCTGACCACCATCCATCTGCTGCACGGCGACGATGACGAGGTGATGCCGGTGTCCCATGCTTGGACCGCTTTCGAGGAACTGACAAAACTGAAGGGCGATGCGACGCTGGATACCGCCTCCGGGGTGGAGCATTTCCTGCATCCGGCGCTGGTGCAATGCGCCATCGACCGCCTGCAAACCACCATTCCCTTGCGCACCTGGCAGCGGGCGCTGGGCGGACAGTAAATGAAAAGGGCAGCCTTAGCTGCCCACTTCCCACTTGAACCGTTTCTGCACCCTGACCGGCTTGGGTGAGGCGGCCTGCAAGCCCACCTCCACGCTTTGCGGCACAAATCCCTTCGGCAGCGACAACTCCCCCGACACCGCCTGGAAATACTGGAAGCGGAAATCCTTGACCACCGCCACCGGCGGCGACCCCGCGCCCAGCACCCGCACCGTCACCTTGCCGCTGGTGTTGCCGGCATTCTGCCCGACCTGCGTCAGCAACAGCCTGAAGCCGTAGACACCGGGGCTGCGTTGGGAAAAATGCAGGTTCTCCACCGCCAGCCCGCCATTGGCGCCCTGCGCGCCCAGCATGCGCTGGTAGGTCACCAGTTGCTCTCGCAGGGCTGACAACTCATCCATCTGGCCTACCGCATCCTGCTGCATCTTGCGCGCGGTTTCCTGCGCCATGTCGCGTTCCTGCTGCATCAGCGCCAGGGACTTCTGCACCTCCGACACGCTTTGCTGCAGCCGCTTGCCGTCGGCGCGCATCGCCGCCACTTCCGCCGCGCTGGCTCCCACCGAACGCAAGGCGCTGTCATAGCCCAGATAAAAGGCCGTGGCGGCACTAACGCCGATGGCCAGCAGCGCGGACAACCCCCACGCCAGCCGGTGGGCGGCGACGGGGGCATCCAGATAGGTCCGCAAACGGGGCCGGGGTAAACGCTGCCACATGGTGTAGCCTCCGGGCCGAAGCCGGGGTCAGGGCAACAGGGCGATCTGGCCCAGACCGGCGTCTTCCGCCAGCCCGAACATCAGGTTCATGTTCTGGATGGCCTGACCCGCCGCGCCCTTCACCAGATTGTCGATCACCGACAGCACCACCACGGTGTCGCCGCCCTGAGGACGGTAGACGGCGATGCGGCAGGTGTTCGCGCCCTTCACCGACCGGGTTTCCGGCAGTGAACCGGCGGGCATCACATCCACAAACGGCTCCCCGGCGTAGGTTTGTTCGTAGAGGGCTTGCAGGTCGCCCGGCTCTTTCGTCAGGCGGCCATAGAGCGTGGCGTGGATGCCGCGGATCATCGGCAGCAGGTGCGGTACGAAAGTCAGGCCGACGTTACCGCCGGTCATGCCGTTCAGGCCCTGGGTGATTTCCGGCAGGTGGCGGTGACCGGCCACGCCATAGGCGCGGAACGACTCCCCGGCCTCGGAATAAAGGGTATGGACTTCCGCCTTGCGCCCGGCCCCGGATACGCCGGACTTGGCATCGGCCACCAGATGGTCAACGTCAATCAGACCGGCCTTCAGCAAAGGCATGAAACCCAGCTGGACGGCGGTCGGGTAGCAACCGGGGTTGCCGATGACGCGGGCGGAACGGATGGCATCGCGGTTCACTTCCGGCAGGCCGTAGACGGCTTCTTCCAGAATCTCCGGGCAGCTGTGCGGCATGCCGTACCACTTTTCAAACCGGGCCAGGTCCTTCAGACGGAAATCCGCACCCAGGTCAATGACCTTCACGCCTCGCGCCAGCAGGTCGGGGGTCTGCTTCATCGCCACGCCGTGCGGGGTGGCGAAAAACACCACGTCGCAAGCCCCCAGGGTATCCAGGCTGGGTTCGCTGAACGCCAGGTTGACGCGGCCGCGCAGGTTGGGGAACATCTTCGCAACCGGCATGCCGGATTCGCTGCGCGAAGTGATGGCGGTCAGTTCCACGTTCGGGTGTTGCGCCAGCAGGCGCAGCAGTTCAACCCCGGTGTAACCCGTTCCACCCACAATACCGACTTTGATCATGACCTTACTCTCCAAAAACATGCGGGAATTATCCGGTATGTTCAGGCGTTGGGAAAGGCAAGGTTTTGTTAAACTAGCGGAAAGTTCAGGGAATACAGCTCATGCTCTGGTTGAAAGCACTGCATATCATTGC
>DASUIM010000109.1:0-1404 GCA_036279775.1 Fluviicoccus sp. | reverse complement strand
CCACATAACGGATCGCATCTGGCGACGCCTTCGCCAGATGCAGGTTGAAATTCAGGTTGCCGCGCCCCGAACAACTGCCCCAGCGCGACCGGATCTGCTTCAGACGGAAAGAGGGCGGCTCCTTCACCCACGGCATGTCCGTCGTCAGCGCCGT
The DNA here is from genome assembly GCA_036279775.1 of Fluviicoccus sp. Lineage (GTDB taxonomy): Bacteria > Pseudomonadota > Gammaproteobacteria > Pseudomonadales > Moraxellaceae > Fluviicoccus. The sequence continues at coordinate 1,250 of DASUIM010000109.1, read as the reverse complement.
GATTTCACGCGCAATCAGTGACTCCAACTCGGACGCATACCAGCGGTACAACACCAGCGGCGTTTTCTCCGGATCGGGCCGCGAGCTGAACAGCCGCAACTCGCCATCCTCCAGCCGCAACTTGTCGCGTACCTTGTCGTGTGCCAACACCCTGAGCGGATACGGCCGTCCCAGGAACAAATGCTGCTCGCCGTCGACATAGCGCAATGGCGGATAAGGTGACGCCGACTCCTGCCGTTCTGACAGTCCGGCCAGATGCCCGCAAATCCAGCCCGCCTTCTCGCGTACCAGCCGGTGCACCGCCGACGGATGCACCCGGGGCGGCACCGACGCCAGCACCAGTCCGTCCGCCCGCACCTTCAGCGACACCACCCCGCGCGTACTGCGCCCCGCCGTCAGCCGGTAACGGATGATCTGACCCTCGTGGCTAATCTGGAAATCGGACGACATGGCGGGAAACGAACGATAAGTCGGAAAGCCCGGATTATGGCCGAAACCCCGGCATCAAGAAACTGTTCGAAGCCGCCGTTGGCGCGATTGACCCCAATGACCACCCATTCCCCAAAAAAGACAAATGTCCCTTAATCTAGACACTGTTAAATTACCCCCTCGCAATGGCAAAATCCCCCGCCAACCCCGGTCACCCGCCAGAGAGGAACTCCCCCATGAACGCCCACTACCCGCACTTGCTCCAGCCCCTGGACCTCGGCTTCACCCAACTGCGCAACCGCGTCGTCATGGGTTCCATGCACACCGGCCTCGAAGACCGTTTCTACAATTACCCCAAGCTGGCCGCCTACTTCGGTGAACGCGCCCGCGGCGGCGTCGGCCTGATCATCACCGGCGGCATTTCCCCTAACCGCGAAGGCTGGCTGCTGCCGCTGGGCGGCACGCTCAACCAGCTGGGCGATGTCATCAACCACCGACTGGTCACCCACGCCGTGCACAAGGAAGGCGGCAAGATCCTGATGCAGGTGCTGCACGCCGGACGCTACGGCTACCACCCCTTCGTGGTGTCGGCCACCGCCAAGAAGTCGCCGATCTCGATGTTCAAGCCGCGCGAAATGTCGGCCTCGAAAATCTGGAAGACCATCGCAGCCTACGGACGCTGCGCGCGTCTGGCCAAGCTGGCGGGCTATGACGGCATCGAGATCATGGGCAGCGAGGGCTACCTGCTCAACCAGTTCCTGTGTGCGCGCGTCAACCAGCGCGACGACGAATGGGGCGGCGACATCCACGGCCGCATGAAG
>DASUIM010000108.1:0-1506 GCA_036279775.1 Fluviicoccus sp. | reverse complement strand
GATCTTCGGTTACTTTGCGCTGCCGGTGCACTTGCAGCGCCGGGTGCTGCTGTACGGGGTGCTGGGCGCGATCATCCTCCGTGCCGTGATGATCTTCATTGGCGGCTGGCTGATCAGTGAGTTCCACTGGATTCTCTATGTCTTCGGTGCCTTCCTGGTGCTGACCGGCTACAAGATGTGGAAGGCGGCGCATGAAGAGCCGTCGCTGGAAGACAATGCCCTGTTGAAGTGGTTGAAGAACCATATCCCGATGTCGAAGGACTATGACGGCGAGAAGTTCTTTACCTGGGAAAACGGCAAGCGCGTGGCGACGCCGCTGTTCCTGGTGCTGGTGTTCGTGGAGCTCAGTGATGTGATGTTTGCTGTGGACAGCATCCCGGCCATCTTCGCCATCACCAGCGATCCCTTCATCGTCCTGACTTCCAACATCTACGCCATCATGGGCCTGCGCGCCATGTACTTCATGCTGGCGGGCGTGGCCGATCGCTTCAGCCTGCTGAATTACGGGCTGGCGGTGATTCTGGTGTTCATTGGCACGAAGATGCTGCTGATTGATGTGGTGAAGGTGCCGGCGCTGGTGTCGCTGGCGGTGATCATCACGATCCTGGCCATTACGGTGTACCTGAGCCTGCGCAAGACGCGGAAAGCTACCGACGCTTGAGGTGCATCTGTCTTCAAGGGGCGCACAATGTGCGCCCCTTGTCATTTGAACAGCCGTACCACCGAACTCAGATCCTCCAACCCCGCCCCTTTCCCCGCATGCAGCCTCAACAGCTGCGACGCCAGCGCCGACACCGGCGTACCGCTCTGGTGTTCCTTGGCCAGCGCCACCGCATTATCCAGGTCCTTCAACAGGGTATTCACCTTCCACTGCACCGGCTCGAAGCTGTCCGTCGCCATGCGCGGGGCCAAAATCTGCAAGGGCAGCGAATCAGCGAATCCTCCTGCCAGCGCCGGGGCCAGTTGCGCGGCGTCCACCCCGGCCTTGGCGGCCAGCGCCACCGTTTCCGCGATCAGCACGGCATTGCTGGCGACAATCATCTGGTTGCAGATCTTGGTGATCTGGCCGCTGCCGGAGGGGCCCATGTGCGTCAGGCGCTGTGACAGGTGCGCGGCGATCGGGCGCAGCCGTTCCACCGCAGCCGTTTCCCCGCCCGCCATGACGATCAGCTTGCCGCTTTCCGCGCCGCCGACACCGCCGGAGACCGGCGCGTCTACCCAGTGGATGTTGCGTGCGGCCAGGCTTTCCGCGAAGTCTCGGGTGGCGTCAGGTGTGATGCTGGAGAAATCGACCAGCAACTGACCTTGACGCAGGTGGTCGGAGAGGCCGTCCTCGCCGAATACCACGGCTTCGACGGCAGCGGTATCGGACAGGCACAGCAGCAGCACGTCGCACTGTTCGGCCATGTCGGTGAGGCTGGCGGTCGGCACGGCCCCCAGCGCCGCCAAGGGCGCGCATTTTTCCGGGGAACGGTTCCACACCCGCACCGGATAGCCGGCGGCCAG
>DASUIM010000107.1:0-2830 GCA_036279775.1 Fluviicoccus sp. | reverse complement strand
TCGGGTGGAGGGCGCGGACTGGGACTACCTGTTCGGCGACAAGCCGCACCGCCGCGACATGCCGTATATCCGCAAGCGCGATGACGGTCAGGATTACTTCGATTTTACCCTGACGCTGCGCAACTACTGGCCGGTGCCGCCGCGCAATCTGGTCGGCGTGCACTACATTACCCAGTTCTTCCGCGAGCTGACCGGCGGGCTGGAAGTCGACCGCTTCGATCAGCTGCCGATTCCCTACCGCGCTATCGCCGCCAACATCGAGAACGGCCAAACGGTGATCATGGACCAGGGCGACCTGCCGCTGGTGATGCGCGCCAGCATGAGCGTGCCCGGCGTCTTTCCCCCCGTATCCTACAAGGAGCAGATGGTGGTGGACGGCGGCATTGTCAAAAACATGGGCATCGATGAAGGCCGCAAGCTGTGCGGCGATGTCGTGGTGGCGGTGAACGTGTCGTCGCCCAACGCCGCCCGGGACAAGCTGGAGTCGCTGTTCGCGGTCAGCGAGCAGACCATCAACATCGCCGTGCAAAAAGACATGCAGGCGCAAATCTCCACGCTGGGCAAGCGCGATGTGCTGATCACGCCGGACCTGACCGGCCTTACGTCCACGGATTTCAACGAGTCGCACCGTCTGATTGCCGCCGGGGAACAGGCGGCGCGCGCGGCCTTGCCGGGGCTGCGCGCGCTGGCGTTGTCGCCCGAGGATTATGCCGCGTGGCGCAGCGGCGTTGAGGCGCGGCGGCCGAAGCACCGTCAGATCGGCCGGGTGGAAATCACGCCGACGCGCTGGGTCAGCCGCGACGTGTTGAAGTCCCTGCTGGATGTGCGCAAGGGCGAGCCGCTGGACCAGGCCGACCTGCACCGCAATATTGACCGGATTTATGCACGCGGCGACTTTGTGCGCCTGACCTATCAGTTGCTGCCGGAGCCGGACGGGTCGCTTCTGCGCATCATCCCCATTGAAAAGGACGGCCGGGATTTCCTGCGCTTCGGCCTGAAGCTGAGCAGCGACTTCTCCGGTGATTCGTCGTTCGGCCTGCAGGCGGGTCTGCGCCGGACGTGGATCAACCGGCTGGGCGCGGAGTGGCTGACCCAAGCCGAAATCGGTGAAAGCCGGGCGCTGCGTACGGAATTCTTCCAGCCGACGGTGTTGAACGGCGCTTTCTTTGTCGCGCCGTGGGGAGCACTGCGCGATGACCCGCGCGATGTGGTGATCAACCACGAGAAGGTGGCCGGCAACCGCGTGAAGCGCATTGGCGGCGGTCTGGATTTCGGCTCCGAACTGGACAAGTGGGGCGAGGTGCGCGCCTATCTGCGCGGTGAGCACGTGAAATGGTCGCCTGCCCTGCAAGCCGCGGCGCCGCAGGTGGGCGAAAGCTACACTCAGGCCGGATATGGCCTGAAGCTGATCTATGACCAACTGGACAATCCCCGCTTTCCGCGTCGCGGCGACTGGGTAAGGCTGGATGTCTTCGCTACGGCCGATGCGCTGGGCAGCCAGCGCGACTACCGCAAGGCGATGCTCGACTGGCGGCATGCCTTCACCCAGGGGCCGTACACCCTGTTCCTGACCGGTCGCGGCGGCAGCGCGCTGGGCACGACCTTGCCCTATGCCGAGCAATTCCAGCTGGGCGGCCCGATGAACCTGTCTGCCTACCGGCCTTCCGAGCTGGCGGGCAATACCTTCTTCCTGACGCGGGTGCTGGGCTACCGGCAGGTGAAGGAAATGCCGCCGGCGCTGGGCGGCGGTGTCTATCTGGGGCTGCTGGCGGAAGCGGGGCAGGCCTCGATGGATACGGAATGGCGCAACGCCCTGTTCAGCCATCCGGCCTGGAGCGTCGGCGGCGTGCTGGCGGCCGACACCCGGCTGGGGCCGCTGTACCTGACGCTGGCGCAGGGCGACGGCAACCGGCGCACCGCCAGCCTGACGCTGGGCATCAGTTATTAATGGCCCGCGCGGCCCCTTGGGCTTCGGCGCGCGACCTGTTACATTCGGGGGTTCCTGATCCTCGCGACGATAAGTAGAAAGGTCCCGGCATGAACCAGTTCCAGTTGATGTTGCTTTTCATGGCGGCGCGCATGCGCTTCCTCGCCACCCACCATTCCGGGTTCATGGCGCTGCTGCACAACCGCAAATTCGTGATCCAGATGCAGACCATGGACGGGCAGACGGTCCGTTATTTCTCGATCAAGAACCGCCGCGTCTATTCCCGCGCCAAGGCCCACGCCAAGCCCGACTTCCTGCTGACGTTCAAGGACGCTGAATACGCGGTGAAGACGCTGGCCAAGGCCTCGCCAATGGCCTTCATGAAGGGCATGCAGGCCGGTGACATCAAGATGGAAGGGGACTTCAGCCTGCTGATGTGGTTCAACAGCGCCGCCAAATTCCTGCAGCCGAAGTTGCCGAAGCCGGTACGGCAGGTGGTGAAGTGGGTGAAGGTGCGTCAGAAGCAGGGCAGGGAAGGCAAGAAGGCTGCCTGAGCCGTTTTCAGCCCTGAACCCGGCTGTTGCGGGGGCGGGGCGCGCAGGGAAGTTCCCGCAGAGTTCCGTACGAGTATTCCGCAACCGGAATCGCTCCAAATTTGCGCACGCCGAATTCGACTTTCCTCCGGCATTTCTGTAGAATCCGCGGCATTTGCAAGCGAGAAGATTCAGGGACAGCGGCGATCATCATCACCGTTGAGTCTAAGTCTGTCTCGCTTTTTTGCAGGTGCCGCCCGACACGGCCCTGCAAACGCCTGCGTCTGTCCCAGTTCCGTGCGGAGGTTCTTTTGCGTAAGCCCGCCATTCTCGCCCTTGCCGATGGCAGCATCTTCCGGGGTATTTCCAT
>DASUIM010000105.1:0-7060 GCA_036279775.1 Fluviicoccus sp. | reverse complement strand
CAGGCCGGTGATCAGGACCGCGGCGGGTTGCTGCCCCAATTGCGCGCTGCGATGGCGAATCCCGGATTCGGCCAGGCTGCCGCCGCCGAACTGCGCCTGCAGTTGCTTTTCGATGCGGCCGAGGTAGCCCGGAACAGCATTTCCGGCGAAAAGCGGCAACAGGGTAATCAGGATATGCCGCCCTGACCCCTGGATGATCCAGCTGACATCAAGCTGCTGATGCTGGCGGGCGGCCTCGTCCAGCAGATGCTTTTGCGCCGCGCCGCCCTCAAAGACCAGGGCCACCACCGTGGAATCCATGCGGCATTCGCGTTGTACCCGTTCCAGCCGGTACAGCTCACTGGCGAATTGCAAGGGGCATTCCGGCAGCATGCGCAGCAAATCGCGGACACCGGGAAGCTGGCTGGCGGTATCGGCATAGTATCCCAGGGTAACGCCCAGGAATTGCAGGCACTCGCTGTTGAGGGAGAGGAAGGGCATGCGCTCAACCGCCAGCAGTCCGATACGTTCGCCGTCGGCGTTCATCAGCGGGGCCACCACCAGGTACCGGCTGCCGGGATTGTCGATCCCGGTTGTCTGGATATGGCAAAGTTCACGGTGTTGCATCGCATGACGCACCAGCGGGTCCTGCAAGTCCAGCGCTTGTGCGGCGCCGAGCGCGGCGGAGGGAGTGAGCTGGAGACTGCCGCGGACATCCCGGTGCAGACTGGCCACTTCCAGCTGGCAGGCCTGGGTCAGGATGCGCATCAACTCGTCCACCGCAGGCAGGCCGCCGTTGCCGGGCGGCTCTTCCAGCACCAAAAGCCGCAGGTGCAGCAGCGAATCGCGCAAGGTCACCGGTTTGGTCAGCAGATCCTGTTCCAACCGCTCGTGCGAGAAGCGCAACAGGTAGTGACTGCGGGTCAGCGAGACCAGTCGCTGGCGCAGGTAGCGATTGGCAGCGCTATTCCGTTTGAAGCGGGTGATCCAGACATCGGCAAACTGCCCGGCGATCAGGGTCAGTATCAGGCCGCCCAGAAAATACTGGCCCGGGAACGCATCCTGGATGGCGCCGGATCTTTGCAACAGCGACCACTCCAGAAAGAAGATCCCGGCCGACCCCAGGGCCGCGATGCTGCCATAGCGCATGGCGAGGATGGCAGGGGTCAGCCAAAGCCAGGGAAAGCCCGCGCTGGTCCATAAGGGGTCGGCTGGTGACAGGATGGAGGCTGTCAGCAAAGTGATCAGGGTGATAAACGTCACTTCCAGCCAAACGTGCCCGGACGGTTGTTCCGGCGCCAGACGTGCAGCCTGCCGGGGCCCGGAGCCTTTGCTGAAAAGGGGAGGCCTTTCCGCACGGATAGCGGTTTCAGTTTTCATGATGGATCGCTTGGTCTAGGAGGGAGTACACCAGCGCCTGCGCAACCCCGCTGACGGCCTCCCGGCTGCTGCCCGTCCGGGCGCCGCTGCCGGTCCAGATCACCTTGCCGTTGTCGAGCCGGATAATGCTGAGGGTGACGCCAACCGCTGGCGCGCCATCAATACCGACCTTGTAGCGCCATTCTTCGACTGTCCCGGCGACCGCGTAGCGGGCATCCTGCTTCATGGCCCAGGCCAATGCCGCTTCCTGTCCGCGCCGGTCGGCATTCTCGAACAGGTTGTCGCCGGACTGGCTTGCCGGGTAGTTGCCCAGATCGGAAACCCCGTGTGTATGCAGCAGGCTGGCCGTGATGCTGTCGAGCCTGCCGCCGGCTTGCGGAGTTTCACTGTTGTTGATCGACGGCAAGAGGATCCATCGGCCGTCGGCGTTGACAGGGGCGCCGCTGACAGCAGGGGCCGAGGTTGCGCAGCCGGTGAGCAGGGCGCCGCTCAGGGCCAGGGAGCAGAACAGGGAGGTCATTTTATTCATGGCGGTATCACCTTGGTGGGAGGATCAGTAAAAGTAGCGGTAAGCCAACTGTGCTTCAGTGCTGCGGTCGCCCCGGTTCTGGCCACCGCGTGCCTCGCGGAAGCTCAGGTCGAGCCGGTCGTTTCCGAATAGCGGCCCCGCGCCGCCCAGCGCCAGCAGATAGCCGCCGCCAGTGCTGTCGGCATAGTTGACGCCCACTTCGGCGACGGGCCGCCAAACGCGGCTATAGCGCGCCGGATCGTTATCCCCCAGCGCCCAGGACAGGCTGAGCTGGTTGTAGCCGGAGGGCATGAAAAAACGGCTGGACGGCGACATGCCGGCAGGCACAAGGGCTTGCAGGGCAGGCTCCAACGGCCGGCTGTCGGTCTGGAAGCGCGCCGCGCTGAGCGCCAGCCGCAAGGATTGGGCGGAACTGCCGGCAAACAGGCGGTAGTGGTAGTCCAGCATCATCATTTGGCCGCGGCCGAGGGCTTGACGCTTTGCGCTGTGGAAGTTGGCAATTCCGAGTTCGGCGTTCAGCCGGCTTCGTTCATCGGCCGTCCAGTTCAGCGCCGTGGTCAGCTGATCCTTGGCTCCGGCAACAAGCAGTGCGCCGGATTCGGGAGCCTCGGCGTTGTAATCCAGTCGCCAGAGCAGCCGGCAGGCCCGGTCTGGTGAAATATCCTGCCCGATGCTGGCGCCCCAAATCCGGTCTATCGATTCCGTGCGGCTCAGGCCTGCCGACCAGTGCGCCTGTGGCCGGTCACGGGTCAGGTGCAACGTAATCCGATTCCCGGTATCCGGCGGCGATCTCAGCTCCAGGGCGTTACGGCTGTACTGATGCATGCGCTCTGCCGAAAGCTGCCCTCGCCAGTCAGTGCTGAGCGGTATTGAACCCGCAACTCCCAGCCGGTTGCGCTGCAGGGGGCCCTCCCCGGTATAGCGGGCGGTGGCATCTATCCGCGAGACGCGGTCAAAGGCCAAAGTCTGGAAGAGCCGGTCGGCTTCATCATCTTCGGGATACTGTTCGGCGTCGGTGAATGCCAGGCTTTCGGCCTGCCGTACATGACCTGCCTGAAGGATTAGCGGAATGCGCGTCACGCGCGGCAAGCGCTCCGGGGTGTTGTCCTGCCCGGCGGATTCGGCGTCGCCTTGCTGCAGGGCTAGCTGGCTCTTTGCCCAGACCGGTCCTCCCCCCTTGAAAGACTGCTGCAGCCAGACGTCCGCCCAGTCATGGCGGTCGTGCGCCAGCAGCCAGCTCAGCGCCAGTTCCCTGCCGGCGGTATCGGGCTGTTGCAGGCGCGTGCGCACAGCCATCAGTCCGGCATCGGGAGGGCTGTTGTTCAGTCGCAGCGCCAGCAGGGCATCTTGTAACGCCTCGGGCCGCTGAGAGATGTCCATGACTGCGGCGGCAGGTTTCCGGCGGGCCATCACATGTTCACGAAGCTGCCGGGCGCGGTTCAGGTCGCCCAGGGCACTATGCGTGTCCGCCAGGCTTAACAGGGCCAGGTCATCTTCCGGATGGCGAAGGCTCCAGACCTGTTGCCACGGAAGCGCCCGGCGCGGCTGTTCGAGCAGGGTCCAGCCGCTGCCCCAGAGTCCCCACAAGGCGGGTTGCTCTCTTGCCCGCGGTGCGGCGTCGGTCAGTATCCGTTCAAGTGCAGGTTTGTCCTGCTGTTCGATCACGATGCCGATGAGCGCCTGCAACAGCCGGGGATGGTCCGGTTCCAGATTCAGGCCCTCTTCGAAGTCGGCGCGCGCCGCCGCCAGAAAATGATTCTGGGCGTTCAACTGCCCACGCAGTTCGAGAAAGCCGGGTAACCTCCGGAAATGGGCCAATTGCAAGGGAGTCAGCCGGGTAATCAATCCGGCGGCGGCTTCTGAATGGCGCTCACGCGTGTAGAGAAACAGGGCAGTCAGCAGGCTTTCATCATCGCCCCGCAGGTGGAAGAGGGTTTCGGCCAGATGTCCTGCCGCCAGTCCGTCTTTACCCTGAAGCACGGCAATATAGTTTTGCAGGTCGTTGGCGCTGGCGGCGTGATTATCGACCAGTTTCCGGTAGGCATTACGGGCGCTGTCCGGATGATTCAGGATGCGAGACAACTCGGCATAGGTTTGCCAGTAGCCGGTCAGCCCGCCCGCCATGCGGTTTTCCAGTGCCTGCAACTCGCTCCACGCCTGAGCCAGCTCGCCGCGGGCATAATGGATGCCGCTGCGTCGCAGTACCCAGGATTCTTCCGGGCCGTAACGCCGGATCAACGTCTCCAGCAGGTTGAGGGCGCGCTCGTCCTCACCACCGCGTTCGGCGAGCACGGCAGCCGCATCCAGGACCTCGCGGCCGGGATTTTGACGATCCAGCTGTTCCAGATAATTCAGTCCCTCCCTGACCTGGCCCAGTCGTTCAAAGGTCTGGGTAAGCTCGCGCACGGCCTGGGCATCGCCCGGGTCGTTTTGCAATCGCTGTTGCTGCCAGGCCAGCAGGGCCTGGTCATCCAGCAGGCTGGGAGCCAGACGGGCCACCGCGTTCCAGGCCTCCCGGTCGTTGGTTTTGCGCGCCAGACGCAGCCAGGCGGCCAGCGCCGCCGCCGGTTGCCTGTTCCACTCGGCCGCTTTGGCATATCGGGTCAGCCAGAGTCGGTCTTCCGGCCAGCGGCGCAATGCTTCCTCAGCCACCCGGAACGCCTGTTCCGTTTTGCCTTGCTGAAGGTAAACCTCGTAGCCCAGCCGATAGCTGTCGACGGCAAAGGTCGCCCACGGTTGTTCGGCCGCATGAGTCACCGCAATGGCCGCCATCGGCAACAGGCAGATCCAGATCCGGCCTTTCATACGGACTTTCCCTTGTTCCCATGCCAGGGTTTCAGCAAGCGGGACACATAGCGCCCGGCCAGATCCAGCCTGTTGGAGGTCTGCGCCAGCTGCACCAGGTAATACAATGTGGTCGGATCATTGGCCAGCGGCCCGAGGTAGGTGCTGCTGGCCGCGAGCGATTCCTTGAGCAGATTTCCCGACCGGAGCGTGCGTAAACCGGCAAGGAAATAATAGCGCTGCAAAGCCAGGCTGCCGGCGGCCGGCATGGCCCTGAAATAGAGGTTGGCTGCCGTTTTGTAGCGGCCGTCGGCCAGACAGAGCCCGGCGACGTGGTCGTACCAGTGCTGTGGATGCGGCAGATTGCCTGCGGCGCTGCGCAGATAAAGCGTCGTGGCGAGACGCCGGTCTGCCGCCGCCAGAGCCTGCGCGGCATAGTCATCCAGCCGGGCCGGGTTCGTTTCACCGTTGGCGGCCAGTTGCAGCTGTTCCAGATATGCGGTGCGGGCAACGGTGTAGCCGGGGTTGTCTCTGGGCAAACGCCACAGGGCCTGAAGTTTCAGGGTCAGCATCAGCTGTCGGGCCTGACGCAGGTCGGCGTCCTTTACGCGGTCAGAGGACAGGATGGCGCTCAGGTTTTTTTCAGCCGGAGCCAGTTCACCCTCACTCATCTGGCGTTGCACCAGCACCAGCCGCAGATGGTGATCGTCAGGCTTGGCGCGCAACCACGCGGCAAAATAGGCCTGGCTGATGTCGTCGCCGTAGGCCGATCTTTCCAGCCTGCTTTCCAGTGAATGGTCCGGATAGGCCGCCAGCAAGATCATCGCGACTCCCATTCCGAAGGCCAGGATATGACCGGCGGGCAAGAGGCGCGGACGCTCAGGAGCCGCAGAGGAGCTGGAAGCGAAGGTCGTCGTCATGGCTGATCTCATAGGTGGATTGGTTGCCCAGGCGCTTGACCGGGGTAAGCCGTGCCCCGTTACGGAAAAGACGGCAGGCCGGGTTCTGGTTCAGGGTCAGGTGCAGCGGTTGATAGCTGCGCAGACTGAAATTCAGGGCATCGGGCTGGCGTTCGAAAGCGGTGAGGCTGCCGTTGGCGGCGGCGATGTAGGGCTGGGCGGAAGCAGCGGGCGAGAACACCACATCGGCGCTGTCGCCGCTCAGGCTGAGGTAGCGCGCACCGGGGCCGTCCGCGATGCCGGCTGCCGCCGGGCTGGCGTTCCAGTCGACATGGGCTCCCTCAGCCGGCAGGCGGACGGTCCGCAGGTCACCATCACCGCGCAGACGGTAGCCGTCCGGCAGGCGCGCCACGACAAAGCGGTTGAAGTCCAGCACCTTGCGGATGTATTCGGAGGTGTAGACCGGATTGACCGGCTGCTTCAGTGCCCACTGGTAGACCTTGTTCAAGGCGCCCAGCGAGGCTGTCTTGGTGACGGCGTAGAGGTGGTAATAGATATTGATCGGCTTGAAGCGGTAGGGCGCTTCGGTCAGTTCAAAGGTTTCAATGACCCGTTCATAGCCGTAGAAAGGCCCGGTCCAGAGTCGGGTGTAGACATTTTCGTTCTGGTTGGGCGCGTAGACCTGAAAGTCCTGGCCGTTATTCAAACCAAGACCGGAAATCATGGTCCAGGAATTCAGGCTGCGGGTAATGAGGGTGTCACCACCATTGATGTTAAGCAGGCCGTCCCGGGTTGTTTCTGCCAGTGCTTCGGGGGTGGGGACGCAATTGCCCGACCATTGCAGGATCCTGACCCGTTTGCCCGGAGGCAGTAATCCGTTGATGTATTCGCTTGAACCGCCGATTTCGCGTTTCAGGTTGAAGGCATAGCCCCGGATCGGCAGATAGAGGACTTCGGGTTTTCCGGTGGATGAGTCAATTTTGGCTGAGCCCCGGGCGGCGCCGTCCCAGTTGAACGGATGCGAGTAGGTATGGCTGGCCGCCTCCACCCACGGCAGGCTGAAGGCCTGGCGGGCAATGGCTTCCAGGCGGGGCGATACATCGGGATGCAGTCCGCTGGGGCCGATCTCGCCTTCAATCACCGACAAAGTGGTCGGGATGCGGTATTTTTGCAGGATTTCGTCAATCAGCACTTGCCCGGCATAGGGATAACCCGGCCGCTCGGCCAGACTGACAAAGCCGTCGCCGTCGATATGCACCAACAGCAGCCGCTGTCCCAGTTCGGTGGTGACATCGGGAACCGGCACAGCGGGATCCAGTTTCAGCGCGGCCTTCAGAAAGGTCAGCGGATTGACATACCAGCGCGTGCTGTTGTCGACGCGATCCAGCAAATCCACCGTATACGGCGCCAGCACATAACCGCCCCAAGGCGTAATCGCCGCCGGGTGGTAAAGGGTGGTATCCGAAGCCAGGGTCATTTGCGCTTGTCC
>DASUIM010000104.1:0-8908 GCA_036279775.1 Fluviicoccus sp. | reverse complement strand
ACGGCCCTGTTGTGCTTGTTTGGGGAGTGCGTGAATGAGTACTGACGGCGTTAATCATAGCCGCCGAAGGATGCTGATCGGCGCCACCGGGGCCGTAGGGGCCTTCGGGGTGGTGGGAGTGGCTGTCCCGTTTGTGAAGTCGTGGAATCCCAGCGCCAAGGCGAAAGCCGCCGGAGCGCCGGTGACAGCGGATATCAGCAAACTGGAGCCGGGCCAGCAAATGACGGTGGAGTGGCGGGGCAAGCCTGTTTGGGTGGTGCGCCGGACTCCGGAAATCCTTGCCAATTTGAAAAAGGTGGAAGGGGATCTGCGTGATCCCGCCTCGGCTGAATCGGTTCAACCCGAGAACGTTGACAAACACCACCGCGCCATCAAGCCGGAGTTCCTGGTTCTGGTGGGCATCTGCACCCATTTGGGGTGCTCGCCCTTGTACCGTCCGGAAGTGGCACCCGCCGATTTGGGCGCCAAGTTCCTTGGCGGCTTTTTCTGCCCGTGTCACGGTTCCACCTACGATATGGCGGGCCGGGTATTCCAGGGCGTGCCGGCCCCGCTGAATCTTGAGGTGCCTCCGTACCGGTATGAAAGCGATTCCGTCATTACCATTGGGGAGTCCTGATGAACAAGTTGCTGACGAGCTTGATGGGCTGGGTGGATGCCCGGTTTCCCGCGACGGAAACCTACAAATACCACATGTCCGAGTACTACGCCCCGAAGAACTTCAACTTCTGGTATTTCTTCGGTGTTCTGTCCATGGTGGTGCTGGTTAACCAGCTGCTGACCGGTTTCTGGCTGACCATGATGTTCAGCCCGACTGCGGACGGCGCATTCGACTCGATCGAATACATCATGCGTGATGTCGAATACGGCTGGCTTATCCGTTACATGCACTCGACGGGGGCATCGGCCTTCTTCGTGGTGGTTTACCTGCACATGTTCCGCGGACTGCTTTACGGCTCCTACAAGAAGCCGCGCGAGCTGGTCTGGATCATCGGTATGGCCATTTACCTCTGCCTGATGGCGGAAGGCTTTTTCGGCTATCTGCTGCCTTGGGGCAATATGTCGTACTGGGGAGCCCAGGTTATCCTTAATCTGGTGGGCGCCATTCCCGTGGTCGGTGATTCGCTGGTAACTTGGGTGCGTGGTGACTTCCTGATTTCCGGCGCCACACTGAACCGTTTCTTCGCGATTCACGTCGCTGTGATTCCGCTGGTGCTCTGCGGTCTGGTCTTCATCCACCTGGTTGCCCTGCACCATGTCGGTTCCAACAATCCGGACGGTGTTGAGATCAAGAAGAACAAGGATGCGGAAGGCAGGCCGCTGGACGGCATTCCATTCCATCCCTACTACACGGTCCATGACCTCGTGGGCATCGTGGTGTTTCTGGCGGTGTTTACCACCGTGATCTTCTTCTTCCCGGATGGCGGCGGTTATTTCCTTGAGAAGCCGAACTTCGAGCCCGCCAATCCTCTGAAGACCCCGGCTCACATTGCTCCAGTCTGGTATTACACCCCGTTCTATGCCATCTTGCGCGCCGTGCCCTCCAAGTTGGGCGGTGTGATTGCGATGGGCGGTGCGATTGCCATTCTGTTTGTATTGCCCTGGCTGGATCGCAGCCCGGTCAAGTCCATCCGCTACAAGGGATGGATGAGCAAGGTCTGGCTGGGTATCTTTGCCGTGAGCTTCGTGGGTCTGGGTTATCTGGGGGCGGTTCCGGCTGACTCCGTGAAAACCATGATTTCCCGTGTTCTGACTATCTTGTACTTCCTGTTCTTCCTGCTGATGCCGTTCTACACGTCCATCGAGACCTGCAAGCGGCCGCCGGCACGTGTCACGGGGGGGGCGCACTAATGAAAAAACTGTTCATGTTGCTGGTCCTGGCGCTGAGTCCCGCGCTGGTTCAGGCATCGGGTGCCGGTTGCGGTGAGTTGCCTCACTGCCATAAGGCTCCGATTGACTCGCACAACAAGGAGTCGTTGCAGAACGGCGCCAAACTGTTCATCAGCTACTGCACAGGCTGTCACTCGGCAAAATACCTGCGCTATGAGCGCATGGCTCAGGATCTGGATATTGATCCGAAGCTGGTGGCAGAGTACATGATGTTCACGACCGACAAGATTGGCGATGCGATTGATCCGAAGTTCAATCAGAAGGATCAGGCCAAGTGGTTTGGCAATGCACCGCCCGACCTGAGTCTGGAAACCCGGCTGCGCAGCCCGGATTGGGTGTATACCTACCTGCTGAACTTCTACCCGGATGCCAAGCGTCCGTGGGGTGTGAACAACCGCGTCTTCAAGGACGTGGCCATGCCGCACGTGCTGGGTGATCTCGAGCAGGAACTGGGCCCTGAAGGCTATGAGGAAGCGGTCGGTGACCTGACCAATTTCATGCATTACATGGCTGAGCCTATCCGTAATGAGCGTGAGCGCTTGGGTATCTTTGTGCTGCTGTTCCTGGTATTGCTGTTTGTGCCGGTGTACCTGCTGAACAAAGAGTACTGGAAGGATGTAAAATAAGGCTATCACGATCTTTCGTGGCGGGGCCTCGGCCCCGATGCCTTCCAAAAAAGGGCTACGCCATCCGGTGTCGCCCTTTTTCTTTGTCTGCGGAGCCTTTGCATGAGCATAGCCAGTTCCCGTTTATCCCTGACCTTGTATGTGTCGGGAGCGGATATTCGCAGTCACTGGCTGCGTTTGGCGCTGGCTGAGAAGCGTGTGCAGGCAGATATTTACGAGGCGGTGGTGGAAGCGCTGCCCGAAGATGTCCTGGCGCTGAACCCTTACGGGACGCTGCCCTTGCTGGTGGACCGGGACGTTTGTCTTCATGACCCCCGCGTGGCGCTGGAGTATATCGAGGAGCGATTTCCGCAGCCGGCGTTGATACAGCCCGGGCCGGTAGAACACGCCAAGGCGCGACAAATGGCCGGCCGGATTGAGCGTGAGTGGTGTCGTCCGGCGGAGCTGATTTTGGGGGGGAAGTCTCCGGCGGCTGCGGATGTTGCCCGCAAGCATCTGCGCGACAGCCTGATTACCGTCAGCCCGATGTTCAACGAGCTTCCCTTTTTCATGGCGCAAGAATTCGGCATGCTGGATTGCATGCTGGCGCCAGTCCTGTGGCGTCTTCCGCAGTTGATGCTGAATCTGCCTGAAAAACCTTGCCGGGGCTTGTTCCGGTACCGGGAGAGGGTCTTTGCGCGTGACGCATTCAAGCGCAGCATTCAGCCGGTTGGCAGCCTGGACGAGCGGTCATGATACCGTTGATGGCAAGCGGAGGGCAAAGGTGAGGTTGCGTGGCTGGCAACTGATCTCAATGCTGGCGGCGGCGGCCTTTGGCATCGCATTCATTGCCGGGATTGGCGGGATCACCGGCGAGATGATTCTGGCGTCCTGGGGGCAAGGACAGCCGCCCATGCAGCCCGTGATGGCCTTGCTGCTGATGGTGATGGCTTTGTTGCTGGTGGCGATTGAAAAAAATCTGTCCTTGCTGGTGAATGTGGAGGTGCAAGGCGGAAAATTCAGCGTCGGTTCTGTGGACAAGGATCCGGCCCTGCGGCTCAAAGTCTCAAAAGTTAGCCTGGCGCTGCTGCCCAAGCACCTGATCCGTGCCGCTTCCTTGGCCGGGTTGATGACGGCCGGTGTCATGCTGGCAATGACGCCCGGCACGAAACTACCGCCGTTGGGTTACCTGCCTGCTTCCGGAATCCCGTTACCCCATAGTCTCTTCTGCATAATCCTGCTGTTTCTGGCCTCGACCGCCGCTACTTACCAGCGAATCAGCGCCCTGATGGTTATCCAGATTGCCAACCTTGTCGTGTTGATTACGGCATTGTCCGCGCTGGTTGGTCATTTGCTGGATACGGCTTCACCCTTGCTGATGGGGTTGGGGGTGATGTCATCCTCTTCAGCGGGGATGCCGCTGCCAACTTCCGTGGCGCTGCTTTGCCTGGGAGCCGGGTTCATGGTCAATGCCGGGCGGGATATTTTCCTGGCGGTGCCGGTGCGTCAGTTTTCCTCGTTTGGCGCGGTGGCGCTGCTGCTGGTTTGCTTTGCCGGGATGCCGATCCTGTTGGGCTGGCTGGCGTCCAGCCTGGAGTGGGATGACCGTTATGGTCGTGGATCGGCGCTGGCCCTGCTGGTGGTGGCGAATATTTTTCTGCAACTGCCGGTCCTTCTCCATGTTGCGCGGCGACTGTTTTTCAAGGAGTTTCAGCTGAAGCAAGCGGCAAATTCCCTTAAGGAAGCCTTGGCCCAGAAAGAAGAATTGGCGGAGCGGCTTCGCGAATTGTCCCGTCGGGATCCGTTGACCGGCCTGCATAACCGCCGGGCCTTTGAGGAAGAGTTGAAGCGTAGTTGGCGACGGGGAATGCGAACGGGTCAGCCTTTGTCGCTGTTGTATGTGGATATTGATCATTTCAAAGGCTACAACGATCACTACGGCCACCCGGCTGGAGATGCCTGTCTGGTCGCGATTGCCGATATCCTGCGACAGGTGGTGGGTCGAGAAGGGGATGTGGCGGTTAGGCTGGGTGGAGAAGAGTTCGTCTTGCTGCTTCCGGAAACCGCGCGCGAGGGTGCGATTGCCGTGACGCAGAGGTTTCATGCGCATTTGGCTGACCGGGCGATCCCGCATGCGGCTTCGCCGGTTGCCGCGATTCTGACCGTCAGTCTGGGAGTGGCGACCCAGGTGCCGAACCGGTCGGATTCCCCGGAATCCTTGGTAGCGCGTGCGGACAAGGCGCTCTATCGGGCTAAGCAATCTGGCCGGAATTGCACGTTCGTCGATCCGCAATCCGCCGCGGCGGATGAATGCGCTACAATAAAGGCAACATCATCTGTTTAAAAGGAAACTGTCATGACTCCGAGCAGGCCATATCTTGTCCGCGCCATTTACGAGTGGCTGGTTGATAACCAGTCGACGCCGTATTTGTTGCTGGACGCCATGGCTAACGGTGTTCGTGTGCCGGTTCAGTATGTCAAGGATGGCAAGATCGTCCTTAATATTGCGCCGCATGCCGTCAAGGATCTCTTTGTCCGTAATGACGGCATCAGTTTTTCCGCGCGTTTCAATGGAGCACCCATGATGGTTGAGGCTCCGATGTCGGCGGTGCTGGCCATCTACGCTCGTGAAAACGGGCAAGGCATGTTTTTTGATGCCAACGAAGAATTCGAGACGCAGGAGACAGTGGGGGAAGAGGCGGAGTCAGGCGTGTTATCCGCCGGCCCTTCCCTGGCAGCTGTTCCGGCGTTGGAGGTTGAAGACGGCCATGAGGAGGATGAGAGCGACCGTCCCCGTCCCGGCGGCGGTCGCCCCAGTTTGCGCGTCGTCAAATAACTCAGTTGTCGGGCAGGTAGTCCACCAGCTTGACGATCCGGCGGACGTCGGGAATGGGGCTGATCAGGCCGATGGCTTGCTCGGCTTCTTTCCGCGTCAGTTTCGCCATCAGATAAACCACCCCGTTCTCCACCGTAATCTTGCTCTGGCTTCCCGGGAAACCCTTGGCCAGGGTCAAGGCGGTGCGCACGCGGGCGGAAATGATGCTGTCTCTGGCGCGAACCATATATGGCAGCGGTGTTTCGGACACCGCCAATTCGTTGTGAATGGTTCCCACCTCGCGCAATCCGGCGACTGAATCTCCGGCCATTTGCTTGAGGGCGGCGGTGGGAACTTGCCCCGTCAGCAGCACGTTGCCATAAAAGCTCATGACAACGACACGTGAATGCCCGAAGTCCGGATGCAGCTTGTACAGATTGATGGCGGCTGTGCGCTCGATACTGAGGTCTTCAACGCGTTGGCTCAGCGTCCTTTCACCTTCGGGCACCCCCACCGGATCCGGGCCGGAGGCGGCCGCCATCAAGCGCGCGCAGCCGGCGACCTGGGCACAGGCGAGAACCAGTATCAGGCTAGGTATCGAAATTTTCATCATCGTGAACCCCGAAAAGTGCATTGTCGATCAGGTCGCAGCAGCAGTGCAGGACGAAGAGTTGCAGTTCGTGTACCAGCGCCGGTTCGGCGGCGGGAATGGCCAGAACGGTATCGGCATCGATGAATTCCGGGATCCGCAAGCCGCCTTCTCCGGTCAACACCAATATCTGACATTGCATTTCCCTGGCGGTATGTAACGCGGATTGCAGGCTCTGGTTGTCGGTCGTTGCCAGGAAAAAGGCGATGTCACCGGGATTGGCGAGGGCCTGGAGCGGTCGGGACAACAGGTCATCGGGATTGCCCGGAACAAACGGGCTGACCAGCGCGCTGGCCGAAGTCAGCGCAATGGCCGGGAAGGCCGGACGCTCGCAGTCGAAGCGGTCAATCAACCGGGCAACGAAGGTATTGGCGTTATGGGCGTTGACGCCGGTGCCGCAGCAGAAAATCTTCTTTTCCTGCATCAGCGCCTCGATCAGCAGGTTCGCAAAGTGGCTGATGGTCTCCGCGTGCAGTTCGATCAGCTGGCTGAGAGCCGTATAGTGCGCTTCGGTGCGGTGACTGATGACATCAATCATAGTCGGTATTACTCGGCAAGAAAGGCGGCCGGAATCCACTGGATATCCCAGTGGCCGGGGGATCCGGTCATGGCAATGACGTCGAAACGAATCGCATGATCCGCAAAGCGGGGTCGATGGTGCAGAAAATACCGGGCGGTCGCAATGATTTTTTGTTGCTTGCCGTGCGTGACCGACGCCGTGGCGCCGCCAAAGTCTGATCGTGACCGGAACCGGACTTCGACAAAAATCAACAGGTCGTTACGGGTGACGATCAGGTCGATCTCGCCGCGGCGGCTGCGAAAGTTGCGGCTGACCAGACGGTATCCCCGGGTAGTCAGAAAGTGGAGGGCTGCATCTTCAGCGGCCAGTCCTGCCGTCAGATGCAAGGGGGCGGGGGATTCCATCCTGGATCTCCATGCAGGCCGGTATTCGTTGCAGGCCTGCGCTGTCAAGGTTGATGAGGCCGGTGCGCAGGGCGGAGCTTGTCGGTTTACGCACCGGGATGAATTGCTGCAATGACCAGGCATCGGCGCCAAAGGCATACAGGCGGCTGTAGCTGCCGGAATCGGGCGGAGTTACGGCGCTGAGGACCGGTTGTTCAGGCCAGCGGTTATCCAGAACCCAGGGAAGACCGCAAAACCGGAGACCGTTGAGATCACGGCGCTGCAAAAGCGGGGCTATTTCATCAAACGCGGCTGAGGTGCTGTACACCGGCAACGGCTGTTTCTGGTAGAAGGCCAGCAGCGGCAGAACCTGGGTTGCCAGTGACGGGCTTGCCAGGAAAAAGGCCTGGGCTCGCGCCGCCTGGGATTCGGCCAGCAGCTGCCGCATGCTGGCGCTAATGCCGCCCTCGGCGGATTCCAGCAGTGCAAAGGGCGGGAGGAGCTGGCCGCCGGCGGCTTCCCAAGCCATTTCAAATGCTTGTCGAACTCGCTCGCCAGCTTCATCTGGCTGCATCAGGATACGGACGCGGCTGATACCGCTGCGTTTCATTTGCGCCGCCAATGGTGCGATTTCATCTTCGGGCGCCAACGCAAACTGCCAGATCCCGGGGATGTTGCGTCCGGGCATCCTGTTGAGGGCCAGTACCGGCACGGCGGGCGGCGACGCGAGCAGCTCGCTGACCTGTTCGCGCAGCAAGGGGCCGATCAGCAGGCGCGTCAACGGCGTCAGCAACGTGTCAAGCGCCGGTGAAACCTGTACCATGGCGCCGCTATCGCGAAAGTTGAGCGCCAGGCTGGTGTTTTCGGCGCCGCCCGCCTGATAATAAGCCGCCAGCAAACCGTCCCTGACGGCGGTACCCGCCTTGGCGGCGGCTCCGGTCTGGGGCAGTAGTACGGCTATTTCTTCCGCCTTGGCGGCGGCCGAAGCCAGCGCGGCCAGCAGCAGTCCTGTGCGAATAACTGACATTCCTGAGCATCCCCCCTTATGACCGGCGTACTTTATGTGGTGGCGACCCCGATTGGCAACCTTGATGATATGTCGGCAAGGGCGCGCACAACCCTGCAGCAGGTTGGGCTGATTGCCGCCGAGGATACGCGTCATTCCGCCCGGCTGTTGCAGTTCTTTGATATCCAGACGCCGTGCACGGCGTTGCACGACCATAATGAACAGTCGCAGATTGAAAGCCTGATCGCCCGAATAGTGGCGGGAGACTCCATTGCCCTCATCTCCGATGCCGGGACGCCGCTGATCAGCGACCCGGGCTATCGTCTGGTGGCGGCCGCCCAGACGGCGGGTATCCGGGTATCGCCGGTGCCGGGCGCCTGCGCGGCAATTGCAGCGCTGTCGGTTGCCGGCTTGCCCAGCGACAGGTTCGTCTTCGAGGGATTTCTTCCGGCCAAATCCGTTGCCCGCCGAAGCCGGCTGGAGGCCCTGGCCACGGAAACCCGCACCCTGATTTTTTACGAGGCGCCACACCGGGTTGAGGACTGCCTGCGGGATATGGCGGAGTTATTTGGACCGGACCGGCGGATCACCCTGGGGCGGGAACTCACCAAAACGTTTGAAACCATCCGGCAGTTGCCTGCCGCCGAGTTGTCGCGTTGGGTTAATTCGGACGCCAACCAGCAGCGGGGTGAAATCGTTCTGGTGGCGGAAGGGGCTCCCGAGTCCGCGCGGACAGCCGGCGAGGTGGAAACCGAGCGCCTGCTGCAAAAGTTGCTGGACTACCTGCCGGTGAAGAAAGCCGCGCAACTGGCCGCGGAGCTGACCGGGCGGCGCAAGAACGAATTGTACGATCTGGCGCTGGCCTTGCAGGCGGGCAGCCCGTCCGAATAACGGCTCCCGGCGGTAAAACGGCTTGCCATTATCGGGGTTCCTGCTATCCTGCGCGTCCGAGCCGGCTGGACGGTCGCTGCCTGCGCAAGCAGGGGGAGGAAAGTCCGGGCTTCGCAGGGCAAAGTGCCAGGTAACGCCTGGGCGGCGTGAGC
>DASUIM010000103.1:0-6126 GCA_036279775.1 Fluviicoccus sp. | reverse complement strand
TTCTGGCGGATGGCCTTGCCGTCATAGCCGACGGCGCTGGCGGCCTCCAGGCTGCGGGTTTCCGGTCGGCCGGTGTCAGGCTGCGCTTGGGGCGGCGTCGGCTCAGGGCTGCAGGCAGCCGTCAGCAGCGCCAACAGGCTTAGAGTGACGACCCTCACTTGCCATCGCCCCGCGACACTTCGTTCAGCACCGTCTGCAGCCGGCCGTTCCGCTCCTGCATGGCGCGGGACATGCTGGCAACCACCTTGCGCTGAATTCCGGGAACCAGCAACAGCAGACCGGCCACATCACTCAGAAAGCCCGGCAAGATCAGCAGCACTCCGGAAAACGCGCGGCACAAGCCATATACGGCCTGATCATCCTGACCGGAAGCCAGCTTGCCATCGCGCAAGCCCGGCCCCAGAATCAGCGCGACCGAATGAATCAGCTTCACACCGGCAAGCGCCATCAAGACAAAGCCCGCCACCACCCAAGGCCACCCGACCTGGCCGGCCAGGAAGATGGACAACAGCACATCGCAAACAAGCAGGGCGACAACAATCAATAACTTCACGTTAACACTCCGGTGCGACAGCGGCTCAGGCCGCCGGCAAGCTCAGCAGTTCTTTAAAATCGGGGGACGGGATATCCATAAAGGCATAAGCAATAATTTCCAGATCCCCGCAGCCTATATAAATGTGTTTGAACCCGACGGACTGCAGCAAGGCATATAAGGATTTGGGCGTGAAACCCGCCTTGTGGGCGAAAAAGTCATTGCCGGTTTTCTCAATCTGCTTGCCAAAACCGTACAGGACGTCATGAACGGTTATCGGTCCGGCTTCGCTCTGGTAAAGCACATCCTCGATATCCAGTTGCTGCTCCAGCATGCGGCGCAGGACCTGGTTGACGTCCGGCACCAGTATGTGCGCGAACCCGCCGGGCTTCAGGACATGCTTGAATCCGGCCAATACCCGTCTCGCATCGTGCGGGTAATAATGTTCCAGATTGTGCGAACACAACACGGCATCGTAGACCGCCGGCGGCGTGTTCAGCAGTTCACGGGCATCGCACAGGACATCCGGCTTCACCGCCGGATCAATATCCAGCCAAATTTGGTCCCAGCCCTGATAGATCTCCGGCAAGGGAATGGACTTGCTGTTTCCTCCGACGTTCAGCACGGCATGCGCCGCCGTCAGGACCGGCGCCGACGGCTGGGTCTGGGGGCTGCCGGCCAGAGCGCGGAAAACACGGGTCAGCAACTTGTCACTCATCGCCGTTCTTCATTTTTATCCTGTCGAATTTCCGTTACGGGCCGGGCCGGATTGCATGCGGCCAAGGGTATTAGCCAAAGACACGATATTGCAAGCGTTTTGACGGTGCAGACAAGATGACTGGTAATTCCGGTGGGCTGACTGCACAATCTGCGCATCTTCAACGACCTTCCGCAAACCATGAGTGACGACCGAGGCAACGAACCGAACAAATCCTGGCTGGACCGCCTGACCGGATTGCTGAGCAACGAGCCGCAAGACCGTCAGGAGCTGCGCGAGATCATCCGCAGCGCGGGCAAGCGCGGCGTGCTGGACGCCGAGGCGGAGCGCATTATCGAGGCCACCCTGCGCGTGGCCGATATGCAGGTTCGGGAAATCATGGTGCCGCGCGCGCAAATGATCTGCATCCGTGATGACGACGAGCCGAAGGACTTCCTGCCGGTGCTGATCGAGTCCGCACACTCCCGGTTTCCGGTGCTGGCCGAGGACAATTCCGATGAAGTGATCGGCATCCTGCTGGCGAAGGACCTGCTGCGCATGATCGGCCGCAACAACGAGCGCTTCAGCCTGAAGGATTACCTGCGCCCCGCCTTCTGCATTCCTGAAACCGCGCATATCGACAAGCTGCTCAGTGAGTTCCGCGACAAGCAAAGCCATCTGGCGATCGTGGTCGATGAATACGGCGGCGTGGCCGGGCTGGTGACGCTGGAAGATGCGCTGGAACAGATTGTCGGCGATATCCACGATGAGCACGACGACGCCGACGAGGATTCGCACTGGATCAGCGAGCAGGAAGACGGCAGCTGGGTGGTGCAGGCGATCACGCCCATCCCCGAGTTCAACGGCCAGTTCGGCACCCGTTACAGCAATGAGGACTTCGACACCGTCGGCGGCATTGTGCTCAGCGAGTTCGAGCGGCTGCCGAACATCAACGAATCCATGGACATCGGTCCCTTCCGCTTTACCGTGCTCGCCGCCGACGCCCGCATGATCCGCGTCCTCAAGGTCGAAAAGATTCCGCATGAATAAACTGCTTGCAAGCCTGCGCGGCCCCTGGGCCGCGCCGGTCACCGCCCTGCTGGCCGGAGCCCTGTTCGTCCTGGCGCTGGCGCCGTTCCATGTCTGGGGCCTGGCCCTGCTGTCGCCGGCGCTGCTGGCGGAGCTGCTGCACGGCCAGCGTCCCGGCCGCGCGGCCCGCCTTGGCTGGATGTACGGTATCGGCCTGTGGGGCGCGGGCGTCTGGTGGCTGTATATCTCGGTGCATGACTACGGCAATACCCCCGCCTGGCTGTCGGTGATCATGGTCGGGCTGGTGGCGCTGATCATGGGTTCGCTGACGGCGCTGATGGCGTTCCTGTACCGGCGTTTCCGGCTGGATCGGGCGCCGCTGCTGACTTTCGGGCCGTTATTCGTGGCGTTTGAATGGGTGCGCAGCTGGCTGTTCACCGGCTTCCCGTGGCTGTATACCGGCTACGCCTTCCTGGACACGCCGCTGGAGAACTATGCGCCGGTGCTGGGCGTCTTCGGCGTCGGCCTGATGGCGATTGTCAGCGCGCAGCTGCTGGCGGCCCTGCTGAAGTACGGCCGTCACTGCTGGCCGGCGGCGCTGATGGCGCCCATGATCTGGGGTGTCGGCGCGGCGCTGGGCCTGCACGCATGGACCACTGTCGACCCGGCGCGCAAGCTGGGCCTGAGCATCGTCCAGGGCAATATCCCGCAGGATGTGAAGTGGCAGCTGGAATGGCGCGACAAGACGCTGGATATCTACCGTCAATGGACCAAAAGCGAGTGGGGGCAGGATCTGGTGGTGTGGCCGGAAGCGGCCATTCCCATGTTCCAGTATGAAGCCGCCGATTTCCTCGCCGAGATGGAAAACAATGCGCTGACGGCGCACTCCACCCTGGTCACCGGCATCCCTTTTGCCGACCTGCGCAAGCTGGACAAGCAGGGCATTCCGCCGTTCTACAACAGCATCGCCGCCATCGGCCAGGGCTATGGATTGTACTTCAAGCAGCGGCTGGTGCCGTTCGGCGAATACATTCCCTTTGAAAGCCTGCTGCGCGGCAGTATCCCCTTCTTCAGCCGCGACATGTCCAGCTTCAGCGCCGGGACGGCGGAACAGCCGGCGCTGACCGTGCGTGATTATCGCGCCGGAGCCGCCATCTGCTACGAAGTGGCCTATCCGGAACTGACGCGCCGCAATGCCCGCAACGCCGACTTCCTGATCACCATCAGCAACGACGGCTGGTTTGGCCACTCCATCGGCCCCGACCAGCATTTGCAGATGGTGCGGATGCGGTCGCTGGAAAACGGCAAATGGTTCGTGCGCGGCACCAACAACGGCATCTCCGCCATCATCAACGAACAGGGAGTGATTGTGGCGCAAGCGCCGCAGTTCAAGCGCACGGTGCTGCGCGGTGAAGTGTTCATGACCACCGGGCAGACGCCTTACCTGCGCTTTGGCTATGCGCCGGTGATGGTGCTGGCGGGGTTGATGCTGCTGGTCGGGATCTGGCGGGGCCGCCGGAGAAGCTAAAGCTTCTCCGCCACCTTCCGCCACCCCGCTTCAATCTCCCCCACCACCCGCTGCATCACCGCTTCCGCGCTCACCACGTCGCGGATCAACCCCTGCGACTGGCCGATGAACTGCATGCCGGTATCCAGGTCGCCCTGCTCGGTAGCGGCCTTCAGGCGCGGCGTGGCGGCTCCGAACAAGGCCAGCAGCCGGATCTTGCCCGGCTCCACCAGCAACCCCGCCAGCACCTTCCACACCGGCACCGCCAGCGCGCGGGCGGCCAGCAGCGCATGCCAGGCGGCGGGAATGAAGCCCATCGGCTTGCGCGTCAGGCGCTCGGCGGTGGGGGTTTTCATGTAGCGGGCGGGCAGACCGTCGAAGTTGGGGGAGTAGACGGTGTCGTGCTGGTCCTTGTCGACCACGGCCTGCTTGGTGCGGGCATGCACCGGGCTTTCGGCGCAGGTGGCGAAACGCGAACCCATCGCCACGCCTTCCGCGCCCAGCGCCAGTGCCGCCAGCAGGCCGCGCTGGTCGGCAAAGCCGCCGCAGCCGATCACCGGAATCTTCACCGCATCGGCAATGGCGGGCACCAGCACCAGCGAGGTGACCTCGCCGCCGTGCGCCGCCGCCTCGTGGCCGGTCACCAGCAGGGCATCCACGCCCTGGGCTTCCGCCGCCAGCGCATGCTTCGCCGTGGTCACCGTGGCGATGGCCTTGCCGCCGTAGGCATGGCAGCCTTCAATCAGCCAGTCGCCCTTGCCCAGCGAGAAGTTGATCACCGGCACCTGCTCGTCCAGCGCCACCTGCGCGTTTTCCTTCGCACCGGGCATGATCAGCGCGCAATTGACGCCAAAGGGTTTGTCGGTGAGTTCACGCA
The DNA here is from genome assembly GCA_036279775.1 of Fluviicoccus sp. Taxonomy (GTDB): domain Bacteria; phylum Pseudomonadota; class Gammaproteobacteria; order Pseudomonadales; family Moraxellaceae; genus Fluviicoccus. Next base: position 1,484 of record DASUIM010000103.1, on the reverse strand, counting down.
CGCGGCGGATGGAGGCGCGGGTCTGTTCCGGGGTCAGCGGACCAAGGGCGAGGATGCCCAGTCCTCCGGCGTTGCAGACGGCGGCCACCAGTTCAGGGGTGGAAATCCAGCTCATGCCGGGCAACAGCACGGGGTAGCGGATGCCGAACAATTCAGTAATGCGGGTTTTCATGGATGACAGCGCCTGCGTATTGCTCAGGCGCTATGTGTAACAGAGCGGACGCTTGGTTGGGAAGTGGCGATCAGGACAAGATGTCCTGACCGGACGTTTCGCTCAAGGCAGACGGTAGAACACGCCCAGTTGGGCGTCGACCACCCGGCCCTCGCCGACCGCCTGGCCGCTGACCATGAAACGCGACTCCCAGCGCGGCGACAGCGACCAGGCAACCCCGGCGGTGGCGCTGAGATCGGTGGAGGTTTCGGTTTCGGACTGGTGCGCCTGATTCTGGACAAAGCCGGTAACGCTGCCGGTGGCATCAGTGATGACACTGATCGAGGTGACCGGTTGCGGATAATCCCGCGTCTGGGAGGTGCGGGCCAAGGCCAGTCCGCCCAGCAGGCGGACACCGGCATTCAAGGGCTTGTCCAGCACCACGCCCAGTGACGCACCGCGGTCATGGATATTGACCGGCCGGGTCGTATCGACAAAGGAGCCATCGGTGAATACCGCATGCTGATACTCCTCGGCGCTGGCGTTGCCCAGATCGAACAGGGCCAGTTCCAGCGAAAACGGACCGGACAAGCGCATGCCGCCGGTCAGTCGCCAGGCGGCTTCCGTGGAGGAGTCGAAGCGGTATTCGGTAATGTGCGTGGTCATGATGCGCGAGCCATAGACCTTCGCAATGCCGGTCAGCGATTCATCCGGGCCGCTTTGCTTGACGTAGGCCATGCCCAGCCCCCCGCCCAGATAGTACCGGCTCTCCTCCGCCTGCGCCGCCGACGCCAATACCGCCATCATCCCGATCCAGACTGCTTTCATTGCCGCGCTCCTGTCCCTGTTGATATGGAAAGGCGCGCATTGGACACGGGGACGGCGGTCGGCGTCAAGCCTCCCCCGCCGGTTCCAGCCCCAGCGCGGCCTCCAGGTCTTCCAGCGCCTCGCGGCTGTAAACAGCCAGCCGTTGCAGGTGCGGCAGGGCGTCGCGGCAGCCGATGAAGCCGAAGTTCAGCGTCTGCGCGTAGCTGACCACGGTGATGTTCAAGGCGTAACCCTTGAACGGGATTGACAGCGGGAAATAGGAATCCAGCCGGAAGCCGCGAAAATACAACGGATTTTCCGGTCCCGGCACGTTGGAAATAGCGACGTTGAAAGCCGGGCGCACCCGCCCCGCCGCACCGGGCAGCATCGATAGCAGCATTGGCGCCATCAGCATCTGGCTGAATTGCAGGATGGCGTTCTTCGACATGCCCTGCAGCTGTTCCTTGGCATGGCGGGTGGACTCGATGATGGCTTGCAGGCGTTGCGTTGCGCCCGGTTCGTCGGT
>DASUIM010000102.1:0-1144 GCA_036279775.1 Fluviicoccus sp. | reverse complement strand
TACTTCTTCGGCTATCCCGGCGTGTTCCGCAAGCTGATGCCGGCGTACTTCAAGTTCTACAGCCCCAACTTCCACCCGTGGAACACCGACTCGCGCGGCCTGCTGGCCAAGGCCAAGGCGAAGTGGCTGGGCCGCCTGCCGTTGTAAGCCTCCGCTTGCCCGGGTGCAGGGCGGTCCTTCGGGCCGCCCTGGTCATTTCTGCGTTCCGTCTATTAAATCCCTCATTCCCACCCCGCGGCGTATGATGCCCCAACCCCGCCCCTCCGGTGTTCGCCGGGGACGACAGGATCGCCGCCAACCCCGAGGGAATCATGAAGCACATCCTGTTCATCTGCGGCCAGAACCGCCTGCGCAGTCCTACCGCCGAGCAGGTCTTCGCCGACTGGCCCGGCATTGAAACCGCCTCCGCCGGGCTCAGCAACGATGCCGCCATCCCGGTTTCCGCCGAGCTGGTGGTCTGGGCCGACCTGATCTTCGTCATGGAAAAAACGCATCGCACCAAGCTGTCGCGCCACTTCCGCACGTCTCTGGCCGATACGCCGGTCATTTGTCTCGACATTCCCGATGATTACGACTGCATGGCCCCGGCGTTGGTGAAATTGCTGAACGCGCGTGTGCCGCGTTACCTGCCGGCGCGGCCTATAGCCGCTTCATGAACCCCGGCCCCACCAGTTCATCGCCCAGATCGCGGCCGACCTCGGCCGCCACCAGCGCATTCAACCGCGCGTTCAGGTCCAGCAGCAGCGGCTTCACCGCTTCCGGTTGCCAGGCCAGATTGTCCAGTTCGCCCGGATCGGCCTGTGTGTCGTACAGTTCCAGCTGGTTGTGGCGGGTCAATGTCTCCCAGTCGGCCGGGACATGGTGCTCCGACGGTTTGAAATAGCGCGCGAACTTGTAGCGGCCGTCATGGATGCCGCGGAACAGCGCCGGATGGTCGGTGCGCGGCATCGGCCACATCCCCTTCAACAGCGCCCGCAGCGGCAGGAAACGGTCGGCCAGGACGTCATGGTCGATCAGCGCGCCAATGAATTCGTTGTCGATATGGTGGGTGGTGTTGTAGTTGAACAGATGGCCGCGTTTGTCACGCTCCGAGCGCCCCTGCACGCGGCCGATGGATGACGCCAGGCTGACCCCGGCCAGTTGC
>DASUIM010000101.1:0-3249 GCA_036279775.1 Fluviicoccus sp. | reverse complement strand
GGAAACCTTCTTCAGCATCCGGCTCTCGGTGTTCAGGTGATACCAGCGCGGATAATTCTCGATATCCAGCAGCAACGCGGCGATGGCGTCGATAGAGGCGTCGAAGGTCAGTTCCTGACGGAAGGAGCGCAGGCGCTTCTGGTCTTCCTGCTTGGCGTAGGTCACCACCTGGTGGCGGCGGTCATTCTTTACCAGGATCCATTCATCCTTGTCGTAGGCGCGCAGGTCGTCCAGGTCATTGCGGTCAGCGTGGGCGGTTCCGGCGAAGGCGAGGGCCATGAAGGCCGGAATCAGGAAACGGGGTTTGGGGCGGGTCACAGGCTGGTCCTCGGTTAAGGCCGCATCCTGACGGCTCGGTATCATTATTGGTTCTCATTCACTGTAGATCATACCCGGCGGTTCCCGCCAATGTATTGTCAGTGCGTGACATTCCCGTCGCCCACATTCATCGCCGCCCGGCATAGCCTGCTTGCGACGGGTTGCGGCGGGTGACAAGATCCGGGTATCGCCTGCGACGAGCCCGGCGACACAACAAGAACAACCCGGAGCCGCCATGAAAGATTTCCTGACCGATGCCTTGTCGAAAAAATTCGCCGCCACGCTGGAGTCGGTGGGCGGCGCCAAAGCCTTGTATGGCGACCCCATTCCCTTCAACGGCGGGGAGATCATTCCGGTCGCCCGGGTGACGGTGCTGCTGTCAGCGGCTGCCGAGGGCTCGGGTGGCGGTAATTCCGGTCTGGGCGGATTCTCAAGTCTGGCCAAGGGCAGCGACGGCGGCAATGCCGAGGCGGGGGTGAAGGTGCTGATCGAACCCGTCGGCTTCCTTCGTTCCACCGCCGGCGGGCCGGTCTTTGTGGCCTTGGCGGCGGAATAGGTCCGGAGTCCGGGTTCCATGGCTTACGACAGTGAACTCGCCGACCGCATCCACCGCATCTTCGGGGACTGGCCGGCGTTGCGGAAGAAGCGCATGTTTGGCGGCATGGCCTACCTGCTTAACGGCAATATGGCCTTCGGCCTGCTGGGCGACGGGCTGATGGTGCGTTGCGGCCCGGTGCGCTATGCCAGAATGTCTGGCCAGGGAGGGTGTCTCGGAATTCGACCTGACCGGGCGGGTCATGAAAGGCTGGGTGGTGGTCAGCGGCGATGTCCTGGAAACCGAGCGGGAGTTGCGGGACTGGCTGAACACCGGCCTGCAATTCGCCGCCACCTTGCCGCCCAAGACCTAGCGCCCGATGAAGGCCTCCACTTCCGCCGTTGCCAGATGGTCGCCGATGTCCTTGCCGTAAAAGGCTGTCCGGATGACGCCCTGCTCATCAATCAGGAAGTCGGCGGGCACGCGGTTCATGTCGCCTTCAACCTTGCCTGGCAGGAAACCCTTGGCCGTCGCCTTGGCGATGTCGGCGGCGCGCAGGCCGGACTTGGCGAAGGCCAGCCACGAACTCTCCACGCCATAGGTCTTGTAGAGCTTCATGTCCGGATCGGGAATGATCGGGAATTCCACGGTTTCCCCGGTGCTGTATTCCATGATCGAGGCGGCAGGCGACTGGAACACCGCCAGCATTACCAGCCCCTTGCCTTCCCATTCCGCCGCCTTCTGCCGCAACTGGTGGATGCGCAGGTTGCAGAACGGGCACGAGGCATAGCGGTAGAAGGACAGCAGCACTTTCTTGCCGCGATAGTCGCTGAGGCGGTGGGAGACGCCGGTGAAATCGGTGACGGTGAAGTCCGGAGCGGCTTGGCCGGGTTGCAGGCGCATGGGGTTTCCTCGCGGAATGGCTGATGGGTAATGGTTTGATGCTGGTCGAACTGTTTTGTTACACCGGCCATGCGACATCCTTGTCGGTCCGGCTTTGAACCCTTAGCCGCGCATGAATTCCACCACCACCTCCGCCAGCTTCTCCCCCTGATCTTCCTGCAGGAAATGCCCGCCGTTCTCGATGGTGGTATGCGGCTGCCCCGCACAGCCGGGAATCAGCTTCTGCAGCACCGCCGCGCCCTTGGCGGTGATCGGGTCCTTGTCGCTGAAGGCGCAGAGGAAGGGCTTGCCGAACTTCATCAGGGTTTCCCAGGCGGCGCGGTTGGCGGGCGCGGCGGGGTCCTCCGGGCTCACCGGCACCAGCAGCGGGAACTGGCGGGCGCCTTCCTTGTAGCTTTCGTCGGGGAAGGGGGCGTCATAGGCGGCGATCACTTCCGGGGCCATCGGCGTGGCGCAGCCGCCCATGACAATGAAGCCGGTGCCGAACACCGGTGTCTTCTGCGAGAAGGCCTGCCACTTCAGGAAGGCCTCGCCGGGATGATGGTCGCCGGTGGGCAGCATGGTGTTGGCCGCCACCACCCGCGCGAACCAGTCCGGATGTTCCCCCACCAGCCGCAGCCCGATCAGCCCGCCCCAGTCCTGGCACACCAGCGTCATATCCTTCAGCCCCAGTTGCCGCAACAGGGAACGCACCCAGTCGACGTGGCGCTGGTAGGTGTAGTCGGTGCGCTTCGACGGCTTGTCGGACTTGCCGAAACCGATCAGGTCGGGGGCGATCACGCGGTAGCCGGCGGCGGTGACGATCGGGATCATCTTGCGGTACAGGTAGCTCCAGCTGGGTTCGCCGTGCAGCATCAGTACCACCGGGGCGTCGGCGGGGCCTTCGTCCAGATAGTGCAGGCGCAGGCTGCCGCCTTCGCAGTCGTCCACCTGCACGTAGTGCGGGGCGAAGGGGTAACCGGGCAGGTTGGCGAAGCGTTCATCGGGGGTGCGCAGGAATTCCATGAGGGTTACTCCGGGGTGGCGGGAACAAGGGGCAACAGGGCCATGATCAGATCCACCTGACGGTCGAGGCGGGCCTTGTCGGGGTCGGCCTTGCTGCCCACCAGCAACCCCTGCAGGCAGAGGTAGAGGGTGTCGGCGAGGTCGTCCAGGTTGGCATCGGGCTGCAGGCGGCCGCTGTCACGCAGCCGTGTCAGGTTGGTGAGGAAGGCGGCGCGCAGGCGGTCGCGGCTGCGTTGCAGGATGGCCTGCACTTCCGCATCGCGGTTGCCGAATTCGGCGGCGGTGTTGACCATCAGGCAGGCCAGCGGCGGGTGGTCGGCGTCGAGGTAGTCGTAGGTGGTTTCAAAGAAGCGGCGCAGGCCGTGCAGCGGGTCCGGGTCTTCCAGGTAGCGGCTGATGCGGCGGCCGACGATGCGCTCCAGGTAATGTTCCAGCGTGGCGCGGAACAGGCCGTCCTTGTTGCCGAAGCGGTGGTAGAGGGCGGGAGC
>DASUIM010000100.1:0-3306 GCA_036279775.1 Fluviicoccus sp. | reverse complement strand
AGTCCGGGTCCCCATCGTCTAGAGGCCTAGGACACCGCCCTTTCACGGCGGTAACCGGGGTTCGAATCCCCGTGGGGACGCCAAGGTTAAAGTGTGGAGTGGTAGTTCAGTTGGTTAGAATACCGGCCTGTCACGCCGGGGGTCGCGGGTTCGAGTCCCGTCCACTCCGCCAACATTCGTACCGGGTAACCGGTTTTGTTGAAGTTGAGAATTTCTCAATTCGAAGCCTCAACAAGCAGTTCGACTGGCCTCAACGGGGGTATAGCTCAGCTGGGAGAGCGCTTGCATGGCATGCAAGAGGTCCGCGGTTCGATCCCGCGTACCTCCACCAAGCACCGAACTGGCAGTAGAAATTGCAGGATTTGCAAGTCCGGGTCCCCATCGTCTAGAGGCCTAGGACACCGCCCTTTCACGGCGGTAACCGGGGTTCGAATCCCCGTGGGGACGCCAGATCAAGAACCCGCATTACAGCGGGTTTTTTGTCGTCTGGGGGACAGGAAAGCTTTCAATCGGCGTGTTGCGGCCGCGATAGGCAGACGCGATTGGCGGTGGTATATTTGCGCTGCATTTTTTGGGGCTATTTCCATACCATGTTTACGCTGCATCCACGTTTGGCAGAAGATACTCTTCCCCTGGGCGACTTCCCGTTGTGCACCTGTCGGCTGATGAACGACATGCACTACCCTTGGCTGGTGCTGGTGCCGCGCGTGCCCGGCGTCCGCGAAATCTTCGAATTGTCCGTCCGCGACCAGCAGCAACTGCTGCGGGAATCGTCGTGGATCAGCGAACAACTGTCGAAATATTTCCGCGCCGAGAAGATCAACATTGCGGCGCTGGGCAACCAGGTACCGCAACTGCATGTGCATCACGTGGTGCGCTACAGCAACGACGCCGCCTGGCCGGGTCCGGTCTGGGGCAAGCACCCGTCCATGCCCTACACTGCCGAAAACCTCAACTTCATGCGTGAAACCCTGATGCTGGCCCTGCGCGGCCGCGAGGGTGTGCCTTTCGACTGGAAGCTGAGCTGATCGCGTTTCCCGATCGATCTGAAAAAGCAGGCCATGGCCTGCTTTTTTTATGCCCGCCGCTCGGGTCATCGCTACCCTGCAATTGTGTTTCACGGCCAACTTGTACGATCGTACTTGTTCCCGCGCCCGCCATTTGATAGCGTCGGCTATCATCGTGATACACGCAGCCTGCGGATACCGTTCATGTGATAAAGCAATACATGAGATTTCAATCGTATCCTGCTATTTTTAAACATAATATAAGGTCAAACCGGCATGTCCCATCTCACCACCGTCCTTAAATCCAAAGCCAAGCTGGCCGCCCTCAAACTGGCGGTCACCGTGCTGCCCGCGCCGCGCCCGATCGTGCTGATGGGGCCGGATTCCGCGCTGCAATTGTGCGGCACGGTCTCGCACATGGGCGTCCGCAAGGTGCTGATCGTCACCGACGCGGTGCTGCACAAGCTGGGTGTGATTGACCCGGTTACCGCCAAGTTGAAGGAATACGGCGTCGAGACCGCCATCTTCACCGGCGTCACTCCCGACCCGACCGTGAGCGTGGTGGAAAAAGGCCTGACGATGCTGCGCGGCGAACGTTGTGACGCCGTGCTGGCGCTGGGCGGCGGTTCGTCGATTGACGCCGCCAAGGTGATGGCGCTGGCTGCCGGCAACAGCAAGCAGCCGCGCGAGCTGATCGGCATCCTCAAGGCGCGCAAGCCGTCGCTGCCGCTGTTCGTCATTCCCTCCACCGCCGGCACCGGGTCGGAAGTGTCGATCGGCGCGGTGATTTCCGACGACCAGACTCACCAGAAAGGGATTGTCATCGACCCGCGCGTGGTGCCGGTGGCCACCGCGCTGGATCCGGTAATCATGAAAGGCATGCCGCGCTCGATCACTGCCGACACCGGCATTGACGCCCTCACCCATGCCGTCGAGGCCTGGGTGGCCGACTTCGCCAACGAAGATACCGATTTCTTTGCGGGCGCCGCCGTGCGCATGATCTTTAACCACCTGCCGGTCGCCTATGCCGACGGCAACAACCTCGAAGCCCGCGAGGCAATGGCGCTGGCCTCGCACTACGCCGGTCTGGCCATGAACAAGGCCGGGCTGGGCTATGTGCACGGCATCGCCCACCAATTGGGCGCGCATTACGGCATTCCGCACGGCCGCGCCAATTCCATCGTGTTGCCTTATGTGCTGGACTTCAACCGCGATGTCTCCGCCGGGCGGTTGGCGAAGCTGGCGCGGCTGAGCGGCATCAGCACCAGCCAGAACGACGCCCAGGCGGCCGACACTTTCATCAGCCATGTACGAACCCTGCTGGCCGACCTGAACATCGATACCCGCGTGCCCAACATGAACGCCGCCGACTTCCCGGACATGATCGCTGCCGCTTTCAGTGAAGTGCATGGCACCTACGCCGTGCCGAAGTACATGCAGTACGATGACGCCCTGCGCATCCTGCAAGCGCTGAAAAACGCGTCCTGATCGCGTTCCCATCAAACAAAAGGCCCCGGGATTCGGGGCCTTTTTTATTCGAAACGCAGCTTAGCGGGTGAACTGCTCCACCGCCTTGTATTCCGCCCCCCGTTGGCCCAGATGCAGCCGCAGCCAGCGGTCCGCCGAACGCTGCGCCTGCCGGTCGCGGAAATCATCGGCCCAGCGGCTGTGACGGCGAATGGTTTCCAGCCCGAATACCACCGGAAACTGCACCAGCGGCGCGAGCCCCCACAGCCCGGGGCTGGGCAATTGATGATGGCGGAAGGTATGACGCGGCAGGTAGAACCAAGTCATGCCCAATTCCAGCCAGTAATCCAGTTTCTTGCGCAGGAAGGTGAAGCCCGTGTCCTCATCACCGGGCGCAAAGGACTGAATGTAGGAATGCGCCAGTTGACGGCCGTCTTCCCCGGCCTGCTTCGGTCCCTTAATGAAGGACGCCAGCAACAGGCTCAGGCCTTCCTCCACCGTTGAGGGATACCACGCCGGTTGCACGCCCATGATGTGGCCGACATATCGCCAAAAATGCATCATCGCCTCGATTTCACGGCGGCTGGCGCGATACCCCATGGCCTGCAGGCCGATGCCGGGGGCAATGCTGCCCGCGATCAGGGTCAGCAGCGCATCACCCTGGCTGATCGGCACACCCCAGGCCTCCCGTTTCCATTGCGGATGGCGTAACAGCCCCTTGCGCACGAAGACATGCATCAGCCGCACCTTCATCGCCGTGCGCACGCCGATGCCGCCCGGCCGCATGCCGCCCGGTGACGAGACATCGCGCCAGAAACCGGCCGTTTCCAGA
>DASUIM010000099.1:0-7369 GCA_036279775.1 Fluviicoccus sp. | reverse complement strand
CACGCCTTCGTCAATTTCGTTCTGGCCGGTGCGGCGGCTGGTCAGGATGGTCCAGGCGGCGTCGGCCATGATCTCCGGCTTGCGGCAGACGTCCACGGCTTCGTCATTGGCGATATTGTTGGTGACGGCGGCGGTGGCGATATAGGTTTCCGGCCACAGCGTGTTGACGGCGATGCCGTAATCCTTGAACTCCTGCGCCATGCCGATCGACAGCAGCGTCATGCCGTACTTGGACAGGGTGTAGGGCGCGAAGATGGTCAGCCACTTCGGGTTGAGGTTGATGGGGGGCGACAGGCTGAGGATGTGGCCGTTCGACGATTTCTTCAGGTACGGCAGCGCAGCCTGGCTGCAGACGAAGACGGCGCGGGAGTTGATGGTCTGGATCAGGTCGTATTTCTTCAGCGGGGTGTTTTCGACATTGGACAGCGACAGTGCCCCGGCGTTATTGATCAGGATGTCGATGCCGCCGAAGTGGTCGGCGGCCTTGGCCAGCGCGTCGCGGACCGAAACTTCGTCGCGAACGTCGAGGGCGATGGCGAGAGCCTTGCCGCCTGCCGCTTCGACTTCGGCGGCCACGGTATGGATGCTGCCGCCCAGCTTGGGATGCGGCTCTTCCGACTTGGCGGCGATGACGACGTTGGCGCCGTCACGGGCGCAACGCAGGGCGATGGCGCGGCCGATGCCGCGACTGGCGCCGGTGATGAAGACGGTCTGGTTCTTCAGGGACATGGTGAATCTCCTTTCGGGGTTCGTAGGGGCGCACTGCGTGCGCCCTATCGGGATTATTCAGGGGCGATGACCAGCATCACCTGCCGCTTCTTCAACTGCATCTTCTCGCTGACATGGATTTCCCGCACCACGCCGCTGCACGGCGCTTTCAGCGGGTGCTCGATCTTCATCGCTTCCAGCAGCATCAGTGTCTGACCGGCGGTGACGGTGTCGCCAACCTCGGCAAAGACCTTGACCAGCAGGCCGTCCATCGGCGCGTTGATCTGGTTCTGGCTCGCGGCGTCGGCGGTCTTGGGTGGCGCGTGGGTGTCGTCGCGGGCAATCAGCTGGCCGTTTCCGGCGTCGAAATAGACCGCGCCTTCCGCACTGACGTAATCCAGCGACCGGCGATGACCGTCCACCGTATAGCAAAGTTTGGTGCCCGCCGCTTCCAGCACACTGACCGCAAACGCGGTTTCACCGACCATGATCTGCCAGACATCGCCATGCACCGGCGCGCTGACCTGCACCACCTGCTTCTGTTCGCCAATCGCCAGATGCATGACCTTGCCGGGCAGGAAAGCGGTTTGCAGGCGATGTGCCGGGGTGCTCTCCAGAGCGGTCAGCAGTCCGGCCAGCGCGAAGTCGAAGGCGGTGGCGACGTAGGGGCGCACCGTCGTCAGGTCGGCGTCGTGCTGGGCGAGGAAGCCGGTATGGGTTTCCCCGGCGATGAAGGCCGGATGACGGAGCAATTGCGACAGGTAAGCCTTGTTGTTGTTCAGGCCGAGCAGCACGCTGTCTTCCACGGCGCGCGCCAGCACACGGGCGGCTTCGGTGCGGGTGCTGCCCCAGGCGATGACCTTGGCGATCATCGGGTCGTAGAAGGGACTGACTTCGCCGCCGGTGCGAACGCCGTCGTCGATCCGCACCTGCGCGCCGGTAGCCGGTTGCCAGCTCAGGATCGGGCCGGTTTGCGGGAGGTAGTTGTGCGACGGATCTTCGGCATAGAGACGCACTTCGATGGCGTGGCCGTTCAGTTGCACCTGATCCTGCGTGATCGGCAACTTTTCTCCGGCGGCGACCTTCAATTGCCAGGCGACCAGATCGAGGCCGGTAATCAGTTCGGTGACCGGGTGTTCCACCTGCAGGCGGGTGTTCATTTCCAGGAAATAGAACTCGCCGCTGGCATCGAGCAGGAACTCGACCGTGCCCGCGCCGACATAATTGACGGCCTTGGCGGCGGCAACGGCGGCTTCACCCATGCGTTGGCGCAATTCCGGGGTCATGACGGGGCAGGGCGCTTCTTCCACGACTTTTTGGTGTCGGCGCTGGATGGAGCAATCGCGTTCGCCCAGATAGAGGCAGTTGCCGTGTTGATCGGCGAAAACCTGCAATTCCACATGACGCGGATTGATAACGGCCTTTTCCAGAATCAGCTCGCCACTGCCGAAGGCATTCAGCGCCTCCGAGCGGGCGGTGCGGATGGCAGCCAGCAACTCGTCTTCATGCGTGACGCAGCGCATGCCGCGACCGCCGCCACCGGCGGAGGCCTTGATCATCACCGGCACGCCGATCTTGCGGGCTTCGGCGGCGAGGAAGTGTTCGTCCTGGTTTTCGCCCTCATAGCCGGGCACGCAGGGCACCCCGGCCTTGATCATCATGATCTTGGCGTTGCGCTTGCTGCCCATGTCGTAAATGGCCTTGGGCGGCGGGCCGATGAAAACGACGCCTTTTTCTGCGCAGGCGGTAGCGAAGTCTTCGTTTTCCGACATGAAACCGTAGCCGGGGTGCACCGCATCCGCGCCGCTGCGGGCGCAGGCGTCAAGAATGGCTTGCGGGTTCAGGTAAGAGGCCGAGACGGTGGACGGGCCGATGTGGACCGCTTCATCCGCCAGACGGGTGTGTGGAGCATTGGCGTCGGCATCCGAATACACGGCGACGGTGCGGTAACCGAGCTGCTTGGCAGTGCGGATCACCCGGCAGGCAATTTCACCGCGATTGGCGATCAGGACTTTGGTGAAGGACATAATGCTTTCCTTTATTGAACCCAGTTGGCCGGACGCTTCTGGATGAAGGCCATGCCGCCTTCCATGCCTTCGGCGCTCTGGATGGCGGCGGCGAAAGCATCGGCGGCGTCATCCAGCAGGCTGTCTAGCGGCTGGTGGCCGACCTTGAGCAGCAGCGCCTTGGTGACGCGGTTGGCGTCGGGGGCGCATTGGTTGATATCGGCCAGCGTGCGCTGCAGGGCGGTTTCCAGCGAATCGGCGTCGGCGCAGACTTCATGCACCAGCCCGATCTGCGCCGCCTGCGCGCCATTGATGCGCAGACCGAGCAGAGCGAGACTGCGGGCCTGGGTCAGGCCGATGCGCTGCACCACGAACGGCGCGATCTGGGCGGGAATGATGCCCAAACGGGTTTCCGGCATGCCGAACTGGGCATCGGCACGTGCAATCGCCACATCGCTGATGCAGGTCAGGCCGAAGCCCCCGCCCAGCGCCGCGCCTTCCACCACCGCGATCACCGCCTGCGGCGCGTGCGTGACTTGCGTGAGCAGTTCGCCGAACACACGGTTGAAGTTCTGGTAGGCGCGGGCGTCTTCCGCCGCTTTCTGGCGGATAGTCATCATGTCGCGCACATCGCCGCCCGCGCAGAAGTGGCCGCCCGCGCCGCGCAGCACCACGGCGCGTACGGCGTTGGCCGCCGCCCAGGCGAAGGCGGCTTGCAGCTCCTGAACCATCTGCAGGCTCATGGAGTTCCGGCTTTCCGGACGGTTCAGGGTGACGTGCAGCACGCCCTTGTCGAGGGCAAGCAGCAGGGTTTCGGTGACGGGCAGGTCCATGTCGGCCTCCAATTCAGGGTCGGATTACTTCTTCTTGCCCGGCAGGATGTTCATCAGCTTGCAGATGATGCCCAGCATGATTTCGTCCGCGCCGCCGCCGATGGAGATCAGACGGCCGTCACGGTAAGCACGGGCGACGGGGTTGTCCCACATGAAGCCCTGGCCGCCCCAGTATTGCAGGCAGGAATCCGTCACTTCGCGCATCAGGCGGCCGGCCTTCAGTTTCGCCATCGAGGCCAGTCGGGTCACTTCCATCGGATCGCCGCCACTGATGTGGGCTTCGCAAGCCTTCCACACCAGGGCGCGCAGCAGTTCGACTTCGGTCTGCAGTTCGGCCATGCGGAAATGGATGGCCTGGTTGTCGATCAGCGGCTGACCGAAGGTGGTGCGGGTGCGGCAGTATTCAATGGTCTGCTCGATGCAGGCTTCCATGCCGCCGAGGGCGTTGGCGGCGCCGTACATGCGCTCTTCCTGGAACTGCATCATCTGCATGGTGAAGCCCATGCCTTCCGCGCCGATCACATAACGCTGGGGCACACGCACTTCGTCGAGGAAGATTTGTGCGGTGTCGGAGGAACGCATGCCCAGCTTGTTCAGCTTCTTCGAGAAGGAAATGCCCTTGCTCTTGGTCGGCACCACGATCAGCGACTTGTTCAGGTGGGGTTTGCCGTCGCTGGTGTTGGCCAGCAGGCAGAGGAAGTCGGACTGGGTGGAGTTGGTGATCCACATCTTGGTGCCGGAAATGACGTAGTCATCGCCGTCCTTGCGGGCGGTGGTCTTGATCGCGGCGACATCGGAACCGGCATGCGGCTCGGAAACGGCGATCGAGGCGACATACTCCCCGGCAATGGCGGGCGTCAGGAATTCGTCACGCAGCTCCTTGGAACCAAAGCGGGCGAGGGCGGGCGTGGCCATGTCGGTCTGCACGCCGATCGCCATCGGCACGCCGCCGCAAGCGATGCGGCCCAACTCTTCCACCACGACCATGTTGTAGGAGTAGTCCAGTCCCAGTCCGCCGTTTTCTTCCGGCTTGCAGATGCCCAGCAGGCCGAGGTCGCCCATCTTCTTGAACACTTCGTGGGCGGGGAAAATGCCTTCTTCCTCCCAGGCGTCGATGTTCGGGTTCAGTTCCTTTTCAACGAACTGGCGGGCGGTGCGGCGGAGGGCGTCGTGTTCAGGCGTCAGCTTCATGATGGTGTCCTCTGAGTGTTCGTGTTGTCGACCGGCCGCTTAGAAGCGGGCCACGCCATAGGTGTTGGATTTCAGGTCGCGCTGCGCCGCCTCGCGGATGGTTTGCAGCAGGAAGACCAGCAGCTTGCGGGTGTCGCGCGGATCGATGATGCCGTCGTCAAACAGGCTGGCGGTATTGAACAGGGCGGTGGATTGTCCTTCCAGCTTCGCCGCCGTGCTCTTTTCCAGGAAGTCGAGCACGTTCGGATCGGGCGTGATGCCCATTTTCGTCTGCTTGGCTTCGGTGACAATGCGCAGCACCTTGCCCGCCTGCGCGCCGCCCATGACGGCGGTCTTCGAGTTCGGCCAGGAGAAGATGAAGTGCGGATCCAGCCCGCGACCGCACATGGCATAGTTGCCCGCGCCGTAGCTGCCGCCGATGACGATCGACAGCTTCGGCACGCGCGCATTCGCTACCGCCTGGATCATCTTCGAACCGTGCTTGATGACGCCGTTCTGTTCCGACTCGGTGCCGACCATGAAGCCGGTGGTGTTGTGCAGGAACAGCAGCGGCCGGTTGGTCTGGTCGCACAGCTGAATGAATTGCGAGGCTTTGGCCGCACCTTGCGGGGTGATCGGACCATTATTGCCGATGATGCCGATGGTAACGCCGCCGACATTCGCCCAGCCGCAGACAGTCTGGTTGTCGAATTCGGTCTTGAAGTCGAGGAAATCAGAGTTGTCGACCAGACAGGCGATAACGCTGCGCACATCGTAGGGCTTGCGCAGGTCGCAGGGAATCAGACCGAGGATGTCGTCGGCCGGATAGCGCGGTTCCGTAAAGGCGTGGTCGGTTGACGGCTTGTCCCAGCCCAGCATGCCGATGATGTCGCGCGCCTGACGGATGCCGTCGGCGTCGTTTTCCGCCAGATATTCCGCTGTACCGGCGACTTGGGCGTGCATCGCCGCGCCGCCCAGATCTTCCTCGGAGGCCACTTCCCCGGTCGCCGCTTTCAGCAGGGGCGGACCGGCCAGGAACATTTCCGTCTTGCCGCGCACCACGATCATGTAATCGGACAGGCCGGGCTGGTAGGCGCCGCCCGCCGTTGCGTTGCCATGCACTACCGTCACTTGCGGCAGGCCCATCGCCGAGAGGCGGGCCTGGTTGGCGAAGGTACGCGCGCCTTCGACAAAGATTTCCGCCGCATGGTTCAGGTTCGCGCCGCCGCTCTCGGACAAGCTGACGATGGGCAGCTTGTTCTGCGCCGCAATCTGTTGCAGGCGCAGCGTCTTGCGCAGGCCGCTGGGGGAAATGGTGCCGCCCTTGATCGCGGAATTGCTGGCGCTGACCAGACAACGCACGCCGTTCACCAGCCCGATGCCGGAAATCATGTTGCCGCCGGCCTCGGTGCCGTCCTTGTCGTCGTGCATCATGTAACCAGCCAGTCCGCACAATTCCACGAAGGGCGAACCGGCGTCGAGCAGGTGCTGTACCCGTTCGTGCGGCAGCATCTTGCCGCGCTTGGCGAACTTCGGCTTTTCCTGCATCGAGCGTTCCAGCACTTTCTGCTTGATGGCGTTCACAGCCTCGATCTGTTCCAGCATCGCCGCGCGGTTGGCCTGAAAATCGGCGCTGTTGCGGTCGTGATCCAGCTCAATGATCGGCATGATCACTCCTCCTTCTTGAAGATGTCGGGAATGAAGGCGCGATGGAAGCCGTTGTAGGCTTCGGAATTCTGGTGGTCGGCCAGCGGATAGATGCGCGTGCCGAGCGTGGACGCGCCGTCAATACGGATGGTGACGCCGGAAACATACGCCGCGCCTTCCGACAACAGGAAACAGATGACGCTGGAGACTTCCGATTCAGTACCCATGCGCTTCAGCGGGACGTTGCTGGAGAGGGTGGGGATCACGAACTTAGCGAAGTCGCCTTTATAGGTGTCCATGCCGGAGGACATGATCCAGCCCGGTGACACCGCGTTGACGCGCACCCCGCTGACCGCCCACTCCACGGCGGCGGTCTTGGTCAGGTTGTCCACCCCGGCGCGCGCGGCTCCGGAATGGCCCATGTTCGGCATGCCGCCCCACATGTCGGCGGTCATGTTGACGATGCTGCCGCCGTGGTCCTTCATCCACTGGTTGTAGGTTTCCCGCATCATCAGGAAAGTGCCGTGGAGGTTGTTGCGGATCACCGCGTCAAAGCCGTTAGTGGAAATGTTGGCCAGCGGCGAGGGGAACTGCCCCCCGGCGTTGTTGACCAGCCCGTCAATGCGGCCGTACTCGTTCAGCACCGTGGCGATGGTGTCTTTCACCTGCTCTTCGTTACGGATGTCGCATACCATGGTCCGGATCAGGCCGCCGTCCTGGATGATCTCGTCTTCCACCCGGGCCAGCTTTTCGGCATTGCGGCCGGTAATCACGACTTGCGCACCCAACGCGGCTAGCTCATGGGCGGTGCACCGGCCGATGCCGGAGCCGCCGCCGGTGACGATAATCACCTTCTCGGCAAAAGCGTCGGGCTTGAAGAGGGAGTTGTATTGCATCATGGTCATCGGTCCTTAATCAGAGCAGTTCCGCCGGAATCTTCACCGGCATGTCGAGCAGTTGCTGGCCGTGCGCCTTGCCTTGCGGGTCGATGCGCAGGCTGGCGAT
>DASUIM010000098.1:0-1777 GCA_036279775.1 Fluviicoccus sp. | reverse complement strand
CTGCGCCAGCAGTTCGCGGACGCCGCGCAAATACCAGCCGCCAAAGCCCAGGAATACCGGAAACAACAGATCGGTAAAGGCCAGTCGCCCGTCCGCGACCATGACGCCCAATACTCCCATGGCGGCGGCCATCAGGCCGGTACTGAGGCCGCCAAGAAGCTTCAGCGCCTTCTCGCGGTCGGCGGGGGTCAGGGTAATCGCCGCCGGGTTTGCCGGAGCGGCGTCGGCGGCCAGCGGCAGCGCGATGCGCCAGCCGGTGCCCGCCGATCCGGGGGCCTGCAGCAGCAGTTCCAGCCGCAGCGCGGATGGGACGGCGGCAGCGGGCGGTGGCGGTACGGTCAGGGTGCATTGCCAGTCGGTGCCATCGCGGTGCGGGAAGGTGGCGGCGGTGAGTTCACGGGCGGTTTGCGCCAGCGCCTGACGGGTTTCACCGTCGGAATCCCGGCTGACCCGCGCCCATTGCAGCACCGCCACCGGCTTTTGCCCGGACGGCCAGACGCGGTTGAAGGCCAGGCTGATACTGGCGGTGTCGCCGGGACGCAAGGCGGGCCAGTTCTTGACGGTGGGCGCGCCGTAACGGCGGGTAAAGGCGCTCCAGCGCCACCAGCCAAGCGCCATCCAGCCGCCCACGCCGAAGAACAGGCTGTAGAACAGCAGCAGGCCGATGACCGCCGGTTGCTTCCAGAATGCACCGATCATGAAGAAGGCATGGACGGTG
This sequence comes from Fluviicoccus sp., assembly GCA_036279775.1. GTDB lineage: Bacteria > Pseudomonadota > Gammaproteobacteria > Pseudomonadales > Moraxellaceae > Fluviicoccus. The sequence goes on along the minus strand of DASUIM010000098.1, from coordinate 1,059 downwards.
ACAAAGCCGTTCCACACCAGCACGAAGGGCAGCGGCGCGGGCTTGGTGATGGGTTCGGGGCGCGGGGGGACGGAAAGCATGGGCCGGGTTCCGGATGAACAGGATTTGACCTTAGCATGAAGGCCGGGGCGGCGGCAGGCTCAGCCCCACAGCTTCTTGAAAAAGCGCTTGATCGGGCTGCTCCTGGGCGCAGCCTTGCGCGGCGCGGCCGCGTCGGCTTTGGGTTTGGCCGGTTCCCGCAGCTGGTCCTGCAAGGTTTTCAGCCCGGCATGATCCGGGACGGCCAGCAGGCCGGTGGCGATCTGGCGGCGCGCTTCCGCGACGTCGCGGCGTTCAACAGCGTCCCTGGCCAGCCCCAGGCTGACGGCGGCGATGCGCTGCAAGCCCTGCCGCGCCGGCGGGTTGTCTTTGGCCAGCGTCAGCACCTGGCCGAAATAGTAAAGGGCGTTATCGTTGGCGGGCTGCGCCAGGCGGTTTTCGGCGAAACGCTGTTCCGCCAGCTTCAGCCATTGCGCGATGCGCGCCTGTTTCACCCGTTCCAGCCCTGCCAGGGCGCGGGCATTGCCGGGGTCGAGCCGGAGGACTTCCTGGTACAGAGACTGCGCGTTGTCGCGGGCGGGCGTGACCAGTTGCCCGGCCTCCAGATGCTGTTCGGCGGCGTGCAGGGTGCGCCACAGCGTGACCTGCCGCGCCAGCGACGGCCACGACGCCGCCAGCCCGAGGGCCAGGAAGGCCGCGAACAGCCAGCCGCGATGCCGTAAGCCGCCCAGCCGCGCCGCGAGCGGGGGACGCGGCGCGGACGGCAGCCGCTCCAGCGCCGCCAGCAGGGCGCGGCAGTCGGGAAAACGGTCGTCGGGGTTGCGCGCCAGCAGCCGTTGCACCAGCGGTTGCAGATGCCGCAGTTCGGCCGGCAAGGGCGGCGGCGGCAGGTGCAGGTGGTTGGCGACGGTCTGGGCGTAGCTGTCGGCCTTGTAGGGATTGCGGCCGGTCAGCAGCTCCAGCAGGATCACCCCCAGGCTGTAGAGGTCGGTGCGGCGGTCCACCGGCAGGCATTGCGCC
>DASUIM010000097.1:0-1688 GCA_036279775.1 Fluviicoccus sp. | reverse complement strand
TTGGGCAACGGCCGTTTCTGGTACGCACTGATCGCGCTGATTGCCCTGACCGAAGGCAGGCCCGCGCTGCCGTTGCTGGGACAGACCCTGCTCACCGCCGGGGTCGGGGTGCTGATCTACAAACTGTTGAAGCAGCGCACGTTGCGTCCCCGGCCTTATCAGGTGCACCAGGCGGTGGTGCTGGGCGAGCGGCCGCTGGACCACTTCAGTTTTCCCTCCGGGCACACGCTGCACGCGGTGCTTTTTACGGTGATGCTGGGCGCGCATTTTCCGGCGCTGCTGCCCTTGCTGCTGGTGTTTACGCCGCTGGTGGCGCTGTCGCGGATGGTGCTGGGGCTGCATTACCCGACCGATGTGCTCGCGGGAGCTTTCCTGGGCGGTACGCTGGGCGCGCTGGGGTTGTGGCTGCTCTGAGCCGCGCCCGTTCACCCCTTCTTCGGAATGGTGGCAATCCGGCGGCCTTCGGCTATAACCGGAATAACCGTTTCCCATTCGAGAGTCCGCCATGCCCGTTACCCGTCAGACCGTTTTCCTGCCCGGCGGTTCCACCGGCATCGGGCTGGCCATTGCCCGGCAACTGGCGGCGGGCGGCAACCGTCTGTGCCTGTTCGCGCGCAATCCCGTCAATCTGGCGGCGGCGGTAGCCGAGCTGGAGGCGCTGGGGGCGAAGGCCCAAGGCTATGCGGTGGATGCCGCTGACTACCCGGCCTTGCAAGTTGCCTTTGCCGAGGCGGTCCGCGAGGCCGGGCCGCCCGCGCTGCTGGTCAATTGCGTCGGCCGTGCCTTTCCCCGTCATTTCGAGGACATTGCCCACACCGAGATGCTGGACACGCTGCGCGTCAATTTCGGCAGCATGTGGAACGCGGCGCAGCTGGTGCTGCCCTACATGAAGGCACGCGGCGGCGGCCATGTGGTGAATACGGCCTCGCTGGGCGGCTTCATCGGGGTGTTCGGTTATGCTGATTATTCGGCGTCGAAGTTTGCGGTGATCGGTTTCTCCGAGGTGCTGAAGCAGGAGTTGCGGAAGTACGGCATCAAGGTGCAGGTGCTGTGTCCGCCGGATACCGAGACGCCCGGTTTTGCCACCGAGAACCTGACCAAGCCGCGCGAGACGCAGCTGATCAGCGAGAGCGCGCGGCTGATGCAGCCGGACGAGGTGGCGCGGATCGCGGTAAGGCAAATGCGAGGTTCGGGGTTCATGCTGATTCCGGGCATGGACGGGCGGCTGTCGTGGTGGCTGAAGCGCTGGTGGCCGGGGTTGGTGGCGTGGGTGATGGGGAGGGCGATCCGCAAGGCGCAGAGGTGAACAGGGCGTTTTTGAATGGGCGGGTCAGTCCTTTTTCCAGTGCACCCGCCACATGAACATTTCCAGCGTTTCCGGCTGCGTGTTGAAGCGCTGCAGCCATTCCGCCAGTTGGCCTCCGAAAAGCGCGCCCCAGGCGCGGGCGTCTTCCTCATCCAGATAATGCAGGCCGGTATGCGGATGCCCCGGCAGCAGCGGCTGGTCCAGTGCGAAGGCGGCCATGTTCAGCCAGATGTCGCGCATCTGCCGCCAGACGTCGTTCTCGAACGTATCCTGAGCCTGTGTCTTGGCGTAAACCCGGCGGTTGAGGTCGAGGATGGCGGCGTTTTCCTCCGGGGTGGTGTACTGGTACCAGGAGACGGTGCCGCTGTCGCGCTCGCCGTAA
>DASUIM010000096.1:0-1660 GCA_036279775.1 Fluviicoccus sp. | reverse complement strand
AAAGCGGTCTGGATGGCGAACGGCAGCGCCGCAATGGCCAGAAGTTTGTAGGTGGTTTTCATCGGAGTCCCTCATTGCTGACTAGCGAATCGAGCGGTCCGGCCCCATGCCGGGCAACCCGGTCCCGGCGTCACGGCAAGCATCAATCCGCTTCGTCGGGTTCGTTATTTCATTACGGGCCGTATGGCCTTTCTTATAAGCATTTATAAACCCGTGCTTCCGGCCGACATTTGATTAATATCAATTCCGCTCAAGAAACAGGCCTCTTCTGTGGAGGGGGAGCTACCTAGCCGGATGGCGGGGAAGCGGGCAGGAATGAATTCAAGCCTTTGTTTTAGAAACGCTTTGTCATTTGAAGATACAGGCGCGGCAACAAGCGCGGCAGCTCGTTGGCGTCCTTGACCACCACAAAACCCTGACCGCCGAACAGGTGCGGCAGGTAATCCGCCGCATCGCGGTCGACCGTGACGCAGAATACCGTCAGCCCGGCCTCGCGGGCGGCGCGCACGGCGTGGCGGGTGTCCTCGATGCCGTAGCGGCCTTCGTAGTGGTCGACGTCGTTGGGCTTGCCGTCGGTCAGCACCAGCAGCAGGCGGCGCTCGGCGGGCTGTTCCTTGAGGATGGCGGTGCTGTGGCGGATGGCCGCGCCCATGCGCGTGTAGAAACCGGGCTTGATGGCGGCGATACGGCCGCGCACGGTGGCGTCGTAGCGCTCGGAAAAATCCTTCAGCAGCTGGAAGCGCACATGCTGGCGCTTTACCGAGGAAAAGCCGTACAGACCGAAACTGTCGCGGGTGGCGGACATGGCTTCGGCGAACAGGAACAGGCTGTCGCGGATGACGTCGATGACGCGGCGCTGTCCCACCCAGGTGTCAGTGGACAGCGACAGGTCGGCCAGCAGCAGGCAGGCCAGCGAACGGTTGGCGGGCAAGCGCTCGCGCCACAAGCCCGGTTCGGCCACCGTCCCGGCCAGCCGGTCGGCGGCGAAACGCAGGCAGGCGTCCAGATCCAGTTCCTCCCCCTGCAGCGAACTGCCGCGCCAGGCGGGCAACGGGGCCAGCGCCTCGAACTGGCGGCGCAGCGCGGCGGCGGGCGCGCGCAGTTCCGGCGGTAGCATGGCCATGGGCTCGGCCTTGGGCAACAGCGGCTCCAGGCGACAGTAATCCGGCAACAAGGCTTGCTTCCGCCAGTCCCATTCCGGCAACGGAATGCCCGGTCCCAGCGGTGTGTCGTCGATGTCGGCGGCGGGCAGGTCGAGGTCGAAGCGGACCCGGCTCTTGCCGGACTTGCCGTCGCGGGCGACGGACAACTGGTCCATGTCCTTGGCGCGCATCAGCGCATTGTCGCCCTCCTCATCCTCTTCCGTGGGGCGGTTCACGCGCACGTATTCGCCCCAGGTGAAAATGCCCTCGGCACGGAACATCAGCAGCATGCCGTTCTGCGTCTTCGGCATCTCCACGCGCTCGGCGGCGAAGCGGCGGCGGTTGTCATCCTCTTCACGCGGACCGTCGCAGCCGGTTTCACGGTCCCCGGCAGGCGTGTCGGCGGCTTCGCGCCGCACCGGCGGCATTTCCGGCCGCAGCCACAACGGTACCGGCCAGTGCGGACGCTTCGACGGCGGGCGCGGCACCTCGCGCTCGGGATGCGGCAACTGTTCACG
>DASUIM010000095.1:0-1925 GCA_036279775.1 Fluviicoccus sp. | reverse complement strand
GGCGTCCACCAGCGCGCGGCTGGTGATCTCGCCTTTCTTCAGGCGGGCGAGGAGGGTCTTGGCGTCAAGGTACAGCCAGTCTTGGGACATGGGGCGGCCTTCCGGTCTGGGTCGGGATGATGGGGGAGGATAGCGGGTTTGTACGGGGAAAGGTGAGGGCCGGGGGGGACAAGGGGGTTGTCATTGGAGGCCAGCTATTGCCCCGCCTCCACCCCCATGAACACCCGGATATCCCCGCACGCCTCATCCGCCTGTGCTTTGACGTGCGGATCGGGATCACTACGCCCGGCCGCCAGCAACGGCCCGACCACCGCCATGTCCAGCATGCCGCACGTCCGGGCGATATGCCCGAAGCCCATCAGCGCATTGCCCCGTACTTGCGGGTCGGGATGCGCTGCCAGCCGGACGCAGATATTTTCCGCCCAGCCCGGCGGGCAATCGGCGGCGTTCAGGCTGGCCACGATAGGGACGTAGAGCAGTTCATGCGGTTCACCGCGTGCCATCACGGCTTCCACGTCTTCCGTGGTCCAGCCGTCGTGGAAAGGGCCCATGGTCATGCGATTCTCCGGAACTAAACTATTGAATGACGTCCGAATCCAGCTTGCTGAAGATTAAGGCAAGCCAACGGGAGGTGAGATACCCGACTCCAATGGTAATCAATCCATGCGGCAGCGGCGCTATTCCAACCACAATCAAACCTATGACGGCCAGACTACCCAAGGCCACCGCCAACCAATTGACCCAAACCTTGTGGGCAGGAGCAATCATGACAGCCAGAAAGATAATGACCACTGACGACAGGGCGGGCGTACCGAATTCAATGCCGTACAACAAGATGCTCCCGGGCGCGTCGCAAGGGCCGGAGCCGCAGTACCGTGCCTCAATGACGGAGTAGGCATGGAGACCGCCATTCACCAGACTGAACCATGCCAGAATGAGCAAGGGCATCAGGGCTGCCCATCGCAGAGAGTCCGCTAACTTGCGGAGACCTGCCTTCACTTCCACTCCCACTCCCGAAACGGCTTCACCGCCAGATTCGAGTTGTAGTACCGCGCATCTTCCGTCACTTCCGCTGCCACCCATTCCGGCCGCTCAAAGGCTTCGTCCTCGCTGTCCAACTCAATCTCCGCCACCACCAGCCCGGCATTCTCACCGTGGAATTCATCCACTTCCCATACATGACGGCCCGCCGTGATCCGGTGCCGCGTCTTCTCGATCAGCGGCCCGTCACACAGCGACAGCAGTTGCGCCGCCTCGCCGACCGGAATTTCATATTCGAATTCCACCCGCGTCGCGCCGGTGCTGACGCCCTTGATGGTCAGGAAGGCCCGGTCCCCGGCCATGCGTACCCGCACGGTGCGCTGCTTGTCGCGGTTCAGGTAACCCTGACGGTACAGCACGCCGTCGGGCGTGCGCCAGGCGTGGCCGGTGACGAGGAATTTGCGTTCGATTTCGAGGGGCATGAAAGGAGGTCCCGATGGAAGGCATCGGGACAGTGTAGCAGCGCCTGGGTCAGACCCCCAGCGCCGCCAGCATCAGGAAGGTGGCGAACAGCACGAAGTGCGCCATGCCTTCAATGGCGTTGGTTTCGCCGTCGTTGAGGTTGATGGAGGCGGCCAGCAGCGTCAGCAGCACCATGGCGCTCTGTACCGGTGTCAGGCCCATTTCAATGGGCGTGCCGGTGATCAGGGCGATGCCTTCGATCACCGGTACGGTCAGGATCACCGTTGACAGCGATGCCCCGAGGGCGATGTTCACCACCGACTGCATGCGGTTGTTCAGCGCCGCGCGCAGGGCGGTGAGGATTTCGGCGCTGGCGGACAGCAGCGCCACCAGCAGCGCGGCGAAGATGGCGGGCACACCAGTACCGGCCAGTCCGGCGTCCAGCGTCTTCGCCATCACTTCCGACAGCAGGCCGATGACGA
>DASUIM010000094.1:0-6444 GCA_036279775.1 Fluviicoccus sp. | reverse complement strand
CCGCACCGGCATGCCCTCCGGCGAATCGAAGTGGATTACCGGCCCGGATGCCCGCCGTGACGTGCAGCAATGGCGCGCCATGAGCAGCGCCATCATCACCGGCATCGGCACGGTGCTGGCCGATGACCCCGGCCTTAATGTGCGTCCATCGGACTGGACGGACTGGCATTACGGCGAGCCGGTGCAACCCTGGCGGATCATTCTGGACTCACACTTGCGGATTCCCCTGACCGCCCGCGTGCTGGCGGCGGACACGAAGGTGGTTATCGTGACCACGCCGCAGTCGGACGCCGCGAAAGCCGAAGCGCTGGGTGCTTTGGGGGTGGAAGTCTGGCGCTTGCCGCCGGGGAGCCTGCGCGAGGTGCTGGTGCGCCTGGCCGCCGCCGGGGCCAACGAGGTGCTGGTGGAGGCGGGCGCGACGCTGGCCGGCGCCTTTATCGACGCCGGATTGGTGGATGAGCTGGTGTTGTATGTTGCGCCGACCCTGCTGGGCAGCGAAGGCCGTCCGCTGTTCCGCCTGCCTTTCAGCGGCATGGGACAGCAGCGGCGGCTGGACATCCGGGACTTGCGGACAATCGGCCCGGACATCCGCTTGATTGCCCGGCCGCTTCCCGAAGGCAGCGGTCGGACTTAAGACGGCCTTCAGTCGTGATGGTGGTGATGTTTGCGCTTGTGCTTGTGATGGCCGCGGTGCAAGCCGTTGTCATGGCGGTCGTCGTCCCGATCGCGCACATAGATGACTTTCTGCTGGGGCACCGCGCCCTTGACGACGACGGTCTGGGTGGTTTGGGTCTTGGTATTGCCGGATCCCAGCGCCGCGCCCGTAGCGCCGCCAATCGCGCCGCCGATGATGGCGCCGTCCTTGCCGCCGGTTTGCTGGCCGATGGCCGCGCCAACCGCGCCGCCGACGGCGGCCCCGACAATGGCGCCGTTATCGGCCGCCAGTGTGGTCCCGGAAGCCAGCAGCGCCGACAGGGCCAACAGGGGGAGAGTTCGGTTGTTCATGATCTTCATCCTTTCAGGAAAAACGTAAGTTGCCTGATTATTATCCAGCATGTTTCCGGATGTTTCCGTGATGCGGTCGTTGCCCAACCTTACCGCAACTGTGTTTCCCCGTATGAGTTTTGTAGGACTGTGACGGACCAGGTATCCGGCGGCCACAGTCCTTCGGCCTGTCAGAGCACCGGTCTCAGCAGTTGCTGCGGGCTGCCCGCCTTGTAACCGTAGACTTGCAGGGCAATCATGTCCCTGGGTCCCTGGAAGTATTCGATCCGCAAGGTGTGGACTCCCTTGCTCAGCGATACCGTGAAGACGCCGTTGGACCAGGGGCCATGCTGATAATCGTTATTGACGATCAGCTGGTCATCGATATACAGCTTGGAACCGTCATCGCTGTAGGTGCTGAAGCTGTAATCGCCGGTCTCCTGAATGGTGAGTGGCCCTTGATAGCGAACGCCAAACCATTCAAAACGGTTACTGGGGACCCCGGGGAAGGGGTCGGTGAATGAGCGCGACGTGATGTTGATTTCACTGGTGTAGAGGGAGCCGATCGGCGTCAGGGTCGAGAAATCCGGCAGCATTGGCGTGTCGGGGGGCAGCAGGTAGATTTCTCCCTTCCATTTGCCATCGCCGCCGCCGAAATCGGTGTCGTCGGTCACCACCGGGCCGGTAACGGTATCCTTGACCTCGGTAGCGTCCACCACCCCGTTGCGCAAGGCGTTCTTCAGGTCGCCTTCGGGCATGCCGTCCAGCGCTTCTTCCATGCCGAATTTCCAGGCCTCCGCGAAGACGGAAGGCAGGACGGAATAGGGCGCGTCGGCCACGGCTTCGCCGTTATCCTGGCCATCGACCTGGCCGTCGCTGAGGTCGCGCGCCAGGGTCTCGACCAGCTCCAGCGCCGGTGTCAGCGAGGCGGTACGCTCGGCGGCGGCCTTGACCAGTCCGGCCAGTTGCAGGGCGTAGCGGTCGCCCGGCGTATTGCCGAGCGCGGCATAGTCGCTGTCCGCGTCGATCAGGGTGGGCGGCAGGTTGATATTGTCGATGCCGACGGCCGCGCCGACCTGGCTGAGGGCGCTGTCGATGTTGGCCGGATTGCCCAGGCCGGCGGGCAGGCTTTCCGCCAGTTGCACCGCCGCTTCGGTGAGGACGGTCACGCCGATGGCGGCGTCATCGTCAAGGCGTCCGGCTGCCCGCATCCGGAAACCGGCGGGCAGGGGCTGATCACCTTCCGCTTCGTCAAAATACTGAGCCCCCGCGACACCCTCGATTTCCACCACCACCGCCTCCACCGCCTCCGGCACGCTGAAGCTGACCGAACCCGAGGCGCCGATCAGCTTGCGGCTGATCTCGGCTCCGGACTTGGCATTGCGGAGTATGGCGCGCGCATTCTGGATGCGGCCCAGCGAAGGCGTGACGGTGAGTGTCTTGGTGGCGAGCGGGGCGCTCAGGGGAGCGGAGGAGATGTCATTGTCATTGCCGTTGCAACCGGCCAGCAGGGCGGCAATGACAATGGCGCTCAGTGCTCTGGGGAAAGTGCGGTCAGCCATGATGGACTCCTTGAATGGCTAGCAAATGATCCGCTTTCAGTGTAGTCCCGGACAGGAGGATGGGAAAATGCCTGCATGCGAATCCCGGATTGCCTTCCGACAAGCGGCAAGGCTGGCCGTCGCCCCCCGCCATTGGGTATGCTTGCCGCCTGTCTCCCGGAGTCCCTTCCATGTTTACCGGCATTATCGAAGCGGTTGGCGTTGTCCAGCAGATCATTCCCCGTAACGGCGACGTGCGCCTGGTTATCCGCAGCGCCGGGCTGGATCTGGCGGACGTCAAGCTGGGCGACTCCATCGCCACCAACGGCATCTGTCTGACCGTCATCGAACTGACCGGGCAGGGCTATGCCGCCGATGTTTCCAACGAGACCCTGCGCCACACCACGCTGGGCGGCTGGAAGACCGGCAGCCGCGTCAACCTGGAAAAGGCGCTGATGCCCACCAGCCGCCTGGGCGGCCATATCGTCAGCGGCCATGTCGACGGCGTCGGTGAAATTGTCGAATTCAAGCGTGACGCCCGTTCGCTGCAATACCGCGTGCGCGCTCCGGCGGAGTTGGCGAAGTACATCGCGCACAAGGGCTCGATCACCGTTGACGGCACCAGCCTGACCGTCAATGCGGTGGATGGTGATGTGTTTGACCTGAACATCGTGCCGCATACCGCCGACCACACCAACGTCGGTGACTGGCAGCCGGGCGTGCGCGTCAATCTGGAGGTGGATGTGCTGGCCCGTTATCTGGAACGGCTGATGCTGGGCGAGAAGGCCGCGCAAGGCTCCGGCGGCGGCATCAGCATGGCCTTCCTGGCGGAAAACGGCTTCCTGAAACGCTAGATTTTTGTCGGCTTCCCGGCCGGGGGCGGGTGCGGCATCCGCCCCTGTGCTATTATCCGCGGTTAATTTTGTACGCATCCCGTGCGGCCCCGCGTCAGCTGAGAGCTCCCCATGCCCCTGAATACCGTTGAAGAACTCATTAACGACATCCGCCTCGGCAAGATGGTCATCCTGATGGACGACGAAGACCGCGAGAACGAAGGCGATATCGTGATGGCGGCCAGCCATGTCCGCCCCGAAGACATCAACTTCATGGCCAAGCATGCCCGCGGCCTGATCTGCCTGACGCTGAGCCCGGAGCGCTGCCGTCAGCTGGACCTGCCGCTGATGGTCAACCGCAACGGTTCCAGCCACGGCACCAATTTCACGCTGTCGATCGAGGCCGCCACCGGCGTCACCACCGGCATTTCCGCCCATGACCGCGCCCACACCGTGCAGGTGGCCGTCGCCCGCGACGCCAAGCCCGCCGACATCGTCCAGCCCGGTCACATCTTCCCGCTGATGGCCAAGCCCGGCGGCGTGCTGCACCGCGCCGGACATACCGAAGCCGGTTGCGACCTGGCGCGTCTGGCCGGGCTGGAAGCCGCGTCCGTCATCGTCGAGATCATGAACGAAGACGGCACCATGGCCCGCCGTCCCGATCTGGAAAAGTTCGCCGCCGAGCACAACCTGAAGATCGGCACCATCGCCGACCTGATCCATTACCGCATGGTCAACGAGCAGACCGTCAAGCGCACCAGCGAGAACGTGCTGGAAACCGAATACGGCAACTTCAAGCTGATGACCTATCAGGAACACGCCAGCACCGAGACGCATCTGGCGCTGGTGAAGGGCGACGTCGCCCGCGACACTCCGGTGGTTCGCGTGCATGCCTTGAACCCGCTGCGCGACCTGCTGCACGCCAAGTATCAGGGACGCATCGGCTGGAATTTGCAGAAGAGTCTGGCCGAGATTGCCCGCCATGACGCCGGGGTGCTGGTGCTGCTGGGACAGGATTTCGCCTCGGAAGAACTGGTCGACCATATCCAGGGCTTCTTCAACCAGCGTCCCCGCGCCACGGTGGATGGCGCGGGCATGTACCGCACCATCGGCGCCGGTTCGCAAATTTTGCGTGACCTGGGCATCACCCGCATGAAGCTGCTCAGCTCGCCGATGCGCTTCAATGCGCTGTCCGGTTTCGGGCTGGAAATCGTGGAATACCTGGGTACGGACTGATTCCGTCCCGGATTGAACAAGCATTTTGCCGGGCCTCGGCCCGGCCTACCGACAAGTTGGAGAGATTCATGAAAGTGATCGAAGGCGATTTCCGCAATGCCGATGGCCAGTACGCCATCCTCGTCGGCCGTTTCAACAGCTTCGTGGTCGAAGCCCTGCTGGACGGCGCGCTGGACACCCTGAAGCGTCACGGCGTCAGCGATGACAACATCACCCTCGTCCGCGCACCCGGCGCCTGGGAACTGCCGCTGGCTGCCAAGAAGCTGGTCGAGAAGAAGCAGTATGACGCTGTCATCGCCCTCGGCGCGGTCATTCGCGGCGGTACGCCGCATTTCGATTTCGTGGCCGGTGAATGCGCCAAGGGTCTGGGCGTGGTCGGTCTGGAAGCCGGGATTCCGGTGGTGTTCGGCGTGCTGACCACCGACAGCATCGAGCAGGCGATCGAGCGTTCCGGCACCAAGGCCGGCAACAAGGGCGCGGATGCCGCCATGACCGCCATCGAGATGGTCTCGCTGCTGAAGGCCCTCTAATGCACCAGCAACAAGCCAATACCCCCGCCGCGCGCCGCAAGGCGCGCCGCTTCGCCATGCAGGGCCTCTACGAGTGGCAACTGTCGGGCAACGCGCCGTTCGAGATCGAGGCCCGCTACCGCGTCGAGAATGCGATGCACAAGGTCGACCTGGCGTATTTCCACGAGCTGCTGCATCAGGTGGTGCGCCGGGTCGATGAACTGGACGAGGCTTACAAGCCCTTCCTGGACCGCCAGATGAGCCAGATCGATCCGGTCGAGCGCAGCATCCTGCGCCTGGGCAGCTATGAACTGCTGCATCATCCGGAAGTGCCCTACAAGGTGGTGCTGAACGAGGCCGTGGAACTGGCCAAGGATTTCGGCGCGACCGACTCCTACAAGTACGTCAACGGCGTGCTGGACGAACTGTCCAAAACCGCGCGTCAGGCAGAACGGCAGGCGGGCTGATGCCCTCCGAGTTCGGCCTGATCCGGCAGTACTTTACGCGGCCGTCCCCGGACGGCGGGGTGCTGCTGGGCGTGGGTGATGATGCGGCGTTGCTGATGCCTCCCGCCGGGGAGGTGCTGGCGGCGACCGTCGATACCTTGGTCGCCGGACGCCATTTCCCCGAAACCACGCTGCCCGCCGCCATCGCCCACAAGGCGCTGGCCGTCAATCTGTCCGATCTGGCCGCCATGGCCGCGACGCCGCGCTGGTTCCTGCTGGCGCTGACCTTGCCCGAAGCCACCGATGCCTTCCTGACCGAATTCGCGGCCGCGCTGTTCGTGCTGGCGAATGCCGCCGGGATCGCGCTGGTCGGCGGCGACACCACGTGCGGCCCTCTCGCCATCAGCATTACCGCCCTGGGCAGCGTGCCGCCGGCACTGGCGCTGCGCCGCAGCGGCGCGCGGCCCGGAGACGGCATCTATGTCTCGGGCACGGTCGGTGACGCCGGGTTGGGCCTGCGCGAGGCGCTGACACCGGGTGAAGCCGGGTTGTCGGCGGAACAGGCAGCGTATGTCCGCCGCCGTCTGGACTACCCGCAGCCGCGACTGGCGCTGGGGACGGCGCTGCGCGGAACGGCGACGGCCTGTCTGGACATCTCCGACGGGCTGGCGCAGGATCTGGGTCATATCCTGACCGCGTCCGGCGTCGGGGCCGCGCTGGATCTGGAGGCGCTGCCGCTGTCATCCGCCCTGCGCGCCCTGCCCGAGCGCGAGGCCTGGCGCTTGGCGCTGACGGCCGGTGACGACTATGAATTGTGTTTCACCCTGCCGGACGGCCTGACGCCGCCGGTATCGCCCGACGGGCTTGCCGTCACCCGCATCGGCACGATCACCGC
>DASUIM010000093.1:0-2314 GCA_036279775.1 Fluviicoccus sp. | reverse complement strand
TCCATCCTCGGGCCGGTCGCCGCCATCGCCCGCCATGCCCAGACCGTCGGCGAAGCCTTCGATGCCATCCGCCGCTACATGCCCTACCACACGCCGGGAGGCTTGATGAGCACCGGGCCGTCGCCGGTCGCCGGCCACACCCGCATCCGCTACGAATTGAGCCTGCCGCCCGAACAGCCGCGACGGCAGGCTATCGAACTCTCCTATTCCATCGCCAACCATTTCCTGCGCATGGTGGCGCCGGGCGGCCCGGGGTGGACGGTCCATTTCCGCCACGCCCCCGCGTTGACGCCGGAAAGCTACCGGGCCTATTTCGGCTGCGAGGTGCGCTTCGGCCAGCCGGACAACGCCATCGACCTGCCCGATGAATTGCTGAAATTGCCCATGGACCAGTCGAACCCGGAACTGGCCCGGGTGGCGGAGGCCTTTGTCGCCCATGTGGTGAAGCGCCATCCGCTTGACCTGCCCAGGCAGGTGGAAATCCTGGCGGCGCGGCAGCTGGCGGTCGGGGGGTGCAGTCTGGAGGGTATCGCCCGGCAACTGGCGGTCAACGAACGTTCATTGCAACGTCGTCTGGCCGTTCACGGGGTGAAATTCGAGGAGATCGTCGACCGGCTGCGGCAGGCGCGCGCCAGGGAATACCTCCCGCACAGCGCCATTCCGCTGGCGCAGGTGGCGGGCCTGCTGGGCTACAGCGACCAGAGTTCGTTCAATCGCGCCTGCAAGCGCTGGTTTGGCCTGACGCCGATGCAGGTCAGGGCTAGCGGGGGGATCACGGCGTATTGAACACCTGGAACGGCAACGGCGTCTTGCTCTCCTGGTACTCCAGGTTTTCCATCATGCGATTGAACCCCACCAGAATGCTGTACGGCGCCGTGCGCTGGATGAAGTTGTTCGCCCAGCCCGGCACCTTGCCGCCCGGATCCACATAGCCCTCCGCCTCCACAAACACCCGGTTGCCCGCCAGCGGCGAAATGCGGATGATCATGTCCTCCGCCCTCATCCGCACCAGCGGCGGCGCTTCGGGAATCAGGTCCGGATAAGCCTTGACCCGCACCACCAGCGTCCGGTTTTCACGGGTCTGCGGCTCCAGCGTCAACACCCCGGGCACATCGCGGTTGGGCACGCCGTGCGGCGCGCGGTGCTTAATGTAGAACTGGTATTCGGTGTCGGACTTTTTCTTCAGGATCTTCGCGTCCAGCACTTCCCAGTACCACTTCCGGTAATTGTCGAAATCCAGCAGCACCCGCACATAGGCCTCCACCGTGCCGTCCAGCGCGGCCTCGGCCCTGAACGAGCGGAAGCGCTTGCCATCCTCCTGCTTCACCCAGGTCTTGATGTTGCGCAGCCGGTCATTGCGCACCAGCCGCCATTCATTGGTCAGCTTGTCCTGAAGCGCATCCAGGTCATCATCCTCAACGGCATGGGCGGTGGCGGGAAACGTCAGGGGCAGCACGGCCGCCAGCAGCAGCATGCTCAGGTACAGGGGGAAACGCATGGGGGACACTCCCGGGATGTGCAGTGGCTCTGCATCTGAATAGAAATTTTCAGCGCTTAGAATGACACCGATGCGCGCGGAAGGGAAATGGACAACGCCCATAAAAAAAGCCGCCCGGTTTCGGGCGGCCAAGGAGGGTTCAGCCATCCACCGGCGCTCACGCCACCGCGTGATACGCCCCCATATCCAGCTTCTTCGTGCGCAGCACATACTCAAAACTGAAACCCGGCCACATCGTCGAATTCGTGCCGTCGGCATTCAGGTACCAGCTCTGGCAGCCCGACAGCCACGAACTGTTGCGCATGCGCTCCTGGAAGCCCTGGAACTGCGCCTGCATCACGTCTTCCTTCACATCCAGATAGCGCAGTTTCTGCTTCAACAGCGTCCTGGTGTACTTGGCGATGTACTTGTACTGCGCCTCCTGATAGATCAGCACCGAGGTATGCCCCGGCCCCGAATTCGGCCCCATCGTCAGCAGCATGTTCGGGAAATGACTCACGTTCATGCCGTAATAGGCCTTGGACTGACTGCCCCAGTAATCACTCAGCGACAGCCCGCCAATGCCCTTGATGGCGAAGGGATAGGCCGGCGCGCCAATTTCGTAGCCGGTGCAGTAGATGATCACATCCAGCGGATGCTCCACGCCGTCGCTGGTGCGCACGCCCGCTGCGGTGATCTCCCGGATGCCGTCGGTAATCAGGTGCACGTTCGGGCGCGCAAAGGCCGGGAACCAGTCGTCGGACACCAGCGTGCGCTTGCAACCCACCTTGTAGTCCGGGGTCAGCTTGCGGCGCAGCGCCGGGTCCTTGATGTGCT
>DASUIM010000092.1:0-13552 GCA_036279775.1 Fluviicoccus sp. | reverse complement strand
GTGATTGAATCGGCGCGCGGCAAGGGCGGCGGCATCCGTCTGGCGCATCCGGCGGCAGAGGTCCGGTTGGGGGCCGTCGTGCGCGCCAGCGAGGGTGACGGGCCGATCGTGGAATGCCTGTCGGGGAATCCGGGCGGCTGCCGCATTGCACCGGCCTGCCGGTTGGCGGGGGTTCTCGGCCAGGCCTTCGAGGTATTCTATGCCGCACTCGACGCCACTACACTGGCCGACCTGGTGCAGCAACCGCAGGCGCTGCAGGCCATCCTGTTGCCCTCGCTGACCCTGCCGGAGACTCCATGAACACCGCACCCCCTGCCGGTTTCTTTCAAGCCCCCCTCTGGCTGGCCGGATTCCGGCCCTTCTTCACCCTCGCCTTCCTCGCCGGGACGCTGTATCCCGTGCTGTGGGCGCTGGTGTTCTCGGGCGTCATCGCCCTGCCCGCCGCCGGGTTGACGCCGGTGCAATGGCACGCGCACGAGATGCTGTTCGGTTTCGGCTGGGCGGTGCTGGGCGGCTTCCTGCTCACCGCCAGCAAGAACTGGGTGGGCATTCGCGGCCTGCACGGCGCGCCGCTGGCGCTGGCGGCGCTGCTATGGGTGATGGAACGCTTCTTTATCTTCCACTACCCCGCCCTGTCCCCGGATGCCCCGCTGCTGACGGAGATCGCAGCGCTGTTGGCGGCCAGCCTGTCCGTGCTTTACGTGGGCGGTTATGTGCTGTGGACGCTGGTGCGCTACCGCCGCCAGGACAGCTTCAAGGACAATATTTTCTTCATGGCGGCGCTGCCGTTATTGCTGACGGCGAAGTTGTTGCTGCTGATGCCAACGTGGGTAGTGGAAGGGCAGATGCTGGCCACCGGCCTGTTCCGCCTCGCCTTCGTGGTGATGTTCGAACGCACGCTGACCCAGTTCATGAAGAACACCGCTGGCGTCACCCTGTTCCGTCACGCGGCGCTGGACCTGCCGATCAAGGGCATGGTGCTGCTGGCGGCGCTGGCCGGGTTTATGCCGGAAGCTCTGGCCGCCACGGTGATGACGGCGGCGGGCCTGCTGTTGCTTTACCGCTTCAGCCGCTGGCATCCGCTGGCCGGGCTGAAACGCTTCGACACCGGCATCATGTATGTTGGCTATCTGGGGCTGACGGCGAACCTGTTTTGCGAGGCGCTGCGCCTCAGTGGCATGTTTCCGGCGATTGGTGCGGTGTCGGTGCATGTGTTCACCTTCCTCTGCATGGGCTTGGTGATTCCCGGCATGCTGATCCGCATCAGCCAGGGCCATACCGGGCGCAAGATTGTCTTTACGGTTTCGGACAAGGCGGCGATCAGCATCATGGGGGTCGGGGCGGTGTTGCGGCTGGGGGCGACGCAGGCCTGGCCTGAGCACTACGGGCTGTGGATTGCGGGGGCGGCGCTGGCGTGGAGTCTGTGCTTTGCCATCATCGGCCTGCGGCTGACGCCCATGCTGTGGCGGGCGCGGGTGGATGGGAAGGAGCACTGACTACAACCGGCGAATGCAAGCCGGGAATAATGGGGTCAGACACGATTATATCCCCCAAGGATTAATCACCCTTACCCCACCCGCTTCAAACGGCGACGTATCCCGCGACGCCACTATAAACCCGCGCGAAGCCGCAATCGCCGCAATATAACCATCCGGCGTCGGAAACCCCCGCCCGCTCGTCCTGGCCGTCACCGCCAACCCCGCATAGCGGATCGCAGCCTCCGTATCGAAGGCCAGCACCCTGCCCTTGAACAACCCCATCACGCCTTCCACCGCCTTCGTCAGCAACTCCTTGCGCCTGCCTTCAGGCAAAGCCCCGATGCCAAACAGCAACTCCGCCAAGGTCACACTGGAAATAAACAAGGTTTCAGCAGCCTGATCGTTCAGCCATGCCTGCACAGCAGAATCTGGTACAAGCTTCATCGCCTCGGAAACGACATTGGTATCCAGCAGAATCATTCGAAACTCATCGGCACGGCAGGTTGTTGGTCTCGGACGCGATCAAACACTTCGAAATCCTCATTGGTCAGCCCAAGATCATGGCTCAACGCCGCCAGCGCATCACCCATGCGGACACGCGACTCGGGCTTCACCGCCGCCGCCAGGATTTCACGTACTTCCGCCTCGGTGCTGCGTCCATGCAGAGCCGCCCGCACGCGCAGCGCGCGATGCACCTCGTCAGGTAAATTGCGGACCGTCAACATCGACATGATATCACCTAAGAAAAAATGTATTCATTGACTGCATTTTAGGCTGTTGACGTCAACCCCGCAAGCCAAACCCCCAACCCCTGCGCATTCAACCTCAAATCCATCCCCAACAACCCTTCCAGCTCCTCATCACCCTGCCCGCATCCATGCTCCCGCGCCCGCGCGAAAAGATAAGCCCTCATCCCCGCCACCAGTCGCGCCTCTAAATCCCCCGCCCCGCCCGCATCCCTCGCCGCCAAGGCCCGCGCCACATAATCATCCACCTGCCCCAACAACCGCTCCCCCAGTCCCTGCGGATTCTCCACCACCCCGTAATGCGTCAGATACATCCGCTCCGGCTGCAACGCCAGCAACCGCTTGATCGACGCCTTCAACGCCTCCGGCTCAAACTGCACCGGCGTCGTTGTCGGAATGATGAACGGCCCCTTCGCGGTAGTCAGCGCCGGATAGGCCAAGCCGAAAGTATCCCCGGTAAAAATCCCCCGGGACTCCGGGTCGAACACACAGAAGTGATGCCGCGCATGGCCCGGTGTATCCAGAAACACCAGCTTGCGGCTGCCGAGCAGCGCCTCGCTGCCATCCTCCATGCTGCGCACCCGCGACGCCTCCACCGGCATGATGTCGCCATATACCTTCGCGAATTCCGCCTCGCCATACACAGCAATCGCCCCCGCCTTCAGCTTGCCCGGCTCAATCAGATGCCGCGCGCCCTTGGGATGCACCAGCAGCGTCGCTTCCGGCAGGCACTGCATCAGCCCGCCCACACCCCCGGCATGATCCAGATGCACATGCGTGGGAACCACGTACGTCACCTGTTCGGGACGAATCTGGCGTTGCGCCAGCAAATCCATAATGCGCGGTACGCTGTTGTTGGTGCCGGTTTCAATCAGCGCGTATTCCTCTCCGCCATGCACCAGATAACAGGCCACCAGTTCGTCGCGCACCATGCCGGATTCAATGCGGGTGATGCCGTGGCCAAGGTCCAGGGTGGGTTCGAAGGGCATGGGGGTTCTTCCGGTGGAAATGACGATCCCCAAGTATAGGGACAAACATCATTGCCGGTTCAACCGGAATAGCGCTATTCCCATTGCCAGCAGAATCAACCCCGCCGCCAGCGCAAACGTCACGCTGAGTCCGTGCGCCACTGCCTCCGGCCCGGCAGCCAGGCCTCCCGAGGCCCGCGCGAATACCGCGCCCATCATCGAGGCCCCGGTCACAAAGCCCAGGTTGCGCGACAGGTTCAACAACCCGGAAATTACGCCGCGCTGTTCCGGCCGGGCTTCCGCCAGCACGGCCGAGTTGTTCGCAGCCTGGAACAAGGCGAAACCTGCCGTAAGGCACATCAGCGGCAACAGATACCCGGCTATGCCATGCCCGGCCGCCCATACAGACACCATCAGTGCCCCGACAGCCATGAGCGCCAGCCCCTGCAGGGTCATCTTCGACGCGCCGAAGCGATCCACCAAGTGGCCCGACGGCACGCCCGCCAATGCCGCCGCCGCGGGTCCGGCGGACATCACCAGCCCCGTCATCGCGGTGGAAAGACCCAAGCCGCCGGACAGGTAAAACGGCCCCACGACCAGTGTCGCCATCATCACGGTGGTCACCAGTGCGCTCATGGCAAAACCGCTGCTGAACACGGTGTTGCGGAACAATGACGGTTGCACCAGCGGAGCCTCGCGGCGCATTTCCACCCGCAAAAACAGACCCAGTCCGATAACCGTGACCGCTGCCAGCACCGGGTAAAATGTTTCATCTTGATCCTGCGTTAGCGCCAGGGCATAAGCACACAGGGTTATCGCCAGCAGCGCCATGCCCGGCAGATCAAAGCGCGTGCGTTCTCCCGGCTTGGCCGTATCGTCCGGCGGCAGGTACCGGTATGCCAGTCCGGCGGCCACCAGCCCCAGCGGCAGGTTGATGGCGAACATCGCCCTCCAGCCGAATGCGGCGATCAGCAATCCGCCCAGGGTTGGACCCAGTGCGGTGCCAACGGCGGACATGCTGCCCAGAAAGCCCATCGCGCGGCCGGTACGTTCCTTGGGAACCGCCCCGCCTACCAGCGCCAGGGTCAAAGCCATCATCACCGCCGCGCCAGCCCCCTGCACTGCGCGGGCGGTTATCAGCCAGCCCAGTGCGGGGGCCAGGCTGCACAGCAGCGATGCGAAGCTGAACAGCCCGATTCCGGCCAGCAACACCCGGCGGCGGCCCAGCAGGTCGCCCAGCCTGCCTGCGCTGACGACCAACGCAGTGACGGCCAGAAGATAGGCAATCACCACCCACTGCACATCGGCAAAGGGTGCCTGGAATTCCCGCACCAGTGTCGGCAGCCCGACATTGGCGATACTGGACGACAACGAGGACAACAGCACGATCAGTGACAGGCTGGCCAGCGTCCGGTTATGAGCTGATTCGGTTGCACCCGAGGCGGCCTTGGGCAGAATGGATGCGGTCATGGCGGTGCTCCTCAACAGATGGTTTCCCGCAGCCTAGAACGCCCCTAGAGGTGGCGGAAGACTCACCGTTTGCAGTTTAATAGTGCATGAAACGCCACCTACTCCGAGGATTGCGCCGTGACGACGCCCGACTTCAACCTGTTGCTGACGCTGGATGTGCTGCTGGCGGAGGGAAATGTGGCGCGGGCGGCGCGGCGCTTGCGCCTGAGTCCGTCGGCCATGAGCCGGGCGCTGGCGCGCCTTCGTGAGACTACCGGCGACCCGCTGCTGGTGCGCGCCGGTCGCGGCTTGACGCCCACGCCGCGCGCGCTGGCATTGCGGGATCAGGTCAGCCGCCTGGTAGCGGAAGCGGAGGCGGTGCTGCGTCCGGCGGAAACGCCCGATCTGCAAAAGGTGGTACGCCGCTTCACCCTGCGTACCCGCGAGGGCTTCGCGGAGAATTTCGGTCCGGCGCTGATCGCCCGCGCCGCGGCGGAAGCGCCGGGAATACAGCTTCATTTCATGCCGAAGCTGGACCGGCTAAGCACTCTGCTGCGCGACGGCACGGTGGATCTGGAAACCGGCGTGGTGGATGCGGCGCTGGGGCCTGAATTGCGGGCGCAGGCGCTGTTCCGCGACCGATTTATCGGTGTAGTGCGCGCGGGGCATCCGCTCAGCCGGGGGGATATCACGGTGGAGCGCTACATCGGCGGACGGCATGTCGGCGTATTCCGCGACGGGCCGGATCACGCGCCAATCGACGCGGCATTGAATCCGCTGGGGCTGGAACGGCGGGTGGCGACGATGGTTGGCGGGTTTGCCACCGCACTGGCGCTGGCGCGGTCGTCCGACCTGATCGCCACGGTGCCGGAGCGGCATTCGGGCAATCTTAGGCAGGGCATGTTCAGCTTCACGCTGCCGGTGACGGTACCGGAATTCGCGGTGTCGCTGTTGTGGCATCCGCGCTTGCAGGCTGATCCGGTGCATCGCTGGCTGCGCGAACTGGTGCGCGAGGTCTGCGGCGGAGAATAATCCCGCCTGCCGCCAGCCCCCCCCATCCCGGGGGTACCCGCCCCACCCCTCCCTTTCTACACTCCCCTTACCCCCACGGGCTCAGCGCCCGTCTTCAGGGCGACCGGCCGACGACCGCAACGGCGCCCTTCTTTTTGATGTCACGGAGACTGATCATGCCTAACAACAAGAACCTTCTGGCTGCCGGCATTGCCGCCGCGCTGGCCACCCTCGTCACCGGCTGCGTCTCCAATGCCGCCAAGTCCGGCGGCGGCGACAGTTCCGCTCCGGTCGCCGCCGCTGTCCAGGCGGCCGCAGCTCCGGCGCCGGCCACCGCCGCACCCGCCAACAACTCCGGGATTTCCGTGCCCGTCACCGCCGTCAATCCGGAAGACCTGCTGGACTACAACAAGACCATCGTGGTGCCAACCGCCTACGTCAAGTTCGTGGTCGACGGCAAGGTAGGCGTTTCCAAACAGGGCAGCGCCCTGTCCACCCTCGGCGGCGGCAGCGCCAATTCGGTCAAGGCCAGCGCCAAATACCACCTCAGCGGCCTCGACAAATCCCTGGCGCAATCCATCGCCAAAAAGGCCTACGATGATTTCGTCGGCCAGCTGCGCGCCGCCGGTTACACCGTGCTGACCTGGAACGACATCAAGGGTCGCGATTACCTGCAAGGCATCGCCCTGGCCAAGACCGACGCCAAGTGGGGCTTGCCGGTGGAGTCGCCGGTGGGCAGCCCCGACACCCTGCTGGTGGCCGCGCCCAGCGATGAGCAACAGATCAAGATCGGCTTTACCGGTCCGTTCTCCGAATTCATCAGCATGGGCAAACCGAAGATCAAGGATGCCACCATCCTCATCCCGACCTATACCATTGTCGCTCCGCAAATCTGGGGCGAAACCGGGGCCAGTTACTCCACCATCTCCGCCGGTATCCAGACCGCGCCGGGCATGAACCTGCAGGCCGCGTCAGTCACCTGGATGGGCAAGCCGAAAGTCCGGATGATGCGCGGCATTCCCGGTGTGGCCACCAAGGCGCCGGTACTGAACATCAGCACCAATGCCGGTACGCTCAGCAAGACCGACACCACGTCCAACGCCGCCAATGCGCTCAGCAAGGGGTTGTCGCTGCTGTCGGGTGCGGGCAGCATCACGTCCAACAGCGCCGATTACACCTTCACGGTCAATCCGGCGGCCTACACCAGCGGCGCCATGAAGGGCATCAGCGCTTTCAATGCCGAAGTGGCGAAGGTGGCGCGCGACGCGAAGTAAGCCCCAAGGCATTCAACCATGAGAAAGGGCGGCTTCAAGCCGCCCTTCTATCATGCCCTGTCTGCCGGGTTACTTGCGGATCAGCCCCAGCCGGGAAGCCGTCAGGCTGGCTTCCGCGCGGGAAGAAATGCCCAGCTTGCGGTAGATGTCCTTCACATAGCCGCGCGTGGTGTGCGTGGAAATGCCCAGGCTGGCAGAGGCTTCCCCGACGCTGAGTCCGTTGGCGATCAGGATCAGCACTTCCTTCTCGCGCGCGGTCAGCTTGCCGGTTTCCGGGTTTTCGCGCAGCCGGTCCTGCTGCACAAAGAAATCCATCATCCGCCGCGCCACGCTGGGGGAAATGGGCGGCACGCCGTCACGAATTCCGGCCAGCGCCCGTTCAATCTCGTCATCACCCTGATCCTTCAGCAGGTAACCGCCCGCCCCGGCGCGCAGGGCGCTGAAGATGTGAGCGTCGTCATCGTAAATGGTGGCCACCACCACGGTAATGGCACGGGATATCAGTTCGGGTATCAATTCCACGCCATTGCCGTCCGGCAGGCCCAGATCCAGGATGGCCATGCCGAAATGCTCGCGCGCCAGCAGCTTGCGCGCCGCCGCCAGCGTATGCGCCTGCCGCACGGCGCGCCCGGCCCCGAAGGCGACCTGCACGCGCGCGGCCAGCCAGTCGGCGGTTTCCTTCACATCCTCTACAATCAGCACCGGATCGCTGTCTGTCATCTTGCTTCCCCTTTTCCTTCCCGCCGCATCGGCGTCGCCACCGGTATGCGGATTTCCACCCGGCAGCCACCCGTCGGGTCTGGCCGCCAGGCTACTTCGCCGCCCAGCTCCTCCACGCGCGAGTGGATGATGTGATGCCCTCGCCCGCCCAGTTCCAGCTGCGCCGGGTCAAAGTGGCCGTTATCACTGACCGTCAGGCACAGCCAGTCGTCATCCAGCGTCATCGTCAGTTGCACTTCCGCCGCGCCGGAATGCTTGATGGCGTTGGTGATGCATTCGCGCACCATGCGCTTCAGGTTGGCGTACTGCCGCGCTGACAGCATCACTTCCGACCAGTCCTGCGGCGGCATGATGAATCCGATCCCGGCGCGTTGCAGGCGCTCGGCGGCCTCTTCGCGCATCAACTGGGCCGCTTCAATCAGGGTGACGCTGCGTTCGTCCAGCGTCGCCAGCATCTGCCGCAAATCGCGGATCGCCAGCCGCGCTTCCTCGCGCATGCCCGCTTCCTGCCGCCCGTGCAGAATCGACAGCAGGCGCGCGCCCAGATCGTCGTGCAGGTCGCGCTTGATGCGGTCGCGTTCCAGCCGCGCGCCCTGCTGCCGCGCGGCCAGGGCGTCGCGGGCGTGCCGGGCGATCCCGTACAGTTCACGGGCGGTGTCCAGATCGTCGCGGTTGAACAGGCGGCCGCCGCGTTCGCAATACGACAGCATCACATGCCGTCCGTCCTCGATATCGGGCAGACACAGCAGCAAGCCGTTATCTGCCACCATGAAATCGCGCTCGCCGTCGCGCCGTTCCATCGCCAGCGGACTGAAAATGCTGCGCACCACGTCCGGCCAGTGCGCGCACAGCGCCTCATCGGTCGGCAGGTCGAACAGGCGGCGGATGGCGCCCGCCTGCAGTTGCCGGGTCGAATTCCCGCGTTGCAACAGCCGTTCCACCAGCCATTGCCGCAAGGGGAAATACAGCCAGCCCGCCACCCCCACCGCCAGGCTCAGCGCCATCCAGCCGTCGGTGCGCAAGAACCACACCGCGATACCGTCCACCAGCAACACCAGGATTCCGCCAAACAGCCAGCTCCACGCCGCCAGCCACCAGTGCTCCAGCCGGAACAGGCGGTAGCGGCTGATCCCGGCCGCCAACCCCAGATACACAATCAGGAACGCGCCGGAGGACAGGCTTTGCGGCACCGGCGTCTTCACGCCCAGCATCAGCGGCACCACCTGCAAGGCCACGAACGCGCCGCTGCCCAGCAAAAATGACAGCAACAGCCAGCGCAGCGCCATGCGCGACACCGGGTCGCGGCGCGACAGCCGCCACTGCTGCCAGGCGCAGCCCGCGCCCAGCACAAAGATCACCAGCAACCACAGGTAAAACCCGTCGCTGAAGGTATCGGTCACCTGCCGGATGTCCGCCACCCAGGCCAGCAGGCCCAGCAACAGCGCCAGCGCCGCCACCGGCTGGCGGCCCAACGGCCGGGGATAACTCCACAGCAAGGCCAGCATGGCGCAGTCAAACAGCAGCGCGCCGCCGTGATTGATGATCGACAGCAACCGGAACAGCTCCGGCTCCATCAGCAGTTCCCGCGAACTGTAAATGCTGGCCGACCAGGTGCCCGCCGCGAAGCCCGCCGCCGTCAGCAGCAACAGGTTGACCACGCGCTGGCGCGGCCGGAACACCCAGATGCCGCAACCGATGCCCAGCGCAATCAGTCCGAACGCCAGTTGCAGCCAGAACACGGCGGGAATGTCCAGCGGCCCTCGCGGCCGCATCACCACCGGCAGTTCGCGACCATCCTGCAACACCAGTCTGGCCTGACCGCTGCGCCATTCCGCCAGCAGCGGCGACTGGATATGCATCAGGGCGTTGTAGGCGCTGATCCGGTCCAGAAAATCCGGTTCCTCCACCACCAGCCACGACGGCAAGGGCCGCACGCGGCCGTCGGCCTGGCGCAGCCCCGTCACCACGGCCGGATGCGGCAACGACGCCGTACTGACCCGCAGCACATCGCCGTCTGCCTGAAAATGGAAGCCCGCCCACGGTTGCAGCAGCATCAGGCGCACCAACCCGAACACCGCCAGCGCCAACAGGAACGCCAGGATGAAGCCGCGCGTGGCGGGTGAAAGGCCGGGTTTCAGCACGGGCGCGGCGGGCGCGGATTCAGGTTCAATCGGGATCATGGACAGTTCCGTTGCGCGGATGGTCAATGCTGACAGGATGGCAAATCCCGAAGCACCCCGCAAACCGGGGGGTGGCGGATGATTACCGGCTGCCAGGCGACATCGCCTTGATTTTTTATTCCTATATGGAACTAGCATATGAATACAAAGTATTTTTAATTATTTAGCCGAGTCCCTACATTGTCCTCAAGCGGTCGCAACGACCCCACCTGTTGAACTTGAGGATTTTTTCATGAACAAGACCCTGCAGGCATTTGCCCTGACCCTCGGCCTGGCTGCTCCGGTGCTGGCCGATGTTTCGCTGCTGAACGTTTCTTACGACCCGACCCGTGAACTGTATCAGGATTACAATGCCGCTTTCGCCAAATACTGGAAAGCCAAAACCGGCGAAACCGTCACTTTCAAGCAGTCGCATGGCGGCTCCGGCAAGCAGGCGCGCGCGGTGATTGACGGCCTGGAAGCCGATGTGGTGACGCTGGCGCTGGCCGGCGATATTGATCAAGTGGCCAATCGCGGCCTGACCGATCCGGCCTGGCAAAAACGCCTGGCCAACAATGCCTCGCCCTACACCTCTACCATCGTCTTCCTGGTGCGCAAGGGCAATCCGAAGAAGATTCTCGACTGGAACGATGTCGTGCGTCCCGGCGTGGATGTGATCACCCCGAATCCGAAGACCTCCGGTGGCGCGCGCTGGAACTATCTGGCAGCCTGGGGCTACGCCCTGCGCCAGCCCGGCGCGAATGCCGACAAGGCCCAGGCCTTCGTGAAGAAGCTGTTCAAGAACGTCAAGGTGCTGGACTCCGGTGCGCGCGGCTCCACCACCACCTTTGTGGAACGCGGTATTGGCGACGTGCTGCTGGCCTGGGAAAACGAAGCCTATCTGGCGGTGAAGGAACTGGGTCCGGACAAGTTTGAAATCGTCACCCCCAGCGTCTCCATCCTGGCCGAACCGCCGGTCAGCGTGGTCGACAAGTACGCGAAGAAACATGGCACCACCAAGGTAGCCCAGGCTTACCTGCAATACCTGTATTCGCCGGAAGCCCAGGAAATCGCCGCCAAGAACTATTACCGCCCCACCGACCCGGCCGTGGCCGCGCGCTACAAGCAACAGTTCGCACCGGTGAAGCTGTTCACCATCAAGGATTTCGGCGGCTGGTCCGTGGCCCAGGATGCACATTTCGCCGACGGCGGCATCTTCGACCAGATCTACCAACCGGGCAAGTAAGCCCGCGCTTAACGGGAGCACACCATGAGCACCATTCTGATGATTCCGGGACTGCACGGCAGCGAGCCTGAACACTGGCAGTCGTGGTGGGAACGGCAGGACCCGTCGGTAATCCGCGTCCACCAGCAGAACTGGGAGCATGGTGAACTCTCGCGCTGGTCGGGCCGTGTCCGCGAGGCGATTCTCGCCGCGCCGGACAAGGTCTGGCTGGTGGCGCACAGCTTTGGCTGTCTCGCCACCGTCAACGCGGCCTCCGATCTGGGGCACAAGGTGGCGGGCGCCTTTCTGGTGGCTCCCGCCGATCCCGATCGCTTCGGCATCCATCCGTCCCGGCTGGAAAAACGCTTGCCTTTCCCCTCCATGCTGGTCGCCAGCACCACCGACCCTTACCTGATGCTGGACAAGGCTTTTCTGCTTTCCCGCCATTGGGGCAGCCAGTTCATCAATCTGGGCAATGTCGGCCACATCAATGTCGCTTCCGGCTATGGCCCGTGGCCCAAGGGCCGCCGCCTGTTCGACCTGTTCCGCTCGCAATTCGAAATGATCGAGCCGGCTTCCTGGAAGATTTCCGCCTGAAGCCGGCTTTTAATAACCAAAAGTAATTTCATTCTTCCAAGAAAGTATTTTTGGTTATCCCTTGCACGTCCTAGACTTCCCTCCTTCATTCCAGTGGATACACCGATGAAACGACGTGTCTTGCCGGGTCTGCCGCTGACCCTGGGCTACACCCTGACCTACCTGACGCTGGTGGTGCTGATTCCGCTCAGCGCGGTCTTCCTGAAAACCGCCACGCTCGACATGGCGCATTTCTGGGAGGTGATCACCGCGCCGCGCGTGGTCGCCTCCTACAAGCTGACCTTCGGCGCTTCGCTGCTCGCGGCGCTGATCAACACCGTTTTCGGCCTGATCCTGGCCTGGGTACTGGTGCGCTATACCTTTCCCGGCAAGAAGCTGGTCGATTCGCTGATCGACCTGCCGTTCGCGCTGCCCACCGCGGTCGCCGGCATCGCCCTGACCGCCCTCTATGCCCCCAACGGCTGGATCGGCAGCCTGCTGGAGCCGCTGGGCATCAAGATTGCTTTCACTCCGGTAGGGGTGCTGGTGGCGCTGATCTTCATCGGCCTGCCCTTTGTGGTGCGCACGGTGCAACCGGTGCTGGAAGATATCGACAGCGAACTGGAGGAAGCCGCCGCCAGCCTGGGGGCGAACCGCTGGCAGACCTTCACCAAGGTGCTGCTGCCGATCATCTCCCCGGCGCTGCTGACCGGCTTCGCGCTGGCTTTTGCCCGCGCGGTCGGTGAATACGGCTCGGTGATTTTCATCGCGGGCAACATTCCGCTGGTGTCGGAAATCACGCCGCTGATGATCATCAGCAAGCTGGAACAGTACGACTACGCCGGAGCCACCGCCATCGCCACGGTGATGCTGGTGATTTCCTTCATCCTGCTGCTGATCATCAACGGGCTGCAGGCCTGGACCAAGAAAACCCGGGAGGCCGTGTAAATGGGAGCTGCCATCGGAGCGCGCCACACCGTAGGCGCCTACAGCAACAAGATCGCTACCCGCGAACCCGCGTGGATCAAGGTCTTGCTGATCACACTGGGTCTGGGATTTTTCGCCCTGTTCCTGCTGCTGCCGCTGATCGCGGTGTTTGGGGAAGCGCTGCGCAAGGGCTGGGAAGTCTATCTGGCTTCGCTGGTGGAAGCGGATGCGCTGTCCGCCATCAAGCTGACGCTGCTGATTGCCGT
Organism: Fluviicoccus sp.; assembly: GCA_036279775.1. Lineage (GTDB taxonomy): Bacteria > Pseudomonadota > Gammaproteobacteria > Pseudomonadales > Moraxellaceae > Fluviicoccus. Next base: position 753 of record DASUIM010000092.1, on the reverse strand, counting down.
CATCGCCGTACCGCTGAACCTGGTGTTCGGCGTCATGGCCGCCTGGGCCATCGCCAAGTTCGACTTTCGCGGCAAAAGCCTGCTGATCACCCTGATCGACTTGCCTTTCTCGGTGTCGCCGGTGGTGGCGGGCCTGATCTACGTCCTGGTGTTCGGCAGTCAGGGCTGGTTCGGCGACTGGCTGTTCGACCACGACATCCGCATCATCTTCGCCGTGCCGGGCATGGTGCTGGCCACGGTCTTCGTGACCTTCCCCTTCGTGGCGCGCGAACTGATTCCGCTGATGGAAGCGCAGGGCCGCGACGAGGAAGAGGCCGCCGTGGTCCTGGGCGCATCCGGCTGGCAGACCTTCTGGCATGTCACGCTGCCGAACATCAAATGGGGTCTCATCTACGGCGTGGTGCTGTGCAACGCGCGGGCCATGGGGGAGTTCGGCGCGGTTTCAGTGGTCTCCGGCCACATCCGCGGCGAAACCAACACCATGCCGCTGCACGTCGAGATCCTCTACAACGAATACAACTTCGTCGCGGCCTTCGCCGTGGCCTCGTTGCTGGCCTTGCTGGCGCTGGTTACCCTGCTGGTGAAAGCGCTGGTGGAATGGCAGGCGAAACGTAGCGGCGAACCTTTGCATCACGGGGCATAACGGCAAACCTTTGTCCACGAAATACACGAAACACACGAACAAAACCACAAGCATCTATTTCGTGCTTTTCGTGTGTTTAGTGGACATGATTTTTTAGAAATACGGAGTAG
>DASUIM010000091.1:0-1043 GCA_036279775.1 Fluviicoccus sp. | reverse complement strand
CGAAGTGCGCTACTGCTCCGACCGCTGCCGCCGCCAGCGGAGCCGCCCGGCATGACCACCCTGCGCCTCATCCTCGGCGACCAGCTCAACCCCCGCCACCGCTGGTTTGCCGAAGTCCGTCCCGACGTCATCTACCTGCTGATGGAAATCCGGCAGGAAACCGATTACGTCCTCCACCACGCCCAGAAAATCCTCGCCATCTTCGCCGCGATGCGCGACTTCGCCCGGCAGCTGAAGGCCGCGGGCCACCGCGTGCGCCATATCGCCATCGACGACGCCAGCAACCGCCAGTCGCTGCCCGCCAACCTGGAGGCGCTGATCGCCCATTACGGCGCGTCGGCGCTGGAATATCAGCACCCGGACGAATGGCGTCTCGACCGGCAACTGGCGGAATTCGCCGCCGCCGGCGCCATCCCGGTGCGGGCGGTGGACAGCGACCATTTCTACACCACCCGCGACGAGGCCGCCGGGATCTTCGCGGGCCGCCGCCAGTGGCTGATGGAGCATTTCTACCGCACGCTACGCCAGCGCCACGGCGTGCTGCTGACGGCGGACGGCAAGCCGGAAGGCGGGCAGTGGAACTTCGATCACGACAACCGCAAGCCCTGGCGCGGCGAGCCGCCGGAACCGCCCGACCGCCGCCGCCGCCACGATCATCGCGCGTTGTGGCAGACGATTAGCGATGCGGGCGTGAAGTCCTTCGGCAACCCCTCGGCGGAATCCTTCCCCTGGCCGCTGAACCGTGCCGAGGCGCTGGCCGATCTCGACGATTTCCTGACTCAGCGCCTGCCGCACTTTGGCGACTATCAGGATGCTATGAGCCGCCACGCCACCACCCTGTTCCACTCGCTGCTGTCGTTCGCGCTGAACGTGAAGCTGCTGGACCCGCGCGAGGTGGTGGATCGGGCGGAAGCCGAATGGCGGGCCGGGCGTGCGCCGCTGGCGGCGGTGGAGGGCTTCATCCGGCAGATACTCGGCTGGCGGGAATACGTGCGCGGCGTCTACTGGGCGCGCATGCCGGGCTACGACACGCTCAACGCGCT
>DASUIM010000090.1:0-1981 GCA_036279775.1 Fluviicoccus sp. | reverse complement strand
TCGTTTGTCGCCGCTGGGTGTTTTTGTGGGGTATAAGGCCATCTTAGTAACCCCGCCGTATTTTCTCAATGCCGCATTCCAAAAAAACCGGATGAATCAGCCGCTTGCCGCCGACTGCATGCCCTGCAGGCTTTGCGACAGCGTCAGGGCGTGATGGTCGGACAGGCTGGAAATGAAATCCAGCATGTGCATCAGTCCCAGGTACAGGTCGTCGTGTTGCAGGCTGTGGCCGCCCAGCAGTTGCTGCAGGCGCTGCTGCTTGAACGAAAGCGGCTGCTGGCGGTAGGCGGATGCCACCAGTTCCGAGAATGAGTCCAGCAGCGAGTGCAGGCTGGCGTAGGCGGCCAGTTCCAGTTGCGCCTTTTGCGGGTGGTTGAAGATGCGTTCCCGCGCCAGTTGCTTGGCGGTGTTGATGCCTTCCGACAGCGCCGGGGAGCAATAATCGAGCAGGCTGCCTTCCAGCTCCCCTGCCAGCAACAAGTCCTGATTGTCCGCGAAAGCGTCCGTGACGGCATTGACCAGCTTCTCGATGGCCTTGCCGCGCAGCGCCGCGATCTTCTGCGGCTGCGCGCCGGGCTGGCGCAGTTCCGGCGGTGAGGGCAGGTCGTCCAGCAATTGCAGGAACAAGGGCTCCACTTCCTCATAGCGCAGCATGCCCAGCGTGATGCCGTCTTCCAGATCGATCAGGGTGTAGCAGATGTCATCGGCAGCTTCCATCAGGTAGGCCAGCGGATGGCGGCACCAGCGGTATTCGCCCTGCTGGATCAGCCCGAGCTGTTCGGCGATGGTGGCGAGGATCTGCTTCTCGGTGTGGTAGCAGCCGAATTTGGCGCGCTTGTGGCTGGCGACGCCGCCGGTCAGCGGTTGCGACAGCCACGGGTATTTCAGGTAAGCGCCCAGTGTGGCGTAAGTCAGGCGCATGCCGCCCTGGCCGGGGTGGTATTCCAGCTGGGTCAGGATGCGCAGGCCTTGGGCGTTGCCTTCAAATTGGCACAGGTCGGCGGCCTGGGCGGGCGCCAGCCAGGCGATCAGTGAGGATTGACCGGCGTGCAGGAACCAGTCGCGGATGGCGTACTCTCCCGCATGGCCGAAAGGCGGGTTGCCGATGTCGTGGGCGAGGCAGGCGGCCTGGATGATGGCGCCGATGTCGGCGGGGTTGATCCGCGCGGGAAGCCTGTCACGGATCTTTTCCGCGGCAAGCATACCCATGCTGCGGCCGACGCAGGAGACTTCCAGGCTGTGGGTCAGCCGGGTGTGGACCGTGTCGTGCAGGGACAATGGGTGGACCTGGGTTTTCCGGTTCAGTTGCCGGAATGCGCCGGAGAAGACGATGCGGTCGTAGTCCTTGTGGAAGGGGCTGCGCGCGGTTTCGTCGTGCGCCTTGCGGCTGCCGAGGCGGGCGGGGTTCAGCAGGCGTTCCCAGGACATGGGCATGGAGCGGATTCCGGTAATGGGCTGCGGCCTATTGTCGGGATTTTCGGGGCGGGCGCAAGCAAGGCAGCGCCCGCCGGTCGGGGTTTCCGATCATTTCCACCAGGGATAGACCGGCGGCATCTCGCTGGCCTTGCCGGTGTACTGCGGGTCGCGCTTTTCGAGGAAGGATTGCACGCCTTCCTTGCCATCGCCGAGGCTGGTGTAGAACATCGCCAATGAGTCGATGCGGTGGGCTTCGATCGGGTGTGGCTGCGCAGCGTTGCGGTACATCATCTGCCGGGCGAAGGCGATGGCCACCGGCGACCGGTTGGCGATGAATTTGCGGGCCAGGGCATAGGCCTCCGGCAACAACTGTTCCGGTGCCACCACCGCCTTCACCAGTTTGCCGCGCAGGGCTTCCTGGGCGTCGAGGATGTCGCCGCTGTAGACCCATTCCAAGGCCTGCTGGATGCCGACGATGCGCGGCAGGAACCAGCTGGAGCAGGCTTCCGGCACCACGCCGATCTTGCCGAAGACAAAGCCGATGCGGGCCTTTTCCGAGGCGAGG
>DASUIM010000089.1:0-1008 GCA_036279775.1 Fluviicoccus sp. | reverse complement strand
CTGAACGAGGCCAAGACCAAATTCGTCGAGATCGAGGTCTATTTCAACCCGGTGAACGGCGCCATCGTCAAGAAGAAGGCCAAGAACTGAGCCATGATGCTGACGATATGGCCGCCGGCCGTCCGGCTGTTCCACTGGACGAACGCCGCGCTGTTCCTGGCGGCATTCTGGCTGCTGGAGGGCGGGGAGGACTGGCATGCGCGCGCCGGGTACGGCGTGGCGGCGCTGGTGGTTTGGCGTATCGGCTATGGCCTCTTCGGTCGTGGCCCGGCGGCGTTCCGCTCGTTCTGGCCGACGTTGTCGCGGCTGCGCCGTTACCGGGCGGTTTTTCCCGACCGCGACGGGGAATTTTCCGGCCATAACCCGGCGGGCGCGCTGATGATCCTGTTCCTGCTGGCGGGCCTGCTGCTGACGGCATTCACCGGCTGGTTGCAGGAAACCGATCGCTTTTGGGGCGAGGAATGGGTGCAGCGGTTGCATGAAATCGCGGCCGATACGGTGATGGCGGCCGTCGTGCTGCACGTGGCGGCGGTGCTGCTGATGCAGCGGCTGAGCGGCAAGCCGCTGCTGCGGGCGATGTTCCGGGGCTAGTCGCGGCTGTCATCAAACCGACACGAGGCTGTCATGTGACAGTCAATCCTCCGGCGCATTCTGGCGTGGATGAAAAATATCCAAACCACCCAGGGTCGCCGGATTTCCAGTTCCTTCCGGCCTGTTGGACCCTGCAGCCGGAGTACTGTCCGCATGAACAAGCTGAACCCGCTGTCTTCCTTTCCCGTCGCCGATTGGGACCTGGCCTGGTGCCTGCGTTTCAACCGCTATTCCGCCCACACCGCCATCGCCCTGTTCTTCAAGCACATCAGCCGCTTGGGCAACGGCCGTTTCTGGTACGCACTGATCGCGCTGATTGCCCTGACCGAAGGCAGGCCCGCGCTGCCGTTGCTGGGACAGACCCTGCTCACCGCCGGGGTCGGGGTGCTGATCTACAAACTGTTGAAGCAGCGCACG
>DASUIM010000088.1:0-12206 GCA_036279775.1 Fluviicoccus sp. | reverse complement strand
AGAATGCCGGACAGCAGGCGCATCGAGGTGCCGGAATTACCGCAATAGATGGCGTTCGGCGGGCACTTCAGGCCATGCAGGCCGACTCCGTGAATACGCACTTCACCATTCTTCGGTCCTTCAATCACCACGCCCATGTCGCGGAAGGCCTGCAGGGTCGCCAGCGCATCTTCACCTTCCAGAAAGCCGGTGACTTCGGTGACGCCTTCGGCCAGCGAACCCAGCATGATGGAACGGTGCGAAATGGATTTGTCGCCGGGAACGCGGACTTGGCCCTTCAGGCTGCCGCCGGCTTCTACGAGGAATTGCAGGTTTTTCGGATTCATGGTTTTTGCATAGGCCGTGCCGGCCAACATGTGGGTGAAATGGTGACGGGCGGCTTGGGCGCGGGTCAGGATGCCCAGCACCGCCTCGCTGTCATGGGCCACGACGGCGGCGCGCAAGCGCTCCACGCCCTGGGTGAAGCCGTCGAGGGCGGCAAGGATACCACGCTCGTTGGCAAAAAAGATGTCGTGCCACATCAGGGGATCGCTGCCCGCAATGCGCGTGAAATCGCGGAAGCCCCCGGCGGCGTAGCGGAAAATGTCGAGGTTCTGGGATTCACACGCCAACGCGTCCACCAGCGAGAACGCCAGGAAATGCGGCAGGTGGCTGGTCTTGGCCAGCACTTCATCATGGCGCTCGACGGTCATTTGCAGTACTTCCGCACCGGCGGCCTCCCACATCCGGCGCACCTTGGCGGTGGACTCGGCGGCGGTGTGCGGCAAAGGCGTCAGAATGACCTTGTGGCGCTGGAACAGATCCGCCTTGCCCGCCAGCACCCCGCTCTGCTCAGACCCGGCAATCGGATGCCCCGGCACAAAATGAGTCGGCACTTCCCCGAACACCCGCGCGGCGGCTTCCACCACATTGCCCTTGGTGCTTCCGACATCGGTCAGGATGGTATCCGGGCCGACCGCTTCATGAATGCTGTGCAGCACGCTTTCCGTGGCGCAGACCGGCATGGCCAGCACCACCAGGTCCGCGCCTTGCACGGCCTCCGCCGCGTCGGCATAACCGGCATCAATCAGGCCGATGTCTTGCGCCGTCTTGAGTGTGCGGTCGCTGCGACTGCTGGCAACAATGGTATCGGCCAGTTTCTCCGCCCGCAGCACGCGTGCCAGGCTGGAACCGATCAGCCCGAGGCCGATGAAGGCAACGCGGGTAAACATGCTTCAGCCCAACACTTTTTGGAGGGCTTCGAGGAAGCGCGCATTCTCGCTTTCCAGCCCGATGCTGACCCGCACCCAGGTCGGCATGCCGTAGTTGGCGATGGGACGCACGATCACGCCTTCCTTCAGCAAAGCCTGAAATACCTCCATCGCCGGACGCTTGGCGTCAAAGGCGATGAAGTTGGCGCGGGACGGAATGAAGGCCAACCCGAGCGTATTCAGCCCGGCTTCAATCTGGCGCATGCCGGCGGCGTTCAGCTCGCGGCTGGCGGCAACAAAGGCGTCGTCACCCAGGCTGGCGGTGGCTGCGGCCAAGCCGAAGCTGTTGACATTGAACGGCTGGCGCACGCGGTTGAGGATATTGGTCACATCCGGATGGGCGATGGCGTAACCAACCCGCAACGACGCCAGACCATAAGCCTTGGAAAAGGTACGGCTGACCAGCAGGTTCGGGTATTGGTCAACATAATCGAAGCCGTTCATGAACCCGGCTTCCGTCACGTATTCGACATAGGCCTCGTCCAGCACCACCAGCACGTTCGCCGGGATCTTCGCCATGAAGGCTTCAAAATCCGCGCGCTCGAACCAGGTACCGGTCGGATTGTTGGGGTTGGCGATGAACACCACCTTGGTGTTGCTATTGACCGCAAGAGCCATCGCATCCAGATCATGCCCGTAGTTGACGGCGGGGACTTCCACACCCTTGCCACTGGCGGCCAGGACGGCCAGCGGGTAAACCGCGAAAGCGTGCTGGCTGTACACCGCCTCTTCACCCGGATTGATGAAAGCGCGCGCCACCAGCTCCAGGATGTCGTTGGAACCGTTGCCCGGCGTGATGCGGTTGTGTGCAAAACCGAATTTCTGACGGATCGCTTCCTTCAAGGCAAAGGCATTGCCATCGGGATAACGGCCGATCTGCGTCATTTCCGCCTGAATGGCGGCGACGGCCAGCGGCGAGCAGCCCAGCGGGTTCTCGTTACTGGCCAGCTTGACGATGTCATCCAGTCCCAGCTCGCGCTTCAGTTCGTCGATCGGCTTGCCGGGCTGGTACGGGGAAATCTGCTGCACACCGGGGGTGGCGTTGCTGAAAAAGTCGCAGGACATGAGTCGGGTTCCTGTTGAAGCTCCGCAACCGTCGGGACGGCCGTCGGAGCAATAAGCAATTAGATGACGGCTTTCGGGTATGAACCGAGATTCTTCAACTCGCGCACGCGGTCGTGAAGCTCATCCAGCACCAGCTTGACCTGCGGTTGCTGCTGGTGGCCCTCGAAATCAATGAAGAAGACATAGGACCAGATATCCGACTGCGAAGGCCGGGTTTCAATCCGTGTCAGCGACAGGCCGTTGCGGTAGAACGGTTCCAGGATTCGGTACAGCGCCCCGGCTTCGTTGTGGGCGGCAACAATGATCGAGGTCTTGTCTTCACCGCTCGGCGGCGTGCTCTCCGTGCCGATGATGAGGAAACGCGTTGTGTTGCTGGGGTTGTCTTCAATGTTTTCGTGCAGCTTCTTCAATCCGTACAGCTCGGCGGCGGTTTCCCCGGCAATGGCGGCAGAATGCCACTCGCCCTTCACCAGCCGTGCGGCTTCGGCGTTGCTGGACACGGCGATACGCTCGATCTTGGGGAAATGCGCATCCAGCCACTTGCGGCACTGCGCCAGCGACTGCTGGTGCGAGTAGACACGGGAGATGTTCTTCAACTGCGTGCCTTCGGCCACCAGCAGGTTGTGGTGGATGCGCAGCTCCACCTCGCCGATGATCTTCAGCCCGGAATTGATGAAGCAGTCCAGCGTATGGTTGACCACGCCTTCCGAGGAGTTTTCAACCGGCACGACGCCATAATGGGCGCTGCCCGCCTCGACTTCGCGGAACACTTCGTCAATGGTGGCCATCGGCCGCGTGATGGCGGCGTGACCGAAATGCTTGAGCGCGGCGGCGTGGGTGAAGGTGCCGTTCGGACCGAGGAAGGCGATCTTCAGCGGCGACTCCAGCGCCAGGCAGGCGGACATGATTTCACGGAACAGCCGTGCCACGGTTTCCCCGGCCAACGGCCCCTGATTGCGCTGCATCACCATTTGCAGCACCTGCGCCTCGCGTTCAGGGCGGTAGAAGCTGGTGATGGTCGGATCCTCGGCCTTCTTGACCTCGGCTACCGTTTGCGCGCAGCGCGCCCGCTGGTTGATCAACTCGTGAATCTGCACATCAATGGCGTCGATTTGCTGGCGCAGTTCGGGAAGCGTGGGCAGTTTTTCGCTCATGAGCGTATTCCGTCGGGCGTGGGTCTGAAGTTCAGGAAACCGGGAAAACCGGGCGGCGCGGCGACGCCGCCCAAGGCATCAGCCGTAGCGGCGGGCGAAGTCGGCCATGAACGCCACCAGCGCGTCCACGCCCTCTTCCGCCACCGCGTTGTAGATGCTGGCGCGCATGCCGCCCACCGAGCGGTGACCGGCCAGATTGAGCAGACCGGCGGCGTCGGCTTCCTTGAGGAAGGTCTTGTCCAGTTCCGGCTTGGCCAGCGTGAACGGCACGTTCATCATGGAGCGGTTGGGCAGCGCCACCGGGTTGCCGTAGAACTCGCTGCCGTCGATGGCGGCGTAGAGCTTGGCGGCCTTGCGGCGGTTGATCTCGCCCATTTTCTCCAGCCCGCCCTGAGCCTTCAGCCACTGGAACACCAGACCGGACAGGTACCAGGCATAGGTGGACGGCGTGTTGTACATGGAGCCGTTGTCGGCGTGGATCTTGTAGTCAAGCATGGTCGGCGTACCGGGCACGACCTGACCCAGCAGGTCTTCGCGCACGATCACCACCACCAGACCGGCCGGGCCGATGTTCTTCTGCGCGCCCGCGTAGATCAGGCCGAACTTCGATACATCAAGCGGCTCGGCCAGGATGATCGACGAATAGTCGGCCACCAGCGGCACGTGGCTGTCGGGAATGAAGTCGAACTGCACGCCGTGAATGGTTTCGTTCGGGGTGTAATGCAGGTAGGCGGCGTCCGGATTGACCTGCCACGTCGAGACGTCGGGCACTTTGCGGAAGCCGTTGGCTTCATCGGAAGCGACGACGTTGACCTGACAGAACTTCTTCGCTTCCTTGATCGCCTTGTCCGACCACATGCCGGTATTGACGTAATCGGCAGTGGTCTTGCCGCGCAGCAGGTTCATCGGGATCATCGCAAACTGCTGGGACGCGCCGCCTTGCAGGAACAGCACCTTATAGTTCGACGGGATGTTCATCAGGTCGCGCAGGTCCTGTTCAGCCTGCTCGGCGATGGCGACGTAATCGGCACTGCGATGGCTCATTTCCATCACGGACAAGCCCTTGCCGTGGAAATCCAGCATCTCGGCCTGGGCTTGCTTGAGGACGGCTTCGGGAAGCGCGGCGGGGCCGGCGCAGAAGTTGTAGGCTCGCATCGGGGTTTCCTGCATCAAATCAAAATCGGTTCGGGCGGCCCCGGTCGCGGGGCCGCCGGTATTACTCGTCGCTGTCGGCGGCGTCGGATGTTTCAGCGCCACCGGCTTCGGAGGCGGCCTCCGGCGCATCGGTCACCGCCGCAACCGGCGCGGCCTCGCCCTCAACCGCATCGCCTTCTTCCGGCAGGAACTCGTCCTCTTCTTCCGGCTCATCCAGACAAACCACGCCCACCAGCTTTTCCTGATCGGACAGTCGGATCAGCATCACGCCCTGCGTGTTCCGCGACATGGTGCGGATTTCGGAAACGCGGGTGCGGACCAACGTGCCCATGTCGGAAATCAGCAGCAGTTCGTTGCCGTCGCTGACCACCACCGCGCCCACCAGTTCGCCGTTACGCTCGCTGGTCTGCACGGCGATCACGCCCTGACCGCCACGCAGGCGGTGCGGGAAATCGCTGACCAGGCTGCGCTTGCCGAAGCCGTTTTCGCAGGCGGTCAGCACTTCGCCGTCTTCCGGAGCCACGCACAGCGAGACAATGCGGGCGGCATCGGGAATGCGCATGCCGCGCACGCCCATTGCCGAGCGGCCGACCACGCGCACATCGGATTCGTGGAAGCGGATCGCCTTGCCTTCGTTGCTGAACAGCATGATGTCCTGATTGCCGTCGGTGATGGCGACGCCGATCAGGCGGTTGTCGCCCTGCAGCTCGATGGCGATCAGGCCGCTGCTGCGCGGACGCGAGAAGGCGGCCAGATCGACACGCTTCACCGTGCCGTCGCTGGTGGCCATGAAGACATAATTACCTTCAACATATTCACGCAATGGCATGATTGCCGAGACTTTTTCACCTTCCTGCAATGGCAGGATATTGACCAGCGGCTTGCCCTTGGCGCCGCGACCGGCCTGCGGCAGTTCATACACCTTCAGCCAGTACACCTTGCCCAGCGAGGTGAAGTAAAGAATGGTGTCGTGCGTGCTGGCGACCAGCAGGTGCTCGATGTAATCCTCATCCTTCATCGCGGTCGCCGACTTGCCGCGGCCGCCGCGCTTCTGGGCGCGATAGTCACTGAGCGGCTGGATCTTGGCGTAACCGGTGTGCGAAATGGTCAGCACCACCGACTCCTCGGTAATCAGGTCTTCCATGCTCAGATCGAGGCGCGAGGCGATAATCTCGGTACGGCGCTTGTCGCCATAGGCTTCCAGCACCTGCCGCAGTTCACCGCGAATCACGTCCATAAGCAGTTTGGCGTCGGCGAGGATAGCAAGCAGTTCGCTGATCTTGCCCAGCAACTCCTCGTACTCGCCCATCAGCTTGTCCTGTTCCAGACCGGTCAGGCGCTGCAGTTTGAGATCAAGAATGGCTTGCGCCTGGTCGTGGGAAAGACGATAGCCGTCCTCTTGCAAGCCCAGATAGTCTTCCAGCGTTTCAGGGCGGCAGGCATTCTTGTCGCCGGCGCGTTCCAGCAGCGCCAGCACACCGCCTTCCTTCCACAGCTTGGCCATCAGCTTATCGCGGGCTTCACTGCCGGTGGCGGAAGTCCTGATCAGCTCGATGACTTCATCAATATTGGCCAGCGCCACGGCCAGACCTTCCAGGATATGGCCGCGTTCACGCGCCTTGCGCAGTTCAAACACCGTGCGGCGGGTCACCACTTCACGGCGGTGACGCACGAAGGCGGAAATCAGATCCTTCAGATTGAGGATGCGCGGCTGGCCGTCGACCAGCGCCAGCATGTTGAAACTGAAGGAGCTTTCCAGCGGCGTCTGCGCGAACAGGTTGTTCACCACCACTTCCGCCACTTCGCCGCGCTTCACTTCAATCACGATGCGCATGCCGTCCTTGTCGGACTCGTCGCGCAGTTCGCTGATGCCTTCCAGCTTCTTGTCCTTGACCAACTCGGCGATCTTCTCGATCACACGCGCCTTGTTAAGCTGGTAGGGAATCTCGGTAAAAACAATCGACTGGCGACCGGTCTTGCCGTCGACTTCGATATGGTGCTTGGAGCGGATGATGATACGGCCGCGCCCGGTGCGATAGGCTTCGACAATGCCCGCGCGGCCATTGATGATGGCGCCGGTGGGGAAGTCGGGACCGGTGACATATTCCATCAGGCCGTCGATGGTGATTTCTTCATCATCGATGTAGGCGAGACAGGCGTTGATCACTTCCGTCAGGTTGTGCGGCGGAATGTTGGTGGCCATGCCGACCGCGATGCCGCTGCTGCCGTTGACCAGCAGGTTCGGGATGCGCGTCGGCATCACCGCCGGGATCATTTCCGTGCCGTCATAGTTCGGCACCCAGTCCACGGTTTCCTTTTCCAGATCGGCCAGCAGGTCATGCGCCAGCTTGCTCATCCGGACTTCGGTATAACGCATCGCCGCCGGGGCATCGCCGTCCACCGAACCGAAGTTGCCCTGACCGTCCACCAGCAGGTAGCGCAGGCTGAACGGCTGCGCCATGCGGACGATGGTGTCGTACACCGCAGAGTCACCGTGCGGGTGATATTTACCGATCACGTCACCGACCACGCGGGCCGACTTCTTGTAAGGCTTGTTCCAGTCGTTGCTGAGCTCGTGCATGGCGAACAGCACGCGGCGGTGCACCGGCTTCAGGCCGTCGCGCACGTCGGGCAGCGCACGGCCGACGATCACGCTCATGGCGTAGTCGAGGTAGGACTGACGGAGTTCGTCTTCAATATTGACGGGAACAATTTCTGCGGCAAAATCGGTCATACAGGCTCTCGGATTTCGGGTCGGCGCCGTGGGTATTCTGTCTTTGTGACGGCACTTTTCAAGCGCCGGAATATACCATATTCCGGGCAGTCTTGGGGGGCTTCCACGCCCTGTCCCGCGTCACCGCCTAACGCTTGGCCGCAAAACGCCCGACAGCCCTTCCGCAACGATGCTTTCCCGTTATACTTCCGCGCAAACGCCCCCAGGAGTCTGCGATGAACACCCCCAATGTCGATCCCGCCGAAATCGCCAAATTCGAAGCGCTGGCCGCCCGCTGGTGGGATGCGGACTCTGAATTCAAGCCCTTGCACCAGATCAATCCGCTACGCCTGAACTGGATAGATGAACGCACCGGCCTGAGCGGCAAGCGCGTGCTGGATGTCGGCTGCGGCGGCGGTATCCTTGCCGAATCCATGGCGCGGCGCGGCGCGCACGTGCTGGGCATCGACATGGGTGAAGCGCCGCTGGCGGTGGGCCGCCTGCACGCCGCTCAGGCCGGGGTGAAAAACCTGGAGTACCGGCAGGTGCCGGTGGAGCAGCTGGCCGCCGAACAACCCCACTCCTTCGACGTGGTGACCTGCATGGAAATGCTGGAACACGTTCCCGACCCCGCCTCGGTGATCCGCGCCTGTCAGCAACTGGTGAAACCGGGCGGCCACGTATTTTTCTCGACGATCAACCGCAACCCCAAGTCCTACCTGTTTGCGATTGTCGGTGCGGAATATGTGTTGCGCATGCTGCCCAAGGGCACGCACGAATACGCCAAGTTCATCCGCCCTTCCGAACTGGCGGCCTGGATTCGCGCCGCCGGGCTGAACCTGCGTGAAAGCACCGGCCTGCACTACAACCCGCTGACCAGATATTACTGGCTGGCCCCGAATGTCGATGTGAACTACATGGTCCACACTCGCGCGGAATAAGCTGAAAAATCCAATAAAAAACGGGGCTTTAAGCCCCGTTTTTTATGTCGCATCGCACGCCGGATCAGGTGGACTGTTCCAGCAGCATGTTGCGGATGTGGCCGATCGCCTTCGTCGGGTTCAACCCCTTCGGGCAGACGCTGACGCAGTTCATGATGCCACGGCAACGGAACAGGCTGAACGGATCATCCAGACGGGCCAAGCGCTCGGCGGTGCGGGTGTCGCGGCTGTCAATGATGAAACGGTAGGCCTGCAGCAGCGCCGACGGGCCCAGGAACTTGTCCGGATTCCACCAGAACGACGGGCAGGAGGTGGAACAGCACGCGCACAGGATGCACTCGTACAGGCCGTCCAGCTTCTTGCGGTCTTCCTGCGATTGCAGGCGTTCCGTGGGAGGCGCCGGTGTGTCGTTGATGACATAGGGCACGACCTTCTTGTACTGGTCGTAGAACATGTCCATTTCCACCACCAGGTCACGGATGACCGGCAGGCCGGGCAGCGGACGCAGCACGATCTTCTTCGGCAGGGTGTTCATGTTGATCAGGCAGGCCAGACCATTCTTGCCGTTGATGTTCATGCCGTCGGAACCGCAGATGCCTTCACGGCAGGAACGGCGGAAGCTCAGGGTTTCATCCAGCGTCTTCAGCTTGATCAGCGCGTCGAGCAGCATGCGCTCGGACCCGTCGAGCGTCAGCTCGTAAGTCTGGAAGTACGGAGCCTGATCCTTGTCCGGGTTGTAACGGTAAACTTCAAAAATGCGAACTTCACTCATGATTTTCTCTCGAATCCGGGCCAGGCATCAGAAGGTACGCGGCTTGGGCGGCACGGTGTCCACCGTCAGCGGCTTCAGCTTCACCGGCTTGTAGTCCAGACGGTTGCCGTCCTTGTACCACAAGGTGTGACGCATCCACTCCTTGTCGTTACGGCCCAGCGGGCACTCCGGATCGGTCAGCGGACGCTCATAGTCGACCACGGTGTGCGCGCCGCGGCATTCCTTGCGGGCGGCGGCGGAAATGATGGTCGCCTTGGCGGCTTCGATCAGGTTCTGCAACTCCAGCGCCTCGATGCGGGCGGTGTTGAACACCTTGGACTTATCCTTGAGGTGAATGTTCTGCACGCGCTTTTCGATTTCAAGGATCTGAGTGACACCGGCATCGAGCAGCGCCTGGGTGCGGAACACCCCGGCATGGGCCTGCATGGAGCGGCGCATGTCGTTGGCCACATCCTGGCAGTATTCGCCGGAAGTCGAGTCGTCGAGCTTGGCAATACGGGCCAGCGTCTTGTCCAGCGCATCGGCGGGCAGCGGCTTGTGCACGGCGGATTCGCGACGCACGGTTTCGATGATGTGGTCACCGGCAGCCTTGCCGAACACGATCAGGTCGAGCAACGAGTTGGTGCCCAGACGGTTCGCGCCGTGCACGGACACGCAGGAGCATTCGCCGATGGCGTAGAAGCCCTTGACCACGGTGTTGGGTTCGCCATCCTTCGGGGCCACCACCTGACCATTGATGTTGGTCGGGATACCGCCCATCTGGTAGTGAATCGTCGGCACAACCGGGATCGGTTCCTTGGTGCAGTCGACGTTGGCGAAGTTCTTGCCGATTTCGTACACCGACGGCAGGCGCTTGTGGATGGTCTCCGCGCCCAGGTGGGTCAGGTCGAGCACCACGTAGTCGCCGTTGGGGCCGCAGCCGCGGCCTTCCTTGATTTCCTGGTCCATGCAGCGGGACACGAAGTCACGCGGAGCCAGATCCTTCAGGGTCGGGGCGTAGCGTTCCATGAACGGCTCACCGTTCTTGTTGCGCAGCAGGCCGCCTTCACCGCGGCAGCCTTCGGTCAGCAGCACGCCGGCGCCGGCAACGCCGGTCGGGTGGAACTGCCAGAACTCCATGTCTTCCAGAGGAATGCCGGCGCGGGCGGCCATGCCGAGGCCGTCGCCGGTGTTGATGAAGGCATTGGTGGACGCCTGATAGATGCGACCCGCGCCGCCGGTGGCGAACAGGGTGCACTTGGCCTGGAACACGGCGACATCGCCGGTTTCGAGGTCGATCGCGGTCACGCCCAGCACATCGCCGTCCTCATCACGGATCAGGTCCAGCGCGATCCATTCCACGAAGAACTGGGTGTTGGCGGCCACGTTCTGTTGATACAGCGTGTGCAGCAGCGCATGGCCGGTACGGTCGGCGGCGGCGCAGGCGCGCGGCACCGGCTTTTCACCGTAGTTGGACGAGTGGCCGCCGAACGGCCGCTGGTAAATGGTGCCGTCTTCATTGCGGTCGAAGGGCATGCCCATGTGTTCCAGCTCGTACACCATCTTCGGTGCTTCGCGGCACATGTATTCGATGGCATCCTGGTCGCCCAGCCAGTCGGAACCCTTCACGGTATCGTAGAAGTGGTAGTGCCAGTTGTCGTCGCCCATGTTGCCGAGCGAGGCGCCAATGCCGCCCTGCGCCGCCACGGTGTGCGATCGGGTCGGGAAAACCTTGGTCAGCACGGCGACACTGAGGCCGGCGCGGGCCAGTTGCAGGGAGGCGCGCATGCCGGAGCCGCCGCCGCCAACAATCACGGCATCAAACGTGAGGGTACGGATATTCTTCGCCATTGCTTAATTTCCCCAGAAAATCTTCAGGCCCCAGACGACGTACACAAAGATCAGCACACCCATGCCGATCTGGGCCAGGAACCGCAGGAAGGTTGCCTTGCTGCCCATCTGACGCACGGTCAGGTAGTCGGTGGTGATGGTCCACAGTCCGACCCAGGCGTGACCGGCCAGCGAGGCCAGGGCCAGCAGGCCGAAAATGCGCATGCAGGTGCTGCCCATGAAGGCGGACCAGTTCTCGAAGGTGACATCGCCCTGCAGGGCGATCCAGCCGAGAACCACGACAAAATAAACGGCCAGGATCACGGCGCTGACGCGCTGGACAATCCAGTCACTCATGCCGGAACGGCTAAAACTCGTTGCGCTTTTCATTTACAGCACCACCCAGACAAAGGCCAGAGCAATGGCAACGGCGGACACGCCGAGGGCGGCCTTCGCGAAGTTGCGGCCGCTTTCCAGTTCTTCCGCAATGCCGAAGTCCATCACCAGATGCTTCAGGCCGACGAAGAAGTGATACAGCAGACCGGCCAGCGTGACGAACACCAGGAAACGACCGATGAATCCACCGAACACGTCTTCCTTGATGGCGGCAAAACTTTCCGGGGACTCCAGAGTGCCCTGCAAAATGTAGAGCAGAACGGGAATCAGCAGGAAGATGACGATGCCGGAGATGCGATGCAGGATCGAGGCAATCGCCACCGGCGACTTCAGATTGACCGCCAGGATAAGATCCGGGGACAAATTGACAGGTCTGTTGCTTTTCACAGCGTGCATCCTGTAGTTAGGGCCCGTAACGGGCTGGAATCAAGGAAAAAACAGCGTAATCGCGCGTCTGGTGGCGGCGTTGCCAACAAGGCAGGCGGCGCGGAATTATAGACTTCCCGCCCCCGGATTACAAACTGATACAGTCCGCGACAAAACACCTCATCACACATTTACGATCGTACAGTAATCCGCGCGGGCCAACCCATGTTCAAAATACGGACAAAATAGTTTCCACATGTGAACAGAACACGAATATACGACCTTCGTCGCCCCTCCGCTTGATTGACAAAATCGCTACAAACCTTAAGCTAGGCGCGTTTTATGCATCCCGTGTCTTGACCGCGGCGTCGACCCCGGCCGGCGCACCATTCCGGTGCCCTGCGAACGCTGCCATTTGCGCTGAGAAAAACAGGAGAACGCCATGTCTGGCAAAAAAGCCACGCTAACCATCGGTGACAAGAGCCTGGACCTCCCCGTCCACAGCGGCACCATGGGCCCGGACGTCATCGATGTCAAAGACGTCCTGTCGAACGGCTACTTCACCTACGACCCCGGTTTCATGGC
>DASUIM010000087.1:0-1519 GCA_036279775.1 Fluviicoccus sp. | reverse complement strand
ATAATTTTCCTCTTGATGATGGTGTTCCCTCTCCCCTTGTGGGAGAGGGAGCCAAGCGTGTTCGACCGCCTTAAACCTCCGCCACCGCAATCCGGCCCTTTTTCTCCGCACCCGTGGCCGGACGAATCTGCCCGCGCTCATCGACAAACACCACATTGCTGTCGGTCTCGTCGCTGTTGACGAAGGGCTTGAAGCGCTTCAGCGTTTCCGGGTCGTTGATGGCGGCCTTCCATTCGCATTCGAAGGTGTCGACCAGATACTGCATCTGCTTTTCCAGTTCCTCGCCAATGCCCAGCGAGTCGTCAATGATCACCGCCTTCAGGTATTCCAGGCCGCCTTCCATGTTGTCGCGCCAGACACTGGTGC
Source organism: Fluviicoccus sp. (assembly GCA_036279775.1). Taxonomy (GTDB): domain Bacteria; phylum Pseudomonadota; class Gammaproteobacteria; order Pseudomonadales; family Moraxellaceae; genus Fluviicoccus. The sequence goes on along the minus strand of DASUIM010000087.1, from coordinate 1,153 downwards.
GTTGCAGGCGGTCGGCGGTGCGGATGTAGAACATCAGGAAACGGTCGACGTACTTGATCAGCGTCTCGCGGTCGAGATCGCTGGCCAGCAGTTCGGCGTGACGGGGCTTCATGCCGCCGTTACCGCAGACATACAGGTTCCAGCCCTTCTCGGTGGCGATGATGCCCACGTCCTTGCTCTGCGCTTCGGCGCATTCGCGGGTGCAGCCGCTGACCGCAAACTTCAGCTTGTGCGGCGAACGCAGGCCGCGATAACGGTTTTCGATGTCGATGGCATAGCCGACCGAGTCGCCGACGCCGTAACGGCACCAGGTGGAACCGACACAGGACTTCACCGTCCGCACCGACTTGCCGTAGGCGTGGCCGGATTCGAAACCGGCATCCACCAGTTCCTTCCAGATGACGGGCAGTTGCTCCATGCGCGCGCCGAACAGGTCGATGCGCTGGCCGCCGGTGATCTTGGTGTACAGGTTGTATTTCTTGGCGATGGCGCCGATGGTGATCAGCCCGTCCGGAGTGATCTCGCCGCCGGGAATGCGCGGCACGATCGAATAGGTGCCGTCCTTCTGCATGTTCGCCAGGAAGTAATCGTTGGTGTCCTGCAGTCCGGCCAGCGGCTTCTTCAGGATGTGCTCGTTCCACAGCGAAGCGAAGATCGAACCGGCGGTCGGTTTGCAGATGTCACAACCCAGGCCCTTGCCGTGCTTGTGGATCAGGTCGTCAAAGCTGCGGATGCCTTCGACCTTGATCAGGTGGAACAGCTCCTGACGCGAGAAGGCGAAGTGTTCGCACAGGTCCTTCTTCACTTCCACGCCGCGCTTTTCCAGTTCGCACTTCAGCACCGAACCGGCCAGCGCCGAGCAACCGCCGCAGCTGGTGGCCAGCTTGGTGGAGGCTTTCAGGCCGGGCAGGTCCTTCACGCCGCCGTCAATGGCGCTGCAGATATCGCCCTTGGTGACGTTGTTGCAGGAGCAGATCACCGCCGTCATCGGCAGCGCGTCCGGGCCGAAAGCCTTGCGCGGGCTGCCCTCCATCGCGGGCAGGATCAGCACTTCCGGCTTGTCCGGCAGTTCCATGTCGTTGAGTTTGAGTTGCAGCAGGTCGCCGTAGCTTTCCACGTCGCCGACCAGCACCGCCCCCAGCACTTTCTTGCC
>DASUIM010000086.1:0-7175 GCA_036279775.1 Fluviicoccus sp. | reverse complement strand
TTCGACAAACTGGTCGGCTTCGTGGACTACTGGTACGGCATCCCCGGCGGCCTGCGTGACGGCGGCGCCCGCGTCTACACCACCTCTGCTTCCGCCTTCAACAGTTCCGAAGCCCGAGGCGAACAACTGCTGACCCAGGTGCAGGATATCCTGGCCATTACCGGCGCTGCCAAGGTCAACCTGATGGGCCACAGCCACGGCGGTTACTCCGTGCGTTACGTCGCTGACGTCATCCCGACCCGCGTTGCCTCGCTGACGATGGTTCACAGCCCCGTCAAGGGTTCGCCGGTGGCCGATCTGGTTCGTGGCGTGGCGGCTCCGGGCACGTTCACCGAGTCCCTGGTGCAGACCGTGGGTACGGCGGTTTCCGAACTCATCACCTTCCTGGCCGGTAACAGCTATAAAGAAGACTTCATGGCCAGCATGGACTCCTTCACCAAGACCGGTTCCGCGGCCTTCATCGCCAAGCACCCGAACGGCGTGCCGACTACGGCCTGCGGCGAGGGCGCTTACACCGCCAACGGTATCCGCAACTACTCCTGGAGCGGTACGACCACCGTCGCCAACGTGCTGGACCCGCTGGACTACTTCTTCGGCCTGACCGGTCTGGCGGGCAGCGAAGCCAATGACGGTCTGGTCGGCCGTTGCTCCAGCCACTTTGGCAAGGTGCTGCGCGATGACTATCCGTGGAACCACGGCGACGCCATCAACCAGCTGTTCGGGGTGCGCGGCCTGTTTACGCCCGATCCGGTGGACGTCTACCGCGAACACGCCAACCGCCTGAAGAACGCCGGCGTCTGATGTTCTCCGGTTGTCTGAAAAAGCGCCCGCTCGGGCGCTTTTTCATTTTGGTGGCTTCGTCAAGACGTCATGATGTCGGTTGATGGATTTTGAAGCGGAGGAGGAGGGAGATCCGGGTCGCGGATTGTCCGACAATTTAATTGGCGGTTGTAAATTGTGACACCGCTTGTCGTTTTTTTGACACAGTTTGTCATACGAATGGCGTCAATTCCCGAATCACTGGCGTCTTTTATCAAGGCTAAAAACTGACTGTTGATAATATACGCACATGTCGAATAAATACTCTAACTGCTGCTGAACGCCCATAATTCATACGAAGCAAAGCTTAATAATTCAACAACATAACGGCACAACAACTACTTTTTACCCAAAGCGACCCGACAGGTTGCACGAGAGGTCACCATGTACAAGAAGCTTCTGGCTACTACCGCTATCGCCGCCGCCGCCATGACCGCCAACGTCAGCAACGCCTGGTGCCTCTTCAATTGCGATTACACCAAGACCAAGTACCCGATCGTGCTGGCTCCGGGTGTGCTGGGCTTCGACAAGCTGGTCGGCTTTGTGGACTACTGGTACGGCATTCCGGGTGCCCTGCGTGATGGCGGCGCCAAGGTGTATGTGACTTCCGCTTCCGCCTTCAACAGCTCGGAAGTGCGTGGCGAACAACTGCTGAAGCAGACTCAGGACATCCTGGCGATGACCGGCGCAGCCAAGGTCAATCTGATGGGCCACAGCCATGGCGGCTACTCGGTGCGCTATGTGGCTGATGCCATGCCGACCCGTGTGGCTTCACTGACCCTGATCCACAGCCCGGTGAAAGGCGCCGGTCTGGCCGACCTGATCCGCAACGTGGCTCCGGCCGGTACTTTCTCTGCCAGCCTGGTGCAGTCCGTCGGTACCGCAGTGTCCGGTTTGATTACCTATCTGGCCGGAAACACCTACAAGGAAGATTTCATGGCCAGCATGGATTCCTTCACCACCGCTGGCGCTGCCGGTTTCAATTCCCGTCATCCCAACGGCGTGCCGACTACGTCTTGCGGTACCGGCGCCACTACCGCCAACGGCATCCGCAACTACTCCTGGAGCGGCACCACGGCTTTTGCCAACGCGCTGGACCCGCTGGATTATTTCTTCGGTCTGACCAGCCTGGCCGGTTATGAAGCCAACGACGGTCTGGTCGGCCGTTGCTCCAGCCACTTCGGCCAAGTGCTGCGCGACAACTATCCGTGGAACCATGGCGACGCCATCAACCAGATGTTCGGTATTCGCGGCCTGTTCACCCCGGCCCCGACCGATGTCTATCGTGAACACGCGAACCGCCTGAAATCTGCTGGTCTCTAAGCTTTAGGATTGGTATTGTACGCAACGGCGGCCCGGAAGGGCCGCCGTTTTGTTGTTGGCGGTAACTGCACCAGGAGAATAAAAACAATGCAGAAAAAAGCTACGATCGCGCTGGTGGGAGTCTTGCTGCTGGTGGCGCTGGGGCTGCTGTGGATGTCCCGTGACAAGTCCCCCGATGCGCAATCCGCCGTGATGCCGAAGCCCGGCGAGAACACCGCCGCGATGGTGACCGATGCGCTGGCCAAGTCACGCGAAGCGGCATCGCGTTTCAAGACCGGTCTGGAAGGCATTCCCAAGTCGCTGCAAGACACCGAGGTGGATGGTTCGCTGGAAGTCGATGCCGACGGCAACCTGAAGATCACACGCGGCGTCCGCCAGACGTTCGACTATTTCCTGTCAGCGATTGGCGAGGAAGATCTGACGACCATCATCGCCCGTATCCGCGCCCATATCCGCAACAAGCTGCCCGCCAAGGCGGCCGCGCAGGCGGAAAAGCTGCTGGAGTCCTATATTTCCTATCGGGAAGGGCTGGGCCATCTGCCGCAGGTGGCGGGTGACCCCACGCAGAATCTGGCGGCCATCCGTCAGCAGAAGCAAGCGATTCAGGGACTGCGTTCGCAGTATTTCGACCGTAACGTGATTGAAGCCTTCTTTGGCGATGAAGACGCCTATGACAATTACACGCTGGCCCGGCTGGAAGTGATGCAGGACAAGAGCCTGAGCGCGACCGAAAAAGCGAAGCGCACGGCCGCCTTGCTGGAACAGCTGCCGCCGGACCTCAAGGAAAACGTCAAGACCCTGAACCAGTATCAGGAGTTGACCACCCTGACTCAGGATTGGAAGGCGCGCGGCGGTTCCCCGCAGGAACTGCGGAATATCCGCGAACAGATCGTCGGGCCGGAAGCTGCCACCCGTCTTGAAGCGCTGGATCAGGAACGCACGGAGTGGGATGCCCGCATGAAGGATTATTTACAGGAACGCGAAGCCATCATGAAGAATACGGCTTTGAGTGAACAGGACCGTCAGCAACAGGTTTCCGCCATGCGCGAGCAGCGTTTCAACCAGCAGGAACAGGTTCGCGTCGATGCGCTGGAGCGCATCCATGACCAAGGCTTGACCGTGCCGGAGTAAATCCGCGGTTCAAAAAAATGGCGGCCATCGGCCGCCATTTTTTTTGGTGACATGGAAATCAGAAGGACCAGTCCGACAACCGGATACCTTTCTCGTCCGCCATGGCAATGACAGCGGAGCCTTCATCTTCGCGCCAGTCGCCCAGCACCAGGCGTTGACCCATCCGGTTGCCCAAATCGACCTCATGCTGTTGCGGGCGGTGGGTGTGGCCATGCACCATCAGGCTGACCTGACTGGACAGCATGGTGTCAATCACCGCCTGCGGCGTCACATCCATGATGTTTTCCGGCTTGTTGCTGTTATGCAGGCGGCTTTGCGCGCGCCATTGCTCGGCAATTTGCACGCGCTCCCCGAGCGGCTTGGCCAGCATGCCCTGTTGCCACAGCGGATGGCGGCTCTGCGCGCGGAAGGTCTGGTATTTCTCGTCCAGTGTGCACAAAGCGTCGCCGTGTTCAACCAGCACCTGATAACCGTAACACTGAATCACCTGGCGTTCGGGAAGCAGGAAGCCCCGACAGGATTTGACGAACTCATCACCGATCAGGAAGTCGCGGTTGCCGTGCAGGAAGTAGACGGCTGTCCCACGGACACCCAGTCGGGCAAAGGCTTCGATAATCCGGCGGTTGTAATCCGAGAGGTTGTCGTCGCCAACCCAGGCTTCAAACAGGTCCCCCAGCACATAGAGTGCTTCGGCGTTACCTTCCAGATGGTCTACCAGCGCCATAAAACCGGCGGTGACACGGGGCAGGTCGGGCGACAGGTGCAGGTCGGAAATAAAGTAGGTCGGTTTCATGCGGAATGACCGGATAGCAGGCGTCGGGAAAACACCGGGCCGCCGTGGCAGCCCGGCAGGCGTCAGTTACTCGCCGAGGACTTCAGCAGTCTCGATGATCACCGGCTTGACCGGCACATCGCTGTGATAGCCGGAGCGGCCGGTTTGCACGGCCTTGATCTTGGCGACCACGTCCATACCCTCGGAAACCTTGCCGAACACGGCATAGCCCCAGCCCTGCGTGGTCTTGGAGGTGTAGTTCAGGAAGTCATTCTTCTTGATGTTGATGAAGAACTGGGCGGAGGCGGAGTGCGGGTCCTGGGTGCGGGCCATGGCGATGGTGCCTTCGTCGTTCTTCAGGCCGTTGTCGGCTTCGTTCTCGATCGGAGCCTGGGTCGGCTTCTGGTTCATGGTGGCGTCAAAACCGCCGCCCTGAATCATGAAACCGTCGATGACGCGGTGGAAAATGGTGCCGTTGTAGTGGCCGCTGCGGACATAGGACACGAAGTTGGCAACCGTCTTGGGAGCTTTCTCGGCGTTCAGGTCGAGAACGATACGGCCGTAATTGGTGTTCAGGGCAACTTGCATGGGCATCATCCTGTAATCAAAGGTAAAAGGCTTGTGACGGCCTGTCGCTCGCGCTAGACTGGCCGTTTTTTCCGGCCCCTAATCATAGTGCCAACTTTCACGCTTGTCATGCGAGTTCCCGTATACCATGGAAGCCAAAGACTTTATCCGCGCCCAGGTCGTTGAAGACCTGGCCTCGGGCAAACATTCCCGCATCATCACCCGTTTCCCGCCGGAGCCGAACGGCTACCTGCACATTGGCCACGCCAAATCGATCTGCCTCAATTTCGGTGTAGCGCTGGAAGCGGGCGGTGAATGCAACCTGCGCTTCGATGACACCAATCCCGAGAAGGAAGACCAGGAATACATCGATGCCATCAAGCGCGATGTCAACTGGCTGGGTTTCCAGTGGGCGGGCGAGACTCGCTACGCTTCCGGTTATTTTGACGCCCTGTATGACTATGCCGTGCAGTTGATCCGCATGGGCAAGGCCTATGTCGATTCGCAAAGCCCGGAAGAAATCAGCCAAGGCCGCAGTACCCACAACGGCGCGGGCATCGAATCTCCGTATCGCAACCGGTCGGTGGAGGAAAACCTCGCGCTGTTCGAGAAAATGCGTAACGGTGATTTTGACGAAGGCAGCTGTGTGTTGCGCGCCAAGGTTGACATGGCTTCGCCCAACATCAACCTGCGCGATCCGGTCATCTACCGCATCAAGAAGGTGCCGCATCACCAGACCGGTGACAAGTGGGTCATCTACCCGATGTATGACTATACCCACCCGATTTCCGACGCGCTGGAACACATCACGCATTCGCTGTGCACGCTGGAATTCGAGGATCACCGCCCGTTCTATGACTGGCTGCTGGAGACGCTCGGCACGCCCGCGCATCCGCAACAGATCGAGTTTTCGCGCCTGAACCTGAACTACACCGTTACCAGCAAGCGCAAGCTGAAGAAGCTGGTCGATGAAGGTCATGTTCACGGTTGGGACGATCCGCGCATGCCGACCATTGCCGGTCTGCGTCGCCGCGGCTATACGCCGGAATCGCTGCGCGATTTCTGCGACCGTATCGGTATCTCCAAGAGTGAAGGCGTGGTGGATGTCGGCATGCTGGAATTCTGCATCCGCAACCATCTGGAAAATACCGCTCCGCGCGCCATGGCCGTACTGAATCCGCTGAAGGTGGTGATTACCAACGTTGGCGGCGAAACGCAAATACTGCGTTCCGCGCGCCACCCCAACCTGCCGGAACTGGGCGAACGCGAGATTCCGTTCACACGCGAGATCGTGATTGACGCCGCCGATTTCAGTGACAACCCGCCGAAGGGCTTCAAACGTCTCGTTCAGGGTGGTGAAGTGCGCCTGCGTCACAGCTACGTGATCCGCTGCGATGAGGTTGTGCGCAATGAGGCCGGCGAAGTTGTGGAGCTGCGCTGCACCGCCGACCTGGATACCCTTGGCAAGAATCCCGAGGGCCGCAAGGTCAAGGGCGTCATCCAGTGGGTGTCGGCGACGGCAGGTGTCGAGGCTGAAGTGCGCCTGTACGACCGTCTCTTCACCCAGCCTGACCCGGAAGCCGGGGATGACGGCTTCCTGGGCTGCATCAATCCGGACGCGTTCAAGGTGGTGCGGGCGATGGTGGAGCCCTCACTGGCCGCCGCCGCGCCGGAGGACCGCTTCCAGTTCGAGCGCGAAGGCTATTTTGTGGCGGATCTGGCGGACAGCAAGCCCGGCAAGCCGGTTTTCAACCGGACCGTGGGCCTGCGCGACTCCTGGGGCGGGGCCTGAAAAAGCCACGGGGCGTCGTACAGACGCCCCGTGTTATGTTTGAAGTCGGATGAGCGGCCTGTCAGATATCCGGATTCTCGAACGGTTCGAGTGACGCATGTTCTTCCTGCTTGCGCGAGATGTCGCGGGACAGGCGGGCGCGGTCGCTGGGGTTGATGTTGATGAAGTAAAGACCGGTGCGGAAACCTTCCAGGTCTTCGTCCTCGCAATACACCACGCGGGCGGTGGCGGCGATGTGGTAATGATGCTCCAGATGGCTGATGGCCAGATGGAGATGCGTGCCCGGCGTCAGCGCCTCGGTAGCGTGGAAGGAAAGCCCGCTCTCGCTGAGATTGACGCGCTGGGGAATGGGCGACAGCAACTTGGCCAGACCGTCATAGATGGCGCCGGTCAGCAGCTCGATTTTCAGGTTGATGGCCTGGAACATGCCGCTCAGGCGCGGATTCTCGCGTTCCACGGCCTGCATCTGGCCGCGCTGCACGCTGTCGATCTGTTCCAGTTCGGCAAACAGCGTGAAATAACGGGGCAGGGAAAAACAGGTATCGTAGGGGTCCTTTAACGATTCTGCACTACTAATGGGTTGGTAATGCAGGGATAGTGTCGAGTCAATACGATTCAGCAGACGTCTTTCGAAGGGATTATCCGAATTTGTCATTCTTGTCATGATTTCCAACCCTTGTGGCCTGTGCCGCCTTGTTAAGATTATGGTCCAATTCCCGCCATGTTCAAGCCTGTTTCCCTGCTGATCGGCCTGCGCTATACCCGCGCCAA
>DASUIM010000085.1:0-5721 GCA_036279775.1 Fluviicoccus sp. | reverse complement strand
ACCTCGGAATATGGTAGCGGGGGCTGGATTTGAACCAACGACCTTCGGGTTATGAGCCCGACGAGCTACCAGACTGCTCCACCCCGCAACAACAGGAGCGAGAATATAACCCCGCATCCTAATAAAGTCAATCACTTATTTGCACTGACTTCAACTCTACTGCCCATGCCAAAAAAATCTTGGTGCGGAAGGGGGGACTTGAACCCCCACGGCTTGCGCCACTACCACCTCAAGGTAGCGTGTCTACCAATTCCACCACCCCCGCGGACAGGGCGACAACTTTACAGCATTAAATCAGGGATTGCTAGACCCGGCGGCGGCATCCGCCGGAGTTTCACTCACCGGCGCGGCAGGCGCGGCGACAGGGGCCGGAGCCTCGACCGGCGCCGGAGCCGCCTCGACCGGCGCAACCTTCTTCACCGGAGCAGGCTTGACAGCCCTGTCCACCGCCACGGCGGGAACCGCAGGCGCAGCAACCGGCGTGGCGGTGACTGGCGGGCTGGCGGGAGCAGCCGGCGCGACCGGCTGGCTGGCGGCAGCGGCCGGCACGTCCGGATTGGCGGGCGCAACCGGAGCAGCCTCAACCACCGGCGCAATCACCGAAGCAACCGGCTGCTCGATCTTCTTTTTCGCGAAAAACGCCAAGGTAATGCTGGTGACGAAGAAAGCCAACGCCAGGACTCCGGTGGCCTTGGTCAGGAAACCGGCTGAACCTGCACTGCCGAATACGGTCTGCGAGGAGCCTGCGCCGAATGACGCGCCCATTTCAGCGCCCTTGCCTTGCTGCATCAGAATGAAGAATGTCATCGCAATGGCGATCAGCACGTGCAAAATCAGAATGAATTGTTCCATGAGGGTTTCCGGCGGTTACAGCCCTGCCGCACGGCAGATGGCTTGGAAGTCGTTGGCCAGCAGGGACGCACCGCCCACAAGGGCTCCGTCAATGTCCGGCATGGCAAAAAGCGAGGCGGCATTATCTGCTTTTACACTGCCGCCGTAAAGAATGCGTAGACCGGCGGCGATTCCGGGGTCGCGGGCTGCGACAACGGCCCGCAGGGAGGCATGCATGGACTGGGCATCGTCCGGCGTGGCAGTGCGGCCGGTGCCGATCGCCCACACCGGCTCATAGGCAATCACAGCCGTGGAAAGGATGCCGACACCACAGTGCTCCACGACCGCGAGCAACTGCGCCGAAACCACGGCAAGGGCCTGGCCGGCCTCACGCTGCGCAAGGCTTTCGCCCACGCAAAGCACCGGAACCATACCCTCCTCGACCACCCGCAGGACTTTGGTCGCCACCTGCGCATCGGTTTCACCGTAATACTGGCGGCGCTCGGAGTGACCAACGATGACATGGCCGACGCCCAACTCCGCGAGCATCCGGGCCGAGACTTCGCCAGTGAAGGCGCCATAGCCCTTTTCCGCCGCGACATCTTGTGCCGCAACGGCAACCCGGGAGCCGGCAGTCAATGCCGCCGCCTGTGAAAGATAGACAAAGGGAGGGGCAACCACCGTGGCGATACCGGCATGAACGAGGGACTGCAGCAAGGCTTGCCCGGAACGGTAACTGCCGTTCATCTTCCAGTTGCCGATCACCAGCTTTTGACGCAAACGATTCATCTTCAGAATACTCGGTTCATCTACGTAATCAGGCCAACGCCGAACGGACAACATCCGCCAGATGCTGGCACAAGCGGGTAATCTGGGCCTGATGCTCGCCCTCCACCATCACCCGGATCACCGGCTCGGTGCCGGATGCGCGCAGCAGTACCCGTCCGCGACCACCCAATTCAGCCTCAACCCCGGCAACCGCCTCGCTAATCCGCGGGTTCTGCATCGGATCGGATTTCTGACCGATCCGCACGTTGATCAACTGCTGGGGAAACTTGCTCATTCCCTGCTTGAGCTCATACAGCGACAATCCGGAACGGACAATTGCGGTCAATACCTGCAGACTGGCGATAATGGCATCGCCGGTCGTGGTCTTGTCAAGACAGACGACATGCCCGGACCCCTCGCCACCCAAGGTCCACCCCCGCTGGGTCAGCTGTTCCATGACATAACGGTCGCCCACCTTGGCGCGCACAAACTCCAGTCCCAGATCGCGCAGGGCGACCTCCATGCCCATATTGCTCATCAAGGTGCCGACCACCCCCTGCAAGGGCTGGCCGTCATCCAGGCGGGAGCGGGCGATCATGTAAATGATTTCATCCCCATCCACCACCGCGCCGGTGTGATCAACCATGACAATCCGGTCGCCGTCGCCGTCAAAGGCAATGCCGAGATCGGCCTTGTTGATCAGCACGGCCGCCTGCAACGCTTGGGGATGCGTGGAGCCGCAATCGGCATTGATATTGAAGCCGTTGGGCTCGCAACCAACCGTGACAACCTGGGCCCCCAGCTCCCGGAATACCGCCGGTCCAACCTGATAGGTGGCGCCGTTGGCGCAATCCACGACAACCTTGAGGCCGCGCAGGTTGAGATGGTACGGGAAGCTGGCCTTGCAAAACTCGATATAACGACCCTTGGCATCTTCCTGACGCAGCGTCTTCCCCAGAGCATCCGCGTTGTCGATGGTCATCGGCTTGTCGAGCCATGCCTCAATTTCATGCTCCACGGCATCGGGCAGTTTCTTGCCGTCCGCCGAGAAGAATTTGATGCCGTTGTCGAAATAGGGATTATGCGAGGCCGAGATGACAATACCGGCGCTGGCATGAAAGGCGCGGGTCAGGTGCGCCACCGCGGGCGTCGGCATGGGTCCGAGCAAACGGACGTCCACACCGGCAGCCGACAACCCCGACTGCAGGGCCGACTCCAGCAAATAGCCGGACAGACGTGTATCCTTGCCAATGACCACGGACGGCTTGCCGCTGGCGGCCAGCACCTTCCCCGCCGCCCATCCCAGCTTCAAGGCAAATTCAGGGACAATCGGCGCTTCGCCCACGCGACCGCGAATACCATCGGTGCCAAAATACTGTCGGCTCATGCTCTTTTCTCCCAAGGCAACAGGGCGGCAGCGACCGCCATGGCCTCATATGTGGCTCTGACATCGTGAGTGCGGATAATGGCGGCGCCGCGCTCCACCGCCAAGGCCGCGGCGGCAACACCGGCAAACAGCCGCTGATTCACCGGGGCGCCGCCCAGCACGGCGCCCAGCATACTCTTGCGGGACATTCCCACCAGCAACGGCAAATCGCCGACACGGATTTCACGCAATCGCGCCAGCAACTCCAGATTATGCGCCAGGGTCTTGCCGAAACCAAAACCCGGATCCAGCAACAAACGATCCCGCTTGATTCCGGCCGCCACACAGGCGTCAACCCGGTCTTCCAGCCATCCCCGGACTTCATCAACGACATCGGTATAAACCGGCGCTTCCTGCATGGTCCGGGGCTGACCCTGCATATGCATGATACACACCGGCAACCCCGTGGCGCCGGCGGCGGCCAGTGCACCGGGACGTGTCAGGGAACGGACATCATTGATCAGTCCCGCACCGCGGGCGGCGGCCTCGGTCATGACCGCCGGACAAGAGGTATCAATGGACAGGACGACATCAAAACGGGCGGCGACCGCCTCCAGTACCGGCAGCAGGCGATCCAGCTCCTCCTGCTCGCTGACCGCGCGGGCACCGGGGCGGGTGGATTCAGCTCCCAGATCGATGATCGCCGCCCCTTCACCGAGCATGATCTCAACGCGGCGCAGGGCATCATCCGGGTGCAGGAAACAGCCACCATCGGAAAAGGAGTCGGGGGTGACATTGAGCACCCCCATGACCAGCGGCTGCGACAGGTCGAGCACCCGACCGCCGCAGTGAAGAACCGCCGGCATCAACTGACCGGGCCGAGATTCGGCAGATCCACCTGAACTTTCAGGCCATCGGTGGCAACCGGAACTTCAGCCGCAGGCAAGGATGTCGCCTGCGGAGGGCGCGGGGGGCGGCCGTCCATGATGTCATCAATCTGACCGGCATCAATGGTTTCGTATTTGATCAGGGCATCCGCCATGGCATCCAGGATGATGCGGTGCGTAACCAGAATATCCTTGGCCTTGTTATAGCAGCGGTCAATGACCGCGCGGATTTCATTATCGATATCCATCGCTGTCTGTGCGGAAACATTCTTTCGCTGGGTGACCGAGCGGCCCAGGAATACCTCACCCTCGTCCTCGTCATACAGCAACGGTCCCAGTTTTTCAGACAGGCCCCACTTGGTGACCATATTGCGCGCCAGCTCGGTGGCGCGCTGGATATCGTTGGAAGCTCCCGTGGTGACTCCGTCAAAACCCAGCGTCAGTTCCTCGGCGATGCGGCCGCCGAACAGGGAACAGATCATCGACTCGATACCGCGCTTGGAGCGGGAATAACGGTCGACTTCAGGCAGGAACATCGTCACGCCCAAGGCGCGGCCGCGGGGAATGATAGACACTTTGTAGACCGGATCATGATCAGGCAGCAGACGGCCGACAATGGCATGCCCGGCTTCGTGATACGCCGTGTTGCGCTTTTCTTCCTCGGACATGACCATCGACTTGCGCTCGGCGCCCATCAGAATCTTGTCCTTGGCCAGTTCCATCTCGCGCATACCCACAGCCTTCAGATCACTGCGGGCGGCAAACAACGCAGCTTCATTAACCAGATTGGCGAGATCGGCGCCAGAGAATCCGGGCGTCCCGCGGGCGATTACGGCCGGATCGACGTCATCCCCCAGGGGCACCTTGCGCAGGTGCACCTTGAGGATCTGTTCGCGGCCGCGAATATCGGGCAGGCCGACCACCACCTGACGGTCGAAGCGGCCGGGGCGCAGCAGGGCCGCGTCCAGCACATCCGGGCGGTTGGTGGCGGCGATGATGATGATGCCTTCATTGCCCTCGAAACCGTCCATTTCGACCAGCAACTGGTTCAGGGTCTGCTCGCGTTCGTCATGACCGCCGCCCAAACCGGCGCCGCGCTGGCGACCGACAGCATCGATTTCATCAATGAAGATGATGCAAGGCGCTTGCTTCTTCGCCTGTTCGAACATGTCGCGGACGCGGGACGCACCGACACCGACAAACATTTCCACGAAATCGGAACCGGAGATGGTGAAGAACGGCACCTTGGCTTCGCCGGCGATGGCCTTGGCCAACAGCGTCTTGCCGGTACCGGGAGGACCGACCATGAGCACACCGCGCGGAATCTTGCCGCCCAGACGCTGGAATTTGGAGGGATCACGCAGGAATTCGACAATTTCGTGCACGTCCTCCTTGGCTTCGTCGCAACCGGCGACATCGGCGAAGGTGGTCTTGATCTGGTCTTCCGACAGCATGCGGGCGCGGGATTTGCCGAAGGTCATGGGGCCGCCGCGACCGCCGCCGCCGCCCTGCATCTGCCGCATGAAGAACATGAACAGCAGCACGATCAGCACCACCGGGAAGCTGGCGACCAGCAACTGCATCCAGACGCTTTGCTGTTCGGGGGCCGCGCCTTCGACGGTAACGTTCTTGTCCAGCAGCTTCGCCATCAGATCGGGATCGGCAATGGACGGACGGACCGTCTCGAATTTCTGCCCGTCCTTGGCCAGCTCGCCGGAAATATTGAGACCGTCGATGCGGACGCGCTTCACCTCGCCATTGCTGACGGACGAAACGAATTCGGAGTAGTTGAGGCTTCTGGGCGGCGTCTGGTGATTGAAATTACTGAATACAAACACGAGGATACCGGCGATGGCCAGCCACAGCAGC
>DASUIM010000084.1:0-14179 GCA_036279775.1 Fluviicoccus sp. | reverse complement strand
GACCTTCAACGCCGACGGCACTTTCTCGGTGACGCCGCTGGCGTCGGATCAGGGGCTGGACGACGGCGAAAGCCGCGTCGTGACCTTCCAGTATGTGGCGAACGACGGCACGACCGACAGCGCCCCGGCGACGGTGACGGTGACGATCACCGGCGCGAATGATGCGCCGGTGAGCGGTGGCGATGCCTCGGCCTCCGGTACGGAAGATGACGCGGCGATCACGGGCAGCGTCGCGGCGGCGTCGGATGTCGATGTCGAGTCGCTGACTTATGCGCTGGTGGGCTCGGCCCCGGCCGGAGTGACCTTCAACGCTGACGGCACCTTCGCGGTCGCTCCGCTGGCGGCGGATCAGGCACTGGACGACGGCGAAAGCCGCGTCGTGACTTTCCAATATGTGGCGAACGACGGCACGACTAACAGTGCACCGGCGACGGTGACGGTGACAATCACTGGCGCGAACGATGCGCCGGTAACTGGCGGCGATATCTCTGCGATGATGTCAGAGGATGATTTTCTGCTCAGCGGCACGGTTCCCGCCGCCAGCGACGTGGATGCCGAGAACCTGACCTACGCACTGGTGGGCGTGGCGCCGGCGGGCGTCAGCTTCAACACCGACGGCACCTTCTCGGTGACGCCGCTGGCATCGGATCAGGGCCTGGACGACGGCGAAAGCCGCGTCGTGACTTTCCAGTATGTGGCCAATGACGGTACGACCGACAGCGCCCCGGCGACGGTGACGGTGATGATCACCGGCGCGAATGATGCGCCGGTCAGCGGTGGCGATGCCTCGGCCTCCGGCACGGAAGATGACGCGGCGATCACGGGCAGCGTCGCGGCGGCGTCGGATGTCGATGTCGAGTCGCTGACTTATGCCCTGGTGGGCTCGGCTCCGGCCGGAGTCACCTTCAACGCTGACGGCACCTTCGCGGTGGCCCCGCTGGCGGCGGATCAGGCACTGGATGACGGTGAAAGCCGGGTGGTGTCGTTCCAATATGTGGCGAACGACGGTACGGTCAACAGTGCACCGGCCACCGTTACGGTGACGATCAGCGGAGCCAATGATGCTCCCGTGGCCTCCAATGCCTCGGCGACGGGCACGGAGGATGAGACAACGATTTCGGGCAGCGTTTCGGCCTCGGATGCTGATATCGATTCCCTGACTTATGCCTTGGTGGGTGTCGCGCCGGAAGGCGTGACCTTCAACGCCGACGGCACTTTCTCGGTGACGCCGCTGGCGTCGGACCAAGGTCTGGACGACGGCGAAAGCCGGGTCGTGACCTTCCAGTATGTAGCCAATGACGGCACGACCGACAGCGCCCCGGCGACGGTGACGGTGACGCTCACCGGCGCGAATGATGCGCCGGTGAGCGGCGGCGACGTGTCGGCCTCCGGCTTGGAGGATGACGCGACGATCACGGGCAGCGTCCCGGCGGCGTCGGATGTCGATGTCGAGTCCCTGACTTACGCGCTGGTCGGCTCGGCCCCGGCCGGAGTGACCTTCAACCCCGACGGCACCTTCGCGGTTGCTCCGTTGGCGGCCGACCAAGGCCTGGACGACGGCGAAAGCCGGGTGGTGTCGTTCGAGTATGTGGCGAATGACGGCACGGTGGACAGCGCTCCGTCGACGGTGACGGTGACGATCCAGGGCATGAATGATGCGCCGGTGGCGGAAGACGGTGCTTTCCGGGGCAAGCCTGCCAATCTTCTCAATGGCCATGTTACGGCAACCGACGCGGATATCCACGACCAGCCGCTACTCACCTATGCGGTGGTGGGCGACACGCCCGCCGGCTTGGCTTTCAATACGGATGGTACTTTTGTCTACACGCCGACCGATGCCGACCTGACCCTGCCGCCCGGCGAAGCCAACATCATCACCTTCCAGTACGCGGCAAACGATGGCACGGAGGACAGCAACACCGCCACCGTAACCATCACCATCCGTAACAATACCGTGCCGGTAGCGAACGACGTGCAGCTGGAAGGTAGCGAAAATGACGCTGCCATAACAGGCAGCACTGTTGCCACCGACGAAGACGGTGACCCGTTGACCTATGCACTGGTCGGCAGCGCGCCGGAGGGGCTGTCGTTCAACAGCGATGGCTCTTTCGCCTACACTCCCACCGCTGCCGACCAGGCCATGAGCGATGGTGACACCAATATTGTCACCTTCCAGTACAGGGCCAACGATGGCTACGAAAATAGCGACCCGGCCACCGTTACCCTCACTGTCAACGGCGTGAATGACGCCCCGGATGCCAGGGATGACTTTGCCTCGACGACCCGCGTCGCCCCTGTAACGGTGAACGTGCTGGCTAATGACAATGATGAAGAAGGTGATGCCTTTACCGTAATCGGCGCGAACTCGCTCAATGGTGGCGGTGTGATGGTTAATGCCAATAACACCATCACCTACACCCCGAACGGTTTTGTCGGCACTGACGCGGTGACGTACACCATCGAGGACAGCCAAGGCAATCAGTCGTCGGCCACCATGTATGTGAATGTTGCCGATGACCGCCGCTCTGCATACGGTGTCGGTGATCCGCACATGCTTTCCTTCGACAGCCTCGGGTTTGACTTCCAGGCCGTAGGTGAATTCACCTGTGTGAAGGGCACGAATCCGGCCGGCAATTTTGAAATCCAGATGCGTACCGAGCCTGTCGGTACCAGCGTTTCCGGCATCACGGCCGTCGCCCTGAAGTTTGGCAGCGAAGGCAGCGAGAATGTCATCAGCGTCTACAATGCCCATGAACGGCCTGAACCCTTGGTCGTTAATGGAGTGACAACCAAACTGGCCGTGGGTGAGCGGCTGATCGTGGGCGAGGGCTCGGTGACGCACCGTGCCGATGGCAAATACCTCATCAGTGATGGTCATGGCAATGATGTACTGATCAAGCCGATACATTACAGCCCCACGACGATTTTCATCGCCAACGACTCCGTAGTGACCGGTATCCTGGGCGATGGCAACGGCGTCAATGGCAACGATCTTCGCCTGCGTGACGGCACTGTACTCGACCACTCGGCCCTCACCCTGCAGGATTTTTACGATATCTATGCCGAAAGCTGGCGTGTAACTGATGCGACATCACTCTTTACCTATGAACCCGGCACCAATACCGAGACCTACACCAACCGCGATTTCCCGTTGCATGTCGTCTCGTTGGCTGACTTCGACGCCAGCACGATAGCAGCTGCGCAAGCCATCGCAGAAGCAGCCGGGTTGATTCCGGGCACCTTCGAGTTCAATTCGGCGGTGCTGGATATTGCCATTACAGGCAATGCTGACGTGGCGGCCATCGCGGCTCAGACCGTTAACTTTACCCCCGTGGGCTCAACCGCCACCGAGGCTCCCAGGCTACTCGTTCCCACCGATGGCGACGATATCCTTGTGCTGGGCAACAGCGACAACCTCCTTGATGCCGCAGCAGGCAACGATACCGTCTATGGCCGCGGAGGCAATGACAGCCTTCAGGGCAACACCGGCGATGACTGGCTGTACGGTGAGGACGGTAATGACACCCTGGAGGGTGGCGAGGGTTACAACTACCTGTCCGGCGGCGAAGGGAATGACACCCTGATCAACGGTGGTACAGGTGGCAACCTTAGCGGGGAAGGCGGGCATGACAGCCTGACCGGCGGCGCCGGGGTAGATGTCCTTAACGGCGGTGACGGTAATGACACGTTGTCCGGCAGTGCAGGCGATGACAACCTCTCCGGTCACTCGGGCAACGACACCTATGTGTTCAATCGGGGTGATGGTCAGGACGTTATCAGCAACGACGACTATGAATGGAGTGACGCCCTGCAGGGTTACGTCAAGGGCGCTGGGACGGACATCATCCTGCTGGGTGAGGGCATCGCCCCGCAAGACGTGATCCTTCGCCGTTCCGGTGATGACCTGCGTGTTTACATCGGTGGCATTGGCGGTGATGACCAGATCACCGTCTATAACCAGTTTGCCGATGCCGGCAGCGACACCTGGAATGCGCGCTGGCCGATTGACGCCATCCGCTTCGCGGACGGCACAGAATGGGATGTCGCGGAAATCGAGGTCCGCATGATTGAGGCCACCGAGGGAGACGACACTATTACCCTCGGTAACGGTGCGAATACCCTGGATGCCCTGGCCGGCAATGACCAGGTTTGGGGGCGGGCAGGTGACGACCACATATTGGGCAACACCGGGGATGACACGCTGTACGGTGAGGACGGCAATGACAGTCTGGAGGGCGGCGACGGTTATAACAATCTGTACGGCGGCGACGGCAACGACACCCTGGTGAACGGCGACGACGGTGGATATCTCAGCGGTGATAACGGCGACGATACCCTGACCGGCGGCGCGGCGGGCAATGAATGGCTCTACGGAGGTGCCGGGGGTGACCGGCTGTCCAGCGGTGCGGGCAATGATGTCCTGAATGGTCAGAGCGGCAGCGATACCTATATCTTCAACCGGGGTGACGGACATGACCGGATCGAGAACTTTGACAACGACAGCTCCTACTACAACGAGGCCGGTGATTATGTGCCGGTAGCGGCGGGCGCGGGCTTTGACGTGATCGAGTTGGGGCCGGATATCAGCCTTGCCGACGTGGTGTTCCACCGCGTTGGCGAGGATCTCCGTATCGAGATCAACGGGGGCGCCGACAGCCTCCAGATCCAGCAGTACTTCTCAAGCACGGATGCCCGCTTCCCGATTGACGAAATCCGCTTTACCGACGGCAGCGGACTGGCGCTCACGGTCGAGCAGGTCAGCGCCATTGCGGTGATTGCCACCGAAGGGGATGACATCATTGTCGATGACGACCTGCCGGCGGAAATCGATGCCCTGGGCGGCAACGATACCATTGACGGCCGTGGCGGAGATGACTCCCTCATTGGCGGCAGCGGCAGCGATACCCTGATGGGCGGTGACGGCAATGACGGCCTGTCCGGCGGGCTTGACAGTGACAACCTGCGCGGCGGGACCGGTCAGGATACCCTTATCGGCGGTGAAGGCGGTGATTACCTTGAGGGCGGTGAAGGCAGCGATAGCTATGTCTTCAGGCTTGGCGACGGTTTTGACACCCTCAACAACACCGATTTCAGTGCCATGACCACCGTCAACCTGTTAAACAGTTTTGCCGGGAAGTTGCAGGACGGTAATGAAATCATCGACCCCAACCCATACCACTATGCCACGGCGGTTGACAGCATTACCCTGCCTGTCCTGACGGCGGGAGCGATGTACCAGTTGGCTGTCGACAGCAATTTCGACTCCATTATCAAGGTGCTTGACCAGGACGGCAATGTCGTCGTGATGGATGATGACAGTGGTGAGGGCACTCTGCCGCTGCTCTATTTCACGGCCCGGGAGGGAATGGCCTATACGGTTTATGTCGGCGGTTATGGTAACGCAACAGGCAGCTATACCCTCAATGTCTCCGAAGCGGTGAAGTCCACGGTCGATACGGTCAATTTCGGGCCCGGCATCACCGAGGCTGACCTGTCATTCATGGAGACCAATGGCTCCTTGCAGGTCCGTATCGGCAATAGCGGTGACGGCCTGCTCATCCAGAACTATTTCTCCTCCGCTGCTGCACGAGTCGATGCCTTCGTGCTGGATGACGGCACCACGCTGCTGTTTGACGATGTGGTATCCCGGCTGTCGATGCTGAACGCGACCGAGGGTGATGACCACCTGATCGGCACCCCGGCGGATGAATTCATTGCCGGTCATGGCGGCAACGACCTGATTGAAGGCCGTGGCGGCAATGACAACCTTCAGGGTGAGGACGGATCGGACACCCTGCAGGGTGGTGACGGCGACGATACCCTGCACGGCTACGGTTTCATCCAGACGGGCCCGAATACCTGGGATCGCGTGGATGACGGTTCGTCCGACTTCTTGGACGGCGGTGCCGGGCGCGATTACCTGTCCGCCGGTGATGGTGATGACCAGCTGGACGGTGGAGAGGGGGATGACCAGGTTGAGGGTGACGCTGGGAGTGACTTCCTTACCGGCGGCTTGGGTAATGACGAGTTGCAAGGCGGAGCGGGCGATGATGTCTATCTGGTCAAGGCCGGCGAAGGCATGGATCAGATCGATCAGGATCGCGGTACCGATGAAAACACGCCCAATGCCCCCGGCTACGATATCCTGCGTCTGGAAGGCATTACCCGCGATCATGCCCTGATCGTGCGTAATGGCCTTTCCCTGGAAATCCGCTTCCTGGATGACGCCGGCAATGAAACCGGTGACGGGGCTGTGGTTGATGGCCATTACTACGATGAGAGTCAGGCCGGTTACGGCATTGGCAGCTTTGCCATCGGCCAGGTCGTGTTTGATGACATGACGATGACCAACTTCAGTGCTCCCGATCTCACCTTGGGCGAGGTGGTTTACGGACAGGGCGCCGATGATCAGATAACCGGTTCGAACGAGGATGATATCCTGTTCGGCGGCGGCGGCAATGACGTTATCGATGGCGGCTCGGGTGATGACGGCCTCTCCGGCGGAGCCGGAGATGATGTCTATGTCTATCGGTATGGCGTGGATGGGCATGATGATGTTTTCAACATGTTGTTCACCCCTGCCGATGACGGAGCCGATGTCTACAAGCTGTTCAATGTCCCGGCGGACCCGGACGCCCGTGATTTCAATTTCCGGTTCGACCCCTTCGGAGGCAATAACCCGGACCTGACCATCCTCATCGGGCCGGATGGCGAGCAGGGAATTACCATTGAGGATTTCTTCTCGCGTGATGAGTTCGGCAACCTGTACCTGAGTCCGATGGCGGCGGCCGATACCTTTATCCTGTACAGCGATGAGGGTGTGACAGAGCTGGAGCGTTATACCGCCCTGCAGGTTTTTGAAATCGCCTTGGGCATCAGTGCCGATGACAATCTCGTCGGAACCCCGGGGGATGATTTCCTCTATGGCGGCGGCGGCTTGGATATGATTGAAGGCCTGGAAGGAAATGATGACCTGGAAGGCGGCAATGACGAGGACACCATCCTGGGCGGCGATGGTGATGACCGGTTGACAGGAGACGCCTACATACAGACTGCGCCTGGCCAGTGGCAGCGTGTCGACGACGGCGCGGCGGATATCCTGTTCGGCGAGGCCGGTTATGACTCGCTGCGCGGCGGCGGCGGCAACGACCTGCTGGACGGCGGCAGCGAGGATGACGAACTGGATGGCGAGGCGGGCGACGACACCCTCATCGGCGGCTCGGGCTTTGATGAGTTGAGCGGCGGCGAAGGCGATGATGTCTATGTGTTCTCGACCGGCGACGGTAATGACGAAATTGACCAGTGGACCGACCAGCCGGGATTGAACAATCCGGGTTATGACCGGATAGTCTTCGACGGCATTACTCGCGACCATGCGCTGCTTGTCCGGGATGGCGCGGATCTGGTGGTGTCGCTGCTGGATGACAACGGCGTAGAAACCGGTGAAGGTGTGACCGTCTGGGGGCATTACTATGACGAAGCCCAGGCAGGTTACGGTTACGGCAGCATGAAGATCAGCGAGCTGGTCTTTGATGACCAGACCGTGTCCGACCTGAGCACGCCGGAACAGGAGTACGGCGTTGTTGGTTATGGTCATGGTGGCGACGACAGCCTGACAGGCAGTGATGATTATGACGTGCTGTTCGGTGCGGGCGGCAACGATACTCTCGATGGCGGCGCTGGTGATGATGAGTTTAACGGCGGGCAAGGTGATGATACTTATGTCTACCGTTACGGTCAGGACGGTGATGACACCATCTTCAACGACTCCGACAATGCCGAGGCGGATGGCGCCGATACGCTGGCCATCATCAATGCGCCGTCGGTCCCGGAAGACCTGACCATTGTCTTCTCCATGCTGGGCGAGTTCGATGATCATCCGGACCTGTATATCCAGGTGGGCGATGATCCGAATCAGGGCATCGTCATTGATGACTTCTTCGATAACCTGGGCAGTGGCGGTTATGCCGTCAGCGCCTTGGGCGCCGAGGATGTCCTGGTGGTGTATTCGGATGCGGGATCAACAGAACTGCTGCGCCTGACCGGTCAGGAGATTTTTGACCACGGCGCCGGTCCGCTCTGATTATTTCCTGATCTTTCCTGGGTATTGCGCCAGATCCGGTTTTCCGGATCTGGCGTGTTTTATTGCGGAGCTTTCCTGCGTGCGTGACTCCTTTCCCGCCTTGGCGGTCCGGCGGCGGCTTTTCCGGTTTCCGACATGGTTGGCGCTGGCGATGCTGGCGGCCGTCCCGGCGCATGCCGATACGGTCGGCCAATCCCTGGCGCAGTTGTGGCGCAGCCATCCGGATATTCGTCGGGCGGAAGCCGCGATCAAGGCGGCGGGGTTTGACCGCACCGCCGCCTACAGCGGTTTCTGGCCCTATCTGCAAACGGATCTGGTGCGCAGCAACCGCGACGGCGGCAACGACTATGTGGTTCGCGCCGTGCTGCCGCTGTGGCAGGGCGGCCAGACCGTGGCCGCCATCGACAGCGCCAAGGCCGTGCAGGCGCTGGCGGTCGCCGACTTGCAGAAAACCCGGCTGCAGCTGGGCTTGCGGCTGACCGAGTCCTATTTTGCGGTCGTGGCTTATCGCGAGCAGGCGGAGTTGTGGCAGCGGTATCGCGGGGTTCTGGACGGCTTGTCCGGCATGATCCAGCGCCGCGCCGCCGCCGGCGCCTCGCCACAGTCGGATGTGGTCAGCATTATCAGCCGGATCCGGCAAGCCGAGGCCAGCCTGGAGATGAACCAGGCGGGCCTGATTGGGGCCGAGGCGCAGTTCAGCGCCCTGCTGGAGGGCGGGGCGTTGCCTTCCGGATGGCCGGACAGCGGCGAGTTGCTGACGGCGGCGGAGGCCGGCCAGGCGCTGGCGCGGGCGCTCGAAGCCCACCCGGATCTGGTTTATGCACAGGCCTCGGTCAGCCGCGAGCAGGCCGATACCCGGATCAAGCGCTCGGGGTTGTCGCCGGAAGTGGCGCTCCGTTACGTGCGTCCGGTCGGCGGCGACAGCACCGCCGAGCCTGAGACCCAGTTGACGGTGCAATACCAGACGGATGGCGGCGTCAAGGCCTATCAGGGCTGGCAGGCGGGGCGGCAGCGCATTGACGCCGCCCGGGCGGCGGTGGACAGCACCCGCCGCGATATCAGCGCCACCATCAACATGGCGCATGCCCAGTGGCGGATGTCGTCCGTGCAGATGGAGCAACAGGCCGCCGCCGTTGAAGCGGCGGACAAGGTTGTCGAAAGTTTCTTGCGTCAGTTCGAGGCGGGCCGCAAAAGCTGGCTGGAAGTGCTGAACGCGCAGCGGGAAGCGCACGAAACCCGCCTGCAACTGGTGGAGCAACGGCGTAATCTCTGGCAGGCCAACGCCAAGCTGGCGCTGAGCGGTCTGTACTGGGACCGGATTGTGGAGAGGGACATGAGTCAGGAGTCGTTGCCGCCTGCGGCAACCGGAGCAGCCGCGCCATGACAGAACCGATTTTTGAGCCGGTGCGCCTGCAGCAGCTGGGGGAAACCCTGCGCGCCTATGCAGCCCAGCGCGGCCGCATCCTGGCCGGGGCGGAGGTTGCCCACACCCTGGAGCGCTGCGCTTCCGCCAGTCCGGAGGAAAGCGTGGCGATGGCCTGGAGCATCCTGTTTCCGCACGAGGCGCTGGGCCGCGTGCCGCTGTCACTGGCCGGGCGCGAGCATTTCCCGGCCTTGGGCTGGCGGGGGGGAAGCCTGGTGATCATCGGAGCGGACGGAGACGCAGCGGCGCTGGAGGGGGGAGCGCTGTACACGCCGTTCCCGGTCAAGCCGCTGCAAGGGCCGGTCGAGGAGTCGGCGGGGCAGCCCGCGACGACCGCCATCCGGGCGGTATTGCGCGAGCATCTGCCCCTCTTCGCCCGCATCGGTACGGCCACGCTGTTCATCAACCTGCTGGCGGTGGTCAGTTCGGTTTTCGCCATGCAGGTTTATGACCGGGTGGTGCCGAACTTTTCCTACCCGACGCTGTGGGCGCTGGCCAGCGGCGTGGTGCTGGCCATCCTGTTCGACCTGGTGTTCAAGTTTGTCCGCTTGGGGCTGATGGAGGCGACATCCAAGCGGATTGACGAGGCGCTGTCGCAGTATTTTTTTGAAAAGATGATGGCCCTGAAGCTGGACCGCCGTCCGGCGCAGGGCAGCGTGCTGATCGGGCAAATCCGCGATTACGAGTCGGTGAAGGCCTTTCTGACGTCCAGCACCCTGTTCGCCATGGCGGACATGCCCTTTATCCTGTTCTTTATTGCCATGGTGGCGGTGCTGGGCAAGTACGTGGCGCTGGTGCCGCTCTGCCTGCTGCCGGTCTGCATTGGCGTCGGACTGGCGGTGCGCAAGCCGCTGGAACGGTTGCAGAACCGGCAGGTGGAAGAAAGCGCATTACGGCAGGGGGTAATGATCGAGGCGGTGTCAGGCGCGGAAAGCCTGAAGGCTGCGGGCGCCGAATGGCGTTTCGGGGCGCTGTGGCAACGGCTCACGCGCGATCTTGCCGATAACGGGGAGCGCATGCGCAAGCTGAGCAGCCAGGCGCAATATGTCTCCGGCGCCTTCCAGCAACTGGCGTATGTGCTGGTGCTGGTGGCGGGGGTGTTTGCCATCGAGGCCGGGGAACTGACCACCGGCGGCTTGATCGCCTGCTCGATTCTGGCCCAGCGGGCAATGGGGTCGACCATCCAGCTGACCAATATCCTGGTGCAGTGGCAACACGCCCGGCATGCCCTGCACGTGCTGGACCGGCTGCTTTCGCGTCCCGCCGATGACGGACGCTGGGCCGGCAGCACCGTGGAGCGGCATGATCTGGTGCTGGAGGATGTCCACTATGCCTATGAAGAGGGACAGGAGTCGATCCTGACCGTGCCATCCCTGCGCATACCGGCGGGCCAGCGCATTGCCGTGCTGGGCCGCAATGGCAGCGGCAAGAGCACGTTGCTGCGGTTGATGGCCGGTCTGGGAACGCCCTCGCAGGGCATGGTGCGCATTGCCGGGCTGGACTTGCAGGCCTGCCGCCTGGGTTGGTTGCGGCAAACCGTGGGCTTCCTGCCCCAGGAAGTCCGGCTGTTCGGCGGCACCCTGCGCGAAAACCTGACGCTGGGGCTGGACCAGCCCTCCGAGGACAAACTGCGGGACACCTTGCGCGCGACCGGCCTTGATCGTTTCGCGGCCCGTTTGCCGCAGGGGTTGGATACCCTGATCCGCGAGGGCGGTGCGGGGTTGTCAGGCGGCCAGAAACAGTTGATCGGCATTACGCGCCTGTTGCTGCAACAGCCGAAAATCTGGCTGCTGGACGAGCCGTCCGCCAGCCTGGACCGGGAGTCGGAACAATTAGTGCAGTCGGTGCTGAAAAACCTGCCGGGCGATGTCACCGTCATCTTCACCACGCACCGGATGGGCTGGGTTGAGCTGTCGCAACGCACCTTGGTGGTGGATGACGGCCAGATACGCGCCGATGTTCCCACGCAGCAGGTCCGCAGCCAGCCGTCCCGCCCGCCGGGTCGGCCGGCGATCGGGGAGGGCGCGACATGAGCCTCGATATCACGCGGCTGCTGGCGCCGACCCGGCCGATTACCACCCGCTATCGTGACGGCGTCCTGATCGCCGCCATTCTTTTCCTGACCGGTCTGGGGCTGTGGTCCGCCATCGCTACCGTCGAGGAGCAGGTTCGGGCGCCGGGCACGGTCATCGTGTCCAGCCGCTCGCAGGTGGTCCAGTCCGTGGATGGCGGCATCCTGAAGTTATTGCACGTCAAGGAAGGGCAGGCGGTGCGGGCGGGTGATCTGATTGCCGAGCTGGATCCGGTCCGCTTTCAAGCCAGCTCTGATGAAGTGGAAGCCAAAATGGTGGCGCTGCATGCCACGATCGAGCGTCTGACCGCCGAACTGAGCGGCCTGCCGTTGCGGTTCCCGCCGTCGGTACACGGCCACCGGGATATCATGGAGTCACAGCGGGCGCTGTACGAGAAACGGCAGCAGGCGCAACGCGAGGAGCTGTCGGCGCTGGAGCAATCCATCGCGCTGGCCCAGCAGGGGCTGGACCTGCTGTTGAAGCTGGAGGCCTCCGGCGACGCGGCGCAATCGGAAATCCTGAAGGCCCGCCAGCAGGTCGGCGACCTGCGCGCCCAACTGACCAACAAGCGCAACGCCTTCCGGCAGGATGCCCAGAAAGAGCTGGCCAACGCCCAGGCCGACCTGGCGCAAAGCGAGCAGGTCTATGCCCAGCGCAACCAGGCGCTGCAATCCACCTACCTGCGCGCGCCAATGTCGGGCATTGTCAAGAACGTGCGTTTCACTACCATCGGTGCGGTGCTGAAGGCCGGCGAGGAGTTACTGGAAATCGTGCCCAGTGATGATGTGCTGATCGTGGAGGCGCATGTCCGCCCGGCGGATGTCGCCTTCCTGCATAACGGCCTGCGCGCCAACATCAAGCTGGATGCCTACGACTACACGCTTTACGGCTCGCTGAAGGGACATGTCACCTATATCAGCCCGGACACGCTGGAGGATGACACCCGCCGCGACGACAAGCCGTATTACCGGGTGCATGTCGAAACCGACGGGCTGGTGCCCAAGGGCCGTCGGATGCTGGATATCCGTCCGGGGATGACAGCGTCCGTGGAAATCATCACCGGCTCCCGGACCGTGGCCAACTTTGTGCTGAAGCCCCTGCGCCGCAGCGCGGACGAGGCCATGCACGAGCGCTAGCGCCAGCCGGGTTACGGCAGGCTGACGCCGTTGTCATGGCCGTGGGCGGGGGCGGCGCAGGCTTCACCCACCGCATCGATGGCGGTACGGATGACGTGGCGCAATTCATCGGCGGTCATCACATAAGGCGGCATGAAATAGACCGTATTGCCGATGGGGCGCAACAGCACGCCTTGGCGCAGCGCCGCCTCGAACACCTTCAGGCCGCGCCGTTCGCGCCAGTCAAAGGGCAGGCCGCCGGTCTGCACCATGTCGAACGCGCCGATCAGGCCGGTCTGGCGCACATGCCGGATATGGGCATGACCGTGCAAGGGAGCCAGCTCCTCCGCCATGACCTGCGCCAGCGCCGCTTGTTGCCGCCGTTGCGGATCGAGCGCGAACAGTTCCAGCGAGGCGAGCGCGGCGCGCGCGGCTAGCGGATTGCCGGTGAAGCTGTGCGAGTGCAGGAAGCCCTTCAGCGACTCGTAGCGGTGGTAGAACGTCTGGTAAACGTCATCGGTGGTCAGCACCACCGACATCGGCAGGTAACCCGCCGTCAGCGCCTTCGACAGGCAAAGGAAATCCGGGGTGATGCCCGCCTGTTCACAGGCAAAGAAGCTGCCGGTGCGGCCGAAGCCGACGGCAATCTCGTCGGCGATCAGGTGCACGCCGTAGCGGGTACAGGCCTCGCGCAGCAGTTGCAGGTACACCGGGTGATACATCCTCATTCCGGCCGCGCCCTGCACCAGCGGTTCGACAATCACCGCGCTGATTTCGGCATGACGGGCCTTCAGCAAGTCTTCCAGCACCACGAACTGCCGCCGGGCGAACTGCTCCGGCGTCACGCCGTCCGGAGCCTGCGTCCAGTCGGGCGAAGGCACGCGCAGTTGCGGCGTCAGCAACGGTGCATAAGTGTCGGAAAACAGCGGAATGTCGGTGACCGACAATGCGCCCAGCGTTTCGCCGTGATAACTGCCGGATAACGCCACGAATCGGGTCTTGGCGGTTTCACCGCGATTGCGCCAGCAGTGCATCGACATCTTCAGCGCCACCTCGATGGCGGCGGAGCCGTTGTCGGCGTAAAAGCAGCGGCTGAGGCCGGGCGGAGCCAGCGCCACCAGTTTTTCCGACAGGCTGACAATCGGCTCGTGGGTGAACCCGGCGAGGATGACGTGTTCCAGCGTGTCCAGCTGTTGCTTCAGCGCGGCGTTGATGTGCGGGTTGGCGTGGCCCCAGATGTTCACCCACCACGAACTGATGGCGTCAATGTAGCGCTTGCCTTCGGTGTCGGTCAGCCACACACCGGCGGCGCGGGCGATCGGAATCACCGGCAGCGTTTCGTGGTCGTGCATCTGGGTGCAGGGGTGCCAGAGCACGGCCAGGTCGCGTTGCATCAGGGAGGGGAAGGACATGTCGGGGCCGCGGCGGAATCAGGATGGCCACACCATGCCGTGACCGGGGCCAAAGGTCAATATCGGCGGCTCAG